>NZ_JAKJIB010000320.1 GCF_021864505.1 Falsiroseomonas oryziterrae
CGGGCCCTCGGCGGCCGCGCGCTCCAGCGCGGCGCGGGCCGCGGGCGGCACGGCGGCGATGTCGAAGGGCTGACCGGCGCGGAGGCCGATCCGGGCCATGCGCGCCAGGATCGGCTGGTCGTAGGCGCCGGGCGGATGGGTCCGCAGCAGCGTCGCGCCGAGCGCGAAATAGGCGGCGGCCGGCATGCCGTTGACCTGGGCGAGCGGCGGCGTGCGCATGTCCACGCCGGGATCCACCTGGCCCGTCGCCGGCTCGGCCGGCTGGCCGAGGCGGCTCAGCGGCGTCAGCCCGTAGCCGTCCTGCTGGCGGTGGACATTGGCGTAGTCGGCCGTGCCGTTGGTCTGGGTGCGCCCGATGATCCAGGCCATCGGCGTCGGCGCCGCGATGCGCTCGACGCCCGCGGGCAGCGTGCCGGTCCAGCCGGGTGCGGTGATCGCGTAGCGTCCGGCGCCGCGCCCGGTGGTGCGCGTGCCCGGCGAGGCGAAGACGTTCGACCACATGTCGAGCATCGGCATCAGGTAGTAGCGGCCATCCGCACTGGCGGTGTCGGGCAGGGAGAGCACGATCGGCTCGCGCCGCAGGTCGAGCCAGGCCACGGAGTAGAGCGTGTCGAAGTTCGGCCGCACCACGTCGCGGAAATCGGCCGGCGGGAAGCTGCGGAGATGCACGAAGCCGTTCATCGGCCCGCGGAACGGGTTCTCGCCCATGCGCGCGTAGTTGGTGGCCTGCCGGCGCGTCACCTCCATGGTGATGAGCGGGTAGAGGTAGATGTAGGCCTCGAGCGCGATCGCGTCGGCCAGCGCGGCGTCGAGCGTGGCTGCCGCTGCAGGGGGCGCCGCGGCCTGCTGCGCCTGCGCGCCCGTATGCGTGGCGAGCGAGGCGGCCGCGAGCGTCGCGGAGGCCAGCATCAGGTCGCGTCGTGTGGTCATGGTCCTTGCCTTCCGGTCCCGTCCACCGGCGCCGTCCTGCCGCCGTTTCGACCGGGAGGATGGCCCTGCTGCCGCGCGGCGCGGAACGCGCGGGCGCTATCCGCTTTGGGCAAGATTGCGGGTTCCGCCGGAGATCAGGCCGGCCGGGCCGCGGTGATCGTCTGCGAGGGCAATTCGCCGAACATCTGCCGGTAATCCCGCGCGAAGTGGCCGAGGTGCCAGAAGCCATGCGACAGCGCGACGCTCTTCACCAGCGGCGCATCTTCGCCGTCCGACCGCAACGCACGGCGCACGAGCACCAGGCGGCGCAGCTTGAGGTAGGCCGGAGGGCTCATGCCGACCGTGGCGGCGAAGGCGTCGTGCAGCTTGCGCCGCGACACGCCGAGCGCGACGCAGAGGTCGTCGCGATAGATCGGCCGGGAGATGTTGGCCTGCAGCAGATCCTCGGATTGCCGGAACACGCGCAGCATCTCGCGCGTGGCGCGTCGTGCGGCGCGCAGTGCGACCCCCGCGGTCATCGCCTCCGCGGCCAGCTCCCGCAGCGACGCGGCGAGGCTCGGCGCCGCGCCCGGTGCCGCGAGCTCCGCAGGGCGCGTCTGCGCCATCTCGGCGGCGGCGAGCAGGGCAGCCTGGAGCTGCGCGGCCGGACCATCGGGAATGTCGAGCACCGCCGCCGAGCCGCTGCTGCGCACGGGCGGTGGCCCGAGCTCCTCCAGATCCGCGAGGAAGGCCTGTGGGAGCGCGACGGACACCCAGCTGCGCCGGCTGCTGCCCGCCGTGACGAGCTCCGCCCCGCCGGCCAGCAGGAGCGCGTCGCGGCTGCCCAAGGCGATGCCGTTCACCGAGGTCGCGCCGTCGTCGTGGCGCACCGGCTGGACGATCGCCGCGATGCCGGGTTCGATCGCCCCGCGGTTCAGGCAGGCCCCGATCTCGACATGCTGCGCCGTGACGCCGTCCATCCGCAGCGCGCGCAGCGCCGCGTGGAAGGGTTGGCCGGGGTGCGGCATGTACTCCATGCGGGCGCCCTGCAGCACGCGGCCGAGATGGTCGTGATCCGCGGTGCGGACGACGCTGCCGATGATCGCGCCCGCGGCGCCTTGCATGCCGTTCCCCTCGCGCCGCGCCGGCGACAGGTCGGTGGTCCGGGGACGAGTTTGCCCGAAACGGATAGCGGGAACAGCTGTGATCTTGGATGTTCCGGGCCAGCCTGTTCCGACGGGGCGGGGCGCGGATCCAGGAGCGGGCGATGGCGGGTGTGCGGGTGGCGCGGTGCGGCAGGGCGGGCCCCTGCGCGTCGTCGCGACAGCAAGGCGGCTGGCGGCGGGCAGGTCACCTTCTCGCGATGGTCGGGCTGCTCGGCTTCGGCGCCGCATTCCAGGCCCGTGCGCAGGAGCCGCAGGCGGGCTGGCGCTTCGCGGTGACGCCGTATCTCTGGGCCGCCGGCGTGTCGGGCACCGCGACGCTGCCGCGCGAGACGCGCGACTTCGACGTGGATTTCGGCGACGTGCTCTCCGACCTGAACCTCGCGCTGATGGGCAGCTTCGAGGCGCGCTACGGCGGGCGGCTCAGCCTGATCCTGGACGCGATGACGCTGAGCGTGGAGGAGGATTTCGCGACGCCGCGGGGCGTGGCCTTCGCCGGCGGGAGGAGCGAGCTGACTGCGACGCAGCTGAGCGCGGTCGGCCTGCTGCGGATCTGGCAGGAGCCCGGCTTCGGGCTCGACCTCGGCGCCGGCATGCGGGCCTGGTGGGTCGAGAACAAGGTGACGCTGAACCCCGGCCTCGCGGCGGGCCGTTCCTCCAGCGCCTCGGCCGATTTCGTGGACCCGATCCTGGCGCTGCGCGTCGAATTCCGGCTGGCGGAGCGCTGGTCGGCCGTCGCCTATGCCGACATCGGCGGCTTCGACACCAGCTCGCGCCTGACCTGGCAGCTGTTCGGCGCGGTCAGCTGGCAGGCGACGGAGAGCGTCAGCGTGCAGGCCGGCTACCGCTACCTGGCGGTGGAGCGGGAGCGCGGCGATCTCGGCCTCGATCTCGGCTTCGGCGGGCCGCTGCTCGGCGTCACCTTCCGCTTCTGACGGGCGGGCCGTCGACGCCGCCCGCCGGGTCTCAGAGATCGACGCGGTCCAGCGTCCATTCGATGCGCGGGAAGTCCGGCATCTCGCGCCCGTCATCCGCGCCGATCTCGGCGGCGATGGCGCGTTCGAGCTTCGCGCTCATCGCCTCCACCAGCGGCGCGTTGCGCGCGCGGTCGGCGGCGAGGTTGCGGGTCTCGGTGGGATCGGCCTGCAGGTCGAAGAGCTCGACGTCGTTCCAGCGATAGAGCTCGTCGAGCGTGGTGGGGCGGTTGCGCTGCGTGGGCGCGAAGTAGCGCGTGAACTTGTGCCGGCCGTCGAAGACCGAGCGCAGGCTGCCGCGCTTCGTCAGGTCGGGCTGGAAGCCCTGGCGGCGCAGCTCCTCCTTCGGGTCGAGGCCGGCGGCGCGCGCGGTCGCCACCGCCTGCCACAGCGAGGCGTCGTTGGTGCTGAGACCGCTGTAGGTGAACAGCACGCCCTCGCGCAGCGCGTTCGCGCCGGCGGCGCCGGGATTGGCGAGCAGCGGCGTGAGGTCCTTGCCGGGCAGCGTCCGCCGCGCGAGTTCCGCCACGCGCCCCGGCGCCACGCCGGCCATGCCGAGCAGCGTGGGCACGAGGTCGATGTGGCCGGACAGCGCGCGGCAATCCTGCCCGCCGCGCACATCCGGATGCGTGACGTAGAGCGGGAGGTGCGTGGTCTCCTCGTAGGCGAAGGGGCCCTTGCCGTGCAGGCCGTGGGCGCCGGCCATCTCGCCGTGGTCGGCGGTGAAGACCACCGCCGTGCGGTCGGCCAGCCGCAGCAGGTCAAGCTCCGCCAGCAGCGCCGAGAGCGAGTTGTCCACGTTGCGGATGCAGTTGATGTAGTAGTCGTGGAAGCGGCGCCAGCGCTCCGGCTCCGGCGGGATGTGGCCGAGCACGATGTTCCACATGCGCTGGAACTCGCCATGCGCGGCGGGCCGGCCGGGCGCGTCGAAGGCCTCGGTCAGCGTGGGCGGCACCGGCGTGTCCCAGGTGGCGCGGTAGAGCGCGTGGTCGGGCGCGCGCTGCGGGCGCTGGATCAGGGTGCCGCTGTCCTGCACCGCCTGGCCCGGCGCGTCGGTGTTGAAGAACATGACGTCGTGCGGGTTCACCAGGCTGACGAAGAGCGCCCAGGGCTTGCCCTCGTCCTGCAGCACGCGGCCGTGACGGCGGAGCCAGGTGACGGCGCTGCCGGCGATCAGGTGGTCGAAGTGATAGCCGCCGAGCGCATGGCCGATGATGTCGCCGACGCCGTTGTAGTCGGCGAAGCCGTGCTCCTCCATCTCGCGCGTGAAGAGGCGGTCGGGCTCCGCGACGTCGAAGCTGTCGTTGAGGTGCCACTTGCCCTTGTAGGCGGTGTGGTAGCCGGCGGCGCGCAGCATGTGGCCGATGGTCGGGATGTCGGGCGCGAGGCGCGTCACCCAGGGCACGTCCGTGTTCTCGAACATGCGGTTGTCGGGCGTCTGCAGCCCGGTCATCAGCACGGCGCGGGACGAGGTGCACATCACCGCCGGGCAGTAATGCGCGTGGAAGGTGACGCCGCCGCGCGCGAGGCGCTCATGCGCGGGCAGCGAGAGGCCGGCGGGAAGCCGCGCGGCGTAGCGCTCCTGGTCGGTGAAGACGAAGAGGAGGTTCGGCGGACGCGCACTGCCGCCGCGGAGCGCGAGGGCCGGCGCGGCGACCGCCTGCGCGCGCGCCGCGCCTTGGGTGCCGCCGGTTGTCGCCATGCCG
>NZ_JAKJIB010000321.1 GCF_021864505.1 Falsiroseomonas oryziterrae
CGGCAGGCCGGCCGGCGCTGGCCGCCGAGGCGCGGCGCGAGGTCGCGGCGCTGGGGCGCCGGTGACCGGCGCAGGGCGACAGGTCGCACGAGCCATGGCATAAGCGCTGCATGCAAGTCAGAGGGAACGGCAGCGTGCCGGCGCATCGGATCTGATGCCCGACCGGTTCGACATCCTTGTCATCGGCGGCGGCGTGAACGGCGCGGGCATCGCGCGCGACGCGCAGGGTCGCGGCTTCTCCACCTGCCTGGTCGAGCGCGGCGACCTGGCCGGCGCGACCTCCTCGAACAGTTCCAAGCTGATCCATGGCGGGCTGCGCTATCTGGAGCAGTACGAGTTCCGCCTGGTGCGGGAAGCGCTGGCGGAGCGCGAGGTGCTGCTGCGCATCGCGCCGCACATCGTCTGGCCGATGCGCTTCGTGCTGCCGCACCGGCCGGAGATGCGACCGCGCTGGGTGATCCGCGCGGGCCTCTTCCTCTACGACCACCTCGCCCGTCGCGTCAGCCTGCCGGGCGCCGAAGGCGTGCCGCTCTCGCGCCACGCCTGGGGCGCGCCACTGAAGGCCGAGATCACCGACGGCTTCGCCTATTCGGATTGCTGGGTGGAGGACAGCCGCCTCGTCGTCCTGAACGTGCGCGACGCCGCCGCGCGCGGCGCCGAGGTGCTGGTCCGCACCGCCTTCGCCGGCGCCGAGCGCGGCCCGGATGGCTGGACCTGCCGGCTGGTGGCCGAGGACGGCACGGAGCGCCAGGTCCAGGCGCGCGCCCTGGTCAACGCCGCCGGCCCCTGGGTGATGGAGGCGCAGGACGCCGCCCGCGCCCGCGCGCAGGACCGCGTGCGCCTGATCCGCGGCAGCCACATCGTGCTGCCCGCGCTCTACGAGGGCGAGCAGGCCTATATCCTGCAGAACGACGACCGCCGCGTGGTCTTCGTCATTCCGTATGAGGGCCGCTTCTCCCTGGTCGGCACCACCGACGTGCCGCATGAGGGCGACCCGCGCGCGGCGCACTGCACGCCGGAGGAAGCCGCCTATCTCTGCGACGCGGTGGGCCGCCAGTTCCGCCGCAGGCCCGATCCGGCCGAGATCGTCTGGACCTATTCGGGCGTGCGCCCGCTGCATGACGATGGCGCCGACAACCCCTCCGCCGTCACGCGCGACTACGTGCTGAAGACCGATGCGCCGGCCGGGCAGGCGCCGGTGCTGACCGTCTATGGCGGCAAGATCACCACCTATCGCCGCCTCGCCGAGGATGCGGTGGCGCAGATCGGCGCGGCACTCGGCCGCGAGGGCACCGCCTGGACCGACGGCGCGCCGCTTCCGGGCGGCGAGTTCGGCGGCCGCACGCTCCCGGAGTTCGAGGCGGAGATGGCGCGCCGCCATCCCTGGCTCGAGCCCGCGACGCTGCGGCGCCTGGTGCGCGCCTATGGAAGCGACCTCGACGCGCTGCTCGGCGGCGCGAGCGGGCCGAATGCGATGGGCGAGGCGTATGGCGCCGGCTTCACCGAGCGCGAGCTGGATTGGCTGGTCGCGAAGGAATGGGCGCGCACGGCCGATGACGTGCTCTGGCGCCGCTCGCGCCTCGGCCTGCACATGCCGCAAGAAGGGCAGGAGCGGCTGCGGCGGCGCATGGGCGGCTAAGCCCCGACGCCGCGGCCTTGCATGCAGGGCCGCACATCCCCTAATCGGCGCGCAGCCGAACCGGGAGCGAACGCCATGACCCTTCACCGCCGAACGGCGCTGACCCTGCTTGCCGCGCCCGCGCTGCTCAGCGCCGCGGGCGCCCGGGCGCAGGAAGCCTATCCGAACCGCGGCATGCGCTTCATCGTCCCGGTCGCCGCCGGCGGCTCGGCCGACGCCCAGGCCCGCGTGGTCGCGCAGCGCCTGGCCGAGCGCTGGGGTCAGCCGGTGGTGGTGGAGAACCGGCCCGGCGCGAACGGCATCGTCGCCGCCCAGGCCTTCCTGCAGACGCCGCCCGACGGGCACACGGTCTTCGCGACGCCCTCCGGGCCGATCGCGATCAACCCGCATCTCTATCGCCGGCTGCCCTACGACCCGTTCCGCGACTTCGCGATGACGTCGCTGATCAGCGTGATTCCGTTGGTGCTGGTCGTGCAGCCCTCGCTGCCGGCCAACAACCTGCAGGAGTTCCTCGCACTCTCGCGGCGCATGGGAGACCAGCTGAAATTCGCCTCCGCCGGCATCGGCACGCCCTCGCACCTGACCATCGCGATGACGCGCGCGATGGGACGCGGCGGCGAGGCGACGCATGTGCCCTTCGGCGGTTCGGCGCCGGCGCTGACCTCGCTGGTGGGGGGGCAGACCATGGCGATGTGGGACGCCGCCTTCTCCGCCGCGCCCTTCGTGCGCGACGGCCGGATGAAGGCGATCGCGGTGGCGCATACCGAACGCCTCGCGCTCCTGCCCGACGTGCCGACGACGGTGGAGCAGGGCGTGCCCGACCTGATCTCGGCCACCTGGATGAGCCTCGCGGTGCATGCCGCCACACCGGCCGATCGCGTGCGACGCCTCGCGGCGGAGGTCGATTCGATCCTCCGTGTCCCCGAGCTGCGCGAGATGCTGGCGGCGCAGGGTGCCATCGTGCGCGGCGGCACCGCGGAGGAGTTCCTCCAGTTCGCGCGCGCCGAATCCGAGAAGTGGGGCAGGCTGGTGCGGGAGACGGGGGCGACCGCCGACTGAGACCCGCCGGCCCGCGTTGCATGCAATGACGGCGTGATGGTATGCGGCCCGCCGGGAGCGATCCCGGCGGGCCGTCGCGTTTCCGCGCGCCGCCGGCTTGTCTCCCCGCCCGCTGCATGCAGCGCGGCCAAATCAGAGGAGCGCCCATGCCCGGCACCGTGCCCCCCTTCCGCGCCGACCACGTCGGCAGCCTGCTCCGCCCGATCCCGCTCCGCGACGCGCGCGCCGCGCGTGCCGCCGGCACGCTTTCGGCCGAGGCGCTGCGCGAGACCGAGGACCGCTTCATCCGCGAGGTGATCGCGGAGCAGAAGGCGATCGGGCTGAAGGCGGTGACCGACGGCGAGTATCGCCGCGCCTTCTGGCATTTCGACTTCCTCGCCGGCCTCGGCGGCGTCGAGATGTACGAAAGCGACCAGGGCATCCAGTTCCAGGGCGGCCAGACCAAGGCTTATGGCCTCAAGGTCACCGGTCGCATCCACTATGCCGGCCATCCCTTCGTGCGCGACTTCGCCTTCGTGCGCGACAACGCCGGCGGCGCCGTGCCGAAGATCACCATCCCGAGCCCGTCGGTGCTGCATTTCCGCGGCGGCCGCCGCGCGGTGGACACGCACACCTATCCCGAGATGGACGGCTTCTTCGCCGATCTCGGCACCGCCTATGCCGCCGCCGTCGATGACTTCGCCAAGGCCGGCTGCCGCTACCTGCAACTCGACGAGGTGAACATCGCCTATCTCTGCGATCCGGAGCAGATCGCCGGCCTCAAGGCGCGCGGCGAGGAGACCGAGGGGCTGCTGCAGAAATACGCCGCGCTGATCAACCAGGCGATCGCCGACCGGCCGAAGGACATGGTCGTCTCCATGCATCTCTGCCGCGGCAATTTCCGCTCCATGCACATCGCCTCCGGCGGCTACGACCCGGTCGCCGAGGTGCTGTTCAACGGGATCGGCGTCGACGCCTATTTCATGGAATACGACGACGAGCGCTCCGGCAGCTTCGCGCCGTTGCGCTTCCTGCCGAAGGGCAAGACCGTCGTGCTCGGCCTCGTCACCTCGAAGCGCGGCGATCTCGAGACCAAGGACCTGCTGAAGCGTCGCATTGAGGAAGCGGCGAAATACGCGCCGCTCGACCAGCTCGCGATCAGCCCGCAATGCGGCTTCGCCTCGACCGAGGAAGGCAATGTGCTGACCGTCGAGGAGCAGTGGGCGAAGCTGCGCCGCTGCGTCGAGGTCGCCGAGGAGGTCTGGGGCAGCCTGTAAAGCCGCGGCGGCGGGGATGAGCGCGCGGGGTTGACCCCCCGCGCCTTCGGCCCCGACCATGCGGCATGGCTGACAGGGCAGAGCGCGCCGCCGGTCGCGCATCGTGAGTGCGCCGCAGGAGGGCACGCGGCGCGTGGTGGTCGCGCTCGGTGCGGCGCAGACGCTCGCCTGGGCGTCCTCCTATTACCTGCCGGCGATCCTCGCCGCGCCGATGGCCGCCGAGTTTGGCCTTTCCTCGTCCTGGATCTTCGGCGCCTTCTCGGGCGCGCTGGTGCTGTCCGCGCTGCTCGGGCCATGGGTCGGCCGCGCGATCGACCGCCGCGGCGGCCGCGACGTCCTGGTGCTCTCGAACCTCGTGCTCGCCGCGGGCCTCGCGCTGCTCGGCGCGGCGCCTGGTCTATGGGCCGTGGTGCTGGGCTGGGTGCTGCTCGGCATCGGCATGGCGCTCGGCCTCTACGATGCGGCCTTCGCGACGCTCGCCGGGCTCTATGGCCGCGCGGCGCGCGCGCCGATCACCGGCATCACGCTGATCGCCGGCTTCGCGAGCACCGTCGGCTGGCCGCTCTCGGCGGTGATGGAGGAGATGTGGGGCTGGCGCGGCGCCTGCCTGGCCTGGGCGGCGCTGCATCTCGTCATCGGTCTGCCGCTCAACCGGCTGCTGGTCCCGCAGGCGCCGCCGCCCGAGAAGCTCGCCGCGGCCGAGGGCGAGGCCATGCCCGCGCCGCGCTTCGCGATGCCGGTGCTGGCCTTCGTCTTCGCCGCCACCTG
>NZ_JAKJIB010000322.1 GCF_021864505.1 Falsiroseomonas oryziterrae
CCGTTCCTCGCCCCGCGCCGCGGCGCGCTCCTGCGCCGCCGCCAGCGCCTCCAGCGTGGCGGTCAGGCGCGCAAGCTCCTCCCCCTGCCGGCCGCGGCGCGCGGCGAGCAGCAGCAGCCCCGCCAGCAGGATGGCGGCGGCAATCAGCGCAGGCGGCAGCCACTCCGGCACGCGGGTCCCCCGATTCGCGGCCCGCGAGTCAAGCACACGGCTCAGGCCGGCGCGAACTCCCCGGTCTCGCCATCCAGCACCAGCAGGCGGCCGGTCGCGACGCCGAAATGCGCGCCGCGCAGGCGTAGCCGCCCGGCCTGCACCGCCTCCGCGACCCAGGGGAAGGTCATCAGGTTCGCCAGCGAGATGCGCACCGCTTCGTGCTCGCAGGCTTCCTGCGCGGCCTCCGGCGTGTCGCAGCGCAGCGCCGTGGCGCGCGCGCGTTCCGCGATGCCGATCCAGCCGGCGACGAAGTCGCCCGCGTTCGCCGGCGCACCGTCGAGCAGCGCGCGCACGCCGCCGCAGAGCGCGTGGCCCATCACCACGATCCGCGCCACGCCGAGCACCCGCACCGCGAATTCCACCGCCGCGCTGGTGCCGTGGAAGGCGGCGTCGGGCATGTAGGGCGGCACCAGATTGGCGACGTTGCGGATCACGAAGAGCTCGCCCGGCCCGGCCGAGAAGATCATCTGCGGATCGACCCGGCTGTCGGAGCAGGCGATGACCAGCGTGTGCGGCTTCTGTCCCTGCGCCGCCAGCTCCTCGAACCGCGCCCGCTGCTGCGGCCAGGTCTCCTCGCGGAAGCGGTGATAGCCGGAGAGCAGGGGCCCCATG
The DNA here is from genome assembly GCF_021864505.1 of Falsiroseomonas oryziterrae. Classification (GTDB taxonomy): domain Bacteria; phylum Pseudomonadota; class Alphaproteobacteria; order Acetobacterales; family Acetobacteraceae; genus Falsiroseomonas; species Falsiroseomonas oryziterrae. The sequence goes on from NZ_JAKJIB010000322.1 coordinate 826, forward strand.
CGCCTATTCGTCCAGAGCTGGCGGCCGGCAAAGCCGGCCGAGGCCGCGAACGCGGCCCGCGCACAAACCAACAGTACCACCAGCGCGACAGTGGCCTGCGCGCAAGCCAAGGCCGCGGATGCGGCCGCCCGGCGCCTGAGGGCAAACGATCAATGCCTAAAGTGCCGCATGCCGGTGAACACCATCGCGAGACCCGCCTTGTCCGCCGCCGCGATCACCTCCGCGTCGCGGATCGAGCCGCCAGGCTGGATCACCGCCGTGACGCCCGCCGCCGCCGCGGCCTCGAGCCCATCGGCGAAGGGAAAGAACGCATCCGATGCGACGACCGAGCCCTTCGCCAGGCTCTGCGGTAGACCTGCCGCCCGTGCCGCGGCCTCGGCCTTCCAGGCGGCGATGCGCGCGGATTCCAGCCGGTTCATCTGCCCCGCGCCGATGCCCGCGGTCGCCAGGCCCTTGGCATAGACGATCGCGTTCGACTTGACGTGCTTGCAGACGCGGAACGCGAACAGGAGGTCCGCCATCTCCGCTGCCGTCGGCGCGCGCTGCGTGACCGTCCGCAGCATCTGCTCCGTCACGCGCCCGCCGTCGCGCGTCTGCGCGAGGAACCCGCCTGCGACCGACTTCACCAGCAGCCCCGGCGCTGCCGGATCGGGCATGCCGCCGGTCAGCAGCAGCCGCAGGTTCTTCTTCTTCGCGAAGACCGCCTTCGCCGCGTCGTCGGCGTCGGGCGCCACCACCACCTCGGTGAAGATCGCGGCGATCCGCTCGGCCGCCGCGGCGTCGAGCCTCCGGTTGGCCGCCACGATGCCGCCGAAGGCCGAGACCGGGTCGCAGCGCAGCGCCAGGTCCCAGGCAGCGGCGAGGTCATCCGCTTCCGCCACGCCGCAGGGGTTGGCGTGCTTGACGATGACGATGGCGGGCCGGTCGAACTCGGCGACGCATTCGAAGGCCGCGTCGGTGTCGTTCAGGTTGTTGTAGGACAGCTCCTTGCCCTGCACCTGCACCGCGGTCGCGACGCCGGGGCGCGCACTGCCGTCGGTGTAGAAGGCCGCCGCCTGGTGCGGGTTCTCGCCGTAGCGCAAGGACTGGCGCAGCACGCCGGCGACGGACAGGCGCGGCGGGAAGGGCTCCTTCAGCTGCCCCGCGAACCAGCCGGAGATCGCCGCATCATAGGCCGCCGTGCGCGCATAGGCTGCCGCGGCGAGGCGCCGGCGGGTCGCGAGCGTCGTGCCGCCTTCCTCCAGCTCCGCGCGCACTTCCGCCAGCTGGTCCGGTTCCGTCACCACCACGACGGACTCATGGTTCTTCGCCGCGCTGCGGATCATCGCGGGGCCACCGATGTCGATGTTCTCGATGCAGTCCTCGAAGGCCGCACCCTTCGCCACGGTCGCCTCGAAGGGGTAGAGGTTCACCGCGACGAGGTCGATCGGCGCGATCGCATGCGTCTCCATCTGCGCCCGATGTTCGGCCAGGTCGCGCCGGCCGAGCAGGCCGCCATGCACCTGCGGCACCAGCGTCTTCACCCGCCCGTCCAGGATCTCCGGGAAGCCGGTGTGCTCCGACACGTCCTTCACCGGGATGCCGGCCGCGCGGATCGCCGCTGCGGTGCCGCCGGTGGAGAGGATCTCCGCGCCCTGCGCGGCCAGGAAGCGGGCGAACTCGACGATGCCCGCCTTGTCGGAGACGGAGAGCAAGGCGCGGCGGACGGGGAGGCGATCGGTCATGCCGCCCGTATCGCGCTCCATCGCCCGCGCATCAACGCCCCAGGCATGAAGACGCCGTCATATCCAGCGTGATCCGCTTGAACGGATCACGCTGTTATCCGTGTTCGAGCGACCGATTCACCGCTCCGGCGATTCCGCCTTCGCGGATCGGGCGCTATGCCGGCCGCGCAGGCATCCCCTGTTCCAGCAGCGCGACCGTCCGCGCGACGATCTTCGCCTCGTCGAAGCGATCCAGCGCCCGCATCCGGCCGGCCTCGCCCATGCGCACGCGCAGCGCCGGATCGGCCGCCAGCCGCGATAGCGCCGCCGCCAGCGGTTCCACCGTCATCGGCGGCACCAGCAGCCCGGTCTCCCCCTGCACCACCTGCTCGCGCGGGCCGCGGATGTCGGTGGCGACCACGGGCAGGCCGGTCAGCATCGCCTCGATGATGGACATCGGCAGGCCCTCGAAGTGCGAGGGCAGGCAGAAGACGTCGGCCGCCGCCATCAGCCGCGCCACGTCGTGGCGGTAGCCGAGCCGGCGGATGCGGCCGGGCAGCGCCGTCTCGGCGCGCGCGAAATGCGGCGCCATGTCCTCGCCGTGGTCGGTCGGCAGCCGCTCCCCCACCACCCACAGCACGCAATGCGCGGGCGTGGCGCGCATCGCCTCGAGCAGCTCGGGAAATCCCTTGTGGCGCACCAGTCGCGACACCGCGAGCACCACGCAATCGCCCTCGCCGGCGCCGAGCTCCGCGCGCAGCGCCGCGCGCGCCGCCGGGTCGGGCCGGAAGCGCGCCGGGTCGCGCCCGTTCAGCACCGGCGTCGCGTTCGGGTGGATGCCGAGGCGGCGCGCATCGCCGGCTTCCTCCTCGCTCACCGTCAGGTAGGTGTCGGTGATGCGCCCGGCGGCGCGTTCCAGCGTGAGCGCGAGCCGCGCGCGCCACCACGGCCCCGGCTGGTTGAACAGGAATCCGTGGCAGGTATAGGCGATGCGCGGCACGCCCGCCGCCTTCGCCGCGGCGCGCGCCAGCAGCCCGCTGATCGGCATGTGCGCGTGCACCAGGTCGGGCTTCTCGCGGCGCATCAGCGCGACCAGCGCCGACAATGCGCGCGCCTGCGCGACCGGGTTCAGGCTGCGCGCCATCGGCACCGCCTCGATGCGGAAGCCCTCGTCGCGCGGCAGGTCGAGCAGCGGGCCCTCGGCGCAGACGCCGACCACCTCATGCCCGCGCGCGCGCAAGCCGCGCATCAGCGGCAGCAGGAAGTGCCGCAGCGAGAAGTCGACATTGGTGATCTGAAGGATTTTCATTTGCCTCAGGCGCCGGCGCGCCCTCCGGGCGCTTGGCTTCCGCGCCGCAGACATGATCCGCCGGGCCATGCGGGCAGTCGCGGCGCGGGGCCGCATTCGCGGCCCTGGGTTGTTGTTATGCCGCCTCGCTCCCAGGCGCCGGCATGCTCACGCGCACGATCGCCCATTGCACGCTCATCGCGCCCGGCTCGGCGTGCAGCACGACCTGCTGGCTGCGGCGCGGCTCGCCGGCGAAGAAGATGCTCTCCTCGATCGCCACGCGCGCGCCCTTCGCGCGCAACCGCCACCCCACGCCGGACGGCAGGCGCAGCAGCACGCCCGCCTCATCCTGCTGCGGGTTCGCGAGCACCGTCGGGTGCAGGTGGAACCGCACGGAGAAGCCCGGCACCTGCACCTCGCGGTCGGCTTCCAGCACATCCTCGCCGCGCAGATCGTCGCCGGATTCCGAGAGGTAGAAGCGCCGCCGGTGCCGCAGGCCGAACTGGCGCAGCCAGCCGTCATGCGAGGCTTCCAGCCACTGTGCGCCATTGGCGTCCTGCCGGTCGGCCTCCACCGCCTCGACGCGGCGGCCGAGCCCTTCGGCGCGCAGCTCGCTCGAATTCGTGTCGGCCAGTACCAGCGTCGAATGCGCCGCGGTGGCGCGCAGCGCGTCGCGCCATTCGCCCTCGGCCGCAGGTGCCGCGCCGCAATTCACGATCAGCCGGTCGCGCCCGACCGACATCTCGAAGGCCAGCGTGCCGGCATGGGCGAAGCGGTCGGCGCCACGCGGCAAGCCGCCGGGCCCGGGCTCGCGCCGCGCCTGCGGCGGCGCGCCGACGTCGCAGATCACCAGCGTGCGGCTCGCCGCCAGGCG
>NZ_JAKJIB010000323.1 GCF_021864505.1 Falsiroseomonas oryziterrae
CGCTCCGTCGCCAGCAGGCGGCGCAGGGCAGGGACGGGCGGCTCTCCGCGATGGCAGGCGGCGGCCCAGGCCCGGGCGGCGTCGAGCAGCAGACGCTCGGCCGCGGGCAGGTCCTCCGGGGTTGCGGTGGTGAAGGGCCAGGCGGGCAGGCCGCGTGTCGCCATGGGCTCGGAGTCTCCTGTGCGAGGCGGTCGTGATACTGCAATTGAGAATGAGTCGCAAATGCGGGGTTTCGGGACGCGGCTCAGCGGAAGTCGCGGGAAGGGGGCATCGCAGCGCTTCCCTTCCTCGCCGCCCGGATCGCCGGGTCGCGCGGATCGTGCAGGTTGGGGCTGCGCACCTCGTCGGCATTGGCGAGCACGCGGTCCCAGTTCGCGTCCTCGAGCGTGTGGAGGCCGTCGAGCAGCCCCGACCAGTCGTACAGGTGCCGCACGACGAGGTGGATGATCGGTACCTCCTGCGTCTCGGTGCGCTCGACGCGGCCTTCGGCCAGCACCAGCCTTGCGCCGACCACCGCGGCGCGGTCGCGCGCGACGATGTCGGGGTAGAGCACCAGGTTCGCGACGCCGAACTCGTCCTCGACGGTGAAGAACACCACCCCCTTCGCGCTGCCCGGGCGCTGGCGCACCAGCACGAGGCCGGGGAGGCGGATCCAGCGGCCCTGCCGCGCGGCGGCAAGACTGCGCGTGTCGGCGCCGCCGAACTCCGTCAGCTTCGGCCGCAGCAACGCCAGCGGGTGGCGGCGGAGCGAGAGGCCGGTCGCGGCGTAGTCGAGCACCGTCTCCTCTCCCGCGGTCTCGGCAGGCAGCGTCGGCTTGCGGTCGTCGCGCGCTTCGGACAGCGGCAGCGGCGCCTCGACGCCGGCGGCCTCCCACATCGCGTGGCGGCGGCCATCCGCCAGGCTGCGCAGCGCATCGGCGCGGGCGAGCGCATCCATCGCGCCGCGATCGAGCCGCGCGCGGCGCGCGAGATCGGCGACGTCGGCGAAGGGCGCATCGCGCCGCGCTTGCATGATCGCGCGCGCGTCGTCTTCCTTGAGACCGGCGACGAGGCGCAGGCCGAGGCGAAGGGAGGGAGGATTACCCCCACCCCAACCCTCCCCCGCTCCGCGGGAGAGGGAGCAAGGCGCGCCGACGATCCCTCTCCCGCGGAGCGGGGGAGGGTGGCCGCGAAGCGGCCGGGTGGGGGTTTCGACTGCGCCGCCCTCCTCCAGGGTACAATCCCAATCCGACCACACGACATCGATCGGCCGGACCTCCACGCCGTGCTCCTTCGCGTCGCGCACGATCTGCGCCGGTGCGTAGAAGCCCATGGGCTGGCTGTTGAGCAGCGCGGCGGCGAAGGCTGCCGGGTGGTGGCGCTTGATCCAGGCGGAGACATAGACGAGGCCCGCGAAGCTCGCGGCGTGGCTTTCCGGGAAGCCATAGGTGCCGAAGCCCTCGATCTGCTTGAAGCAGCGCTCGGCGAAGTCCTGGTCGTAGCCGCGCGACACCATGCCGCCGATGAAGTCCTGGCGGAATTTCCAGATCTCGCCGGTGTTGCGGAAGGTCGCCATCGCGCGCCGCAACTGGTCCGCGCGTGACGGAGAGAACCCCGCGCCGACGATCGCGATCTGCATCGCCTGCTCCTGGAAGAGCGGCACGCCGAGCGTCTTGCCGAGCACGCCCTTCAGCTCCTCCGACGGATACGCGACCGGCTCCTCCTCGTTCCGGCGGCGGAGGTAGGGATGCACCATGTCGCCCTGGATGGGACCCGGCCGCACGATCGCGACCTGGATGACGAGGTCGTAGAACGCCTTGGGACGCAGCCGCGGCAGCATGTTCATCTGCGCCCGGCTCTCCACCTGGAAGACGCCGAGGCTGTCGGCGCGCGACAGCATCGCATAGGTCTCGCGGTCGTCCTGCGGCACCGTGTGCAGCGCGAGGCGCGGTCCGCCCGCGCCGGCAATGAGATCGAAGGCGCGGCGGATGCAAGTGAGCATCCCGAGACCCAGCACATCCACCTTCAGGATGCGCAGCGCCTCGATGTCGTCCTTGTCCCACTCTATGGTGGTGCGGCCTTCCATCGCGGCCTTCACCACCACCGTGTGCTCGGTGAGTGGCCCGCGGGTGATGACGAAGCCGCCGACATGGGTGGCGAGGTGGCGGGGGAAGTCCTGGATCTCCTCGGCGATCTCCATCGCGTGGCGGATGCGCGGGTCCGCGTCGGGGCGGAGCCCGTTGTCCTCGGCGATCTCGGTCAGCGACTTCTCGCCCGCGCCCCACACCGACTTGGCCAGCCGCGCGGTGACGTCCTCCGTCAGCCCCATCGCCTTGCCGACCTCGCGGATCGCGCTGCGCTCGCGGTAGCGGATCAGCGTGGCCGTCAGCGCGGCGCGGTCGCGGCCGTATCTCGAAAAGATGTGCTGGATCACCTCCTCGCGCCGCTCATGCTCGAAATCCACGTCGATGTCGGGCGGCTCGTCGCGCGCCGCCGAGATGAACCGCTCGAAGAGCAAATCGTGCTTGTCGGGGGCGACCGCGGTGATGCCGAGCGCGTAGCAGACGGCGGAATTGGCGGCCGAGCCGCGGCCCTGGCAGAGGATGTCCTTCGACTGCGCGAAGCGCACGATCTCGTGCACCGTCAGGAAATAGGCCGCGTAGTCCAGCTGTGCGATCAGCCGCAGCTCATGCGCGATCTGGCGTGCGACCTTGTCGGGCACGCCTTCCGGCCAGCGCTCCAGGCAGGCGGCGGCGGCGCGCGCTTCCAATGTCTGCTGCGGCGTGCGGCCGGGATCGAGGATCTCGTCGGGATATTCGTAGGAGAGGTCGCGCAGCGAGAAGCTGCACGCGTCCTTCACGCGCAAGCTGGCGGCCAGCGCTTCCGGATGGCGGGGCAGGCGGCGCGCGACCTCCTCCGGCGCCAGCAGATGCGCCTCCGCATTCGGCTCCGCGTGGTAGCCGAGCGCTTCCACCGTGGTGCCGAGGCGGATCGCGGCGAGGACGTCGGCGACGCGCCGGCGCGACGCGACATGGTAGCGCACGCCGCCCGATGCGATCAGCGGCAGGCCGATCGCCCCCAGCGCATCGAGCCGTGCCTGGTCGTCGCCGCGGCAGCGATGGTCGACGGCGCAGAAGAGCGGCAGCGCCAGCCGGCGCCGCAGCGCCTGCGCATCGGCGCGTGCGCGACGCGCGAAGTCGGCCGTGATCTGCGCGGGCGGGATCGCGGCCAGGACGCTGCCCTCGGCGCCGGCGAGCAGCATGTCGCGCGTCAGGCGCGTCTCGCCCTTCTCGCCCTCCATCCGCGCTTCCGACAGCATCCGGCAGAGCCGGCCCCAGGCGGCGCGGTCGGTGGGCCAGGCGAGGTATTCGGCGCCGTCGTCCAGGCAAAGCCGGATACCGGCGACGAAGCGGATGCCCACCTGCTCCGCCGCGACCAGGCCGCGCACCAGGCCGGCGACGGAGTTGCGGTCGGCAATGCCGATCGCCGGCATCCCGAGCGCCTTTGCCGCGACGACGATCTCGCGCGGATGCGACGCGCCTTCGAGGAAGGAGAAGTTCGACAGCGCGCCGAGTTCGGCGAAGAGAGGTGTGGTCGTCATCCGCTCTCAGACCGGTGCCATCTCACCCCCACCCCAACCAGCCGACGTAAGCGGCGACGATGCCGCCGCAACTCTGGCGTCCGACGCCTTTGGCGTCGTACCCCCGCAAGCGGGAGAGGGAGCCGGTTGCGCCGACGATCCCTCTCCCGCTTGCGGGGGAGGGTGGCTGAGCGAAGCGAAGCCGGGTGGGGGGTACGCCGCGCTCACCTCACATCCGCCCATGCACGAACCAGCGCGCCTCCGCGCCGAAGCCGGAGCGGCAGACCCAGAGCCGCGCGCCATTCGCCAACTCCACCCGGTAGTAGTCGCGGCCCGGCCGCGCCTCACGCCACCATTCCGCCTCGAGCCGCTCCGGACCTTCGGCGGCGCGCACGCGATGACCCAGTCTGCCGATACGCAGGAGCGAGGGGGGCGCGTCCGGCAGCAGCGCCATGGCACCCACCTCGAAGGGACGACGCAGCAGCCGCACGGGACGCGGCGCACGCGGCCAGCCCGGCAGGACCTCCACCGTCGCGGTCGCCGCGACGCGCATCGCCTCGCGCTCGGGCCAGTGGCTCGCGGCCGGCGCCAGGCGCCAGACCTGCACGCGCTGCGAAAGCCTGTCGAAGAGCCGCACCAGTTCCTCGCGCTGCGCCACGCCGCCCACGAAGCCGGCCTGCGTGCCCGCCATCTCCTCCGTCACCTCGGCGGCGAGCGCGATCCGCTCGAAGCCGAAGCCGGGCTCCAGCCGTTCCAGCCTCTCGGCGAAGAGGCGCATCAGATGCGCGGGATCGCGCGCGGCAAGTCCGGTGCCGATCGCGACCTCCTGCACGCCGCCATCCACCCGATGCGCACGCAGCACCACGCGCCGCGCGCCACGCCCCGCCGCCTCCAGCCTGCGGCAGAGCGCGCGCAGCAGCGCCTCCACCACGACATCGATGGCCTCGCGCGTGATCAGCGGCTCCAGTACCTCGCGCGCAACCCAGAACTCGGGCGGCGGGCGGATGGGGGAGATCGGCGCGGCGACCTCGCCCGCCGCCTCGTCCAGCGCGCGCAGCAGCGCCGCGCCGAAGCGCCGCGCGAGGGGCCCGCGCGGCTGGCGCCGCACCTCGCCGATGCGCCGGAGC
>NZ_JAKJIB010000324.1 GCF_021864505.1 Falsiroseomonas oryziterrae
CTCCGCGCTGGCGAGGCCCGGCGCGAAATGCCAGCCCTGCGCCGGGTTCCGCGCGACGACGCCGAGGCCGGCGAGCCGCCCCAGCGCCCGCGCGACGACGCCTCGCGGCTGGCCGAAGGCCCGCATCACATCGGCCTCCCGCAGCGCATCGGCAAGCCGGCCCTCGGCGCGCGCACGGGCGATGGCGACGGCCAGTTCCTCGGCCGGGTCGGCGCCGGCGGCTTCCGGCAGGTCGCGCCTGGGATCGGCCACCACCATGGCCCGGCCCTGGCGTCGCGTGACGCCGGCTTCCTCCAGCAGGCGCAGCGCCGCGCGCACCGGCGTGCGCGAGACCGAGAGCCGCGCGGCCAGCGCGGCCTCTGCCACCCGCGTGCCCGGGGCCGTGCCCTCGGCCAGGAAGAGCGCGCGCGCCGCGCGGGCGAGGTCGTGATGGAGGTGGGTCGCGGGCGCCGACATGGTCGGCCTTGTGTCTAGCGCCGCTTTGGTATTCTGTGCAAACGAAGAACCGGGCCGGACATCGGCTGGGCGGCCCGGTCGTGACGGGAGAGGGGTTCGGGACCATGCGCCTCCGCGCGCTGCTCGCGGCGTTCGCCGCCGCTTCGTCGCTCGCCCTCGCTGCGCCCGCCGCGGCGCAGGAAACGCTGCGCATCCGGCTGAACGCCGACATCCGCTCCACTGATCCAGGCGTGAACCGCGATGCCAACACCGACGGCATCGTCTGGCACGTGGTGGAGGGGCTCGTCGCGCTGCGGGCCGACGCCTCCGTCGCGCCGATGCTGGCCGAGCGCGTGGAGGTGTCCGAGGACGGGCGCACCTACACCTTCCCGCTCCGCCAGGGCGTGCGCTTCCACAACGGCCAGCCGCTGACCTCGGCCGATGTCGCCTTCGCCATGCAGCGCTACATGCGGCGCGAGACGAACTGGCGCTGCCGCCCCGACCTCGATTCGGCAGTGACGCGCATCACCGCCGTGGAGACGCCCGACGAGCGCACCGTGGTGATCCGGCTGGAGCAGCCCTCGGCGCTATTCCTGACCATGCTGGCGCGGCCCGATTGCGGGCAGACCGGCATCTGGCACCGCGACAGCCTGAATGCGGACGGGTCCTGGCGCGCGCCGGTCGGCACCGGGCCCTTCCGGCTCGGCGAATGGCGCCGCGGGCAGTTCGTGGAGCTGACGCGCTTCGAAGGCTACGCCGCGCTGCCCGGCACGCCGGACGGCCTCGCGGGGAACAAGGCGCCGATGGTGGAGCGCGTCCGCTTCACCGTGATCCCCGACGACGCGGCGGCGCGCGCCGCGCTGCTGGCGGGCAACATCGACATCCTGCCCGATGCGCGCTCCCGCGACCTGCCGGAGCTGCGCCAGCGGCCTGGCATCTCCGTCCATTCCGCGGCGTCGATGGACCTGCAGGTGCTGCTGATGCAGACGCGCGACCCGCTGCTGCAGGATGTGCGGATGCGCCGCGCCATCGCGCTCGCGCTCGACGTGCCGGAGCTGGTGCGCGCGGTCAGCGAGGGCACCTCGCGCCCGTCGCGCGCGCCGATCCCGGTCTCATCCTCCTTCTTCACCCCCGCGATGGCCGAGGTGCCGGCGCGCGACGTCGCGCAGGCGCGGCGCCTGGCCGCCGAGGCCGGCTATCGCGGCCAGCGGCTGCGCATCGTGACCACGCGCCGCTACGAGGCCTTCTACGAGATCGCGGTCCTGGTGCAGGACATGCTGCGCGACGCCGGCATCGAGAGCGAGCTCGAGGTGCTGGAATGGGCGACGCAGCTCGATCGCTACACGCGCGGCGACTACCAGATGATGGCCTTCGGCTTCTCGGCCCGGCTCGACCCGTCGCTCTCCTTCGAGATGTTCACCGGCCCCAAGGCGACCCAGCCGCGCAAGGCCTGGGACGATCCGGAGGTCCAGGCGATGCTCGACCAGACCATGCGCGAGACCGACCCCGCCCGCCGCCGCGCCACCTTCGAGGCGATGCACCGCCGCCTGCTGGAGGAGGTGCCGATCGTGGCGCTCTATTCCTCGGTCACCCACGGCGTGACGCCGCGCCACGTCCAGGGCTTCGGCAGCTGGGCGGTGGACGCGCCGCGCGCCTGGGGCGTCAGGATCCAGCGGTGACGCGGCGCCGCATCCCCGCCGGGCGCTAGCCGGGTGGCCGGCTACGTCCTGCGGCGGCTGCTGGTCGCGCTGCCCACGCTGCTGCTGGTCGCCGCCGCCGTCTTCTTCCTGATGCGGGCCGTGCCCGGCGATCCGGCGACGCTGATCCTGGGCGACGCCGCGACGCCGGAGGCGGTGGCCGATCTCCGCGCATCGCTCGGCCTGGACCGCCCGCTGCCGGTGCAGTTCCTGCTGTGGCTGGAGCGCGTGGCGGCGGGCGACCTCGGCCACTCCATCACGAACGGCGAGGCGGTCGGGCCCCTGCTGCTCGACCGCTTCGCCGTCACCGCGCCGATCGTGCTGGCCGCGGTCGGTGCCGCCGCGCTGCTCGCCGTGCCGCTCGGCATGCTGGCGGCGTGGAAGCAGGATTCGCTGACGGATGTCGCGACGGTCGCGGCGGCCACCTTCCTGCTCTCCATCCCGTCCTTCTGGCTCGGGCTGATCCTGCTGCTGGTGTTCGGGCTGTGGCTGGGTTGGGTGCCCGTGGTGGGCTGGGTGCCCTTCGCCGAGGATCCGTGGCGCGCCCTGCACGCCATCCTGCTGCCCATCATCACGCTCGCGCTGGTCGAGGCGGGCGTGCTGATCCGCATGGCCCGTGCCTCGACCGTGGAGGTCCTCCGCCTCGACTACGTCGCGCATGCCCGCGCCAAGGGCGTGCCCGAAGGCCGGGTGCTGTCGCATCACGTCTTCCCCAACGCCTTCGCGCCGACGCTGACGCTGATCGGCCTCGTGCTCGGCAACCTGCTCGGCGGCATCGCGGTGATCGAGACGGTCTTCACCCTGCCCGGCCTCGGCCGGCTGCTGGTCGATGCGATCTTCGCGCGCGACTACCCGGTGATCCAGGGCGTGATGCTGTTCGTCGCAGCGATCTACGTCGCCGTGAACCTGGCCGTGGACCTGCTCTATCCGGTCTTCGACCCGCGCGTGACAGCGGGCTGAGGAGGCATGCGGCTGCGTCCCAACCTGGCGATCGGCGGGGCGCTGCTCGGCTTCGTGCTGGCGGTGGCGGCGGTCGCGCTGGTATGGACTCCCTACGACCCGGTGCGGACCAATCTCCGCCGCCGGCTGCGCCCGCCCTCGGCCGAATACTGGCTGGGCACGGACGAATTCGGCCGCGACGTGCTCTCCCGGCTGATGACGGGGGCCGTCACCAGCGTGACGGTGGCGGCGGCGACGGTGGTCGTGGCGCTGCTGCTCGGCCTGGCGATCGGGCTTGCGGGCGGCTACCTGCGCGGCTGGGTGGACCGCGTGCTCGGCGCGCTGAACGACACGCTGCTCGCCTTCCCTGGGATCCTGCTGGCGCTCGGGCTGCTGGCGGTGATGGGGCCGTCGCGCTGGGGCATCGTGCTGGCGCTTGGGCTGGCCTATGCGCCGACCGTCGCGCGCGTGGTGCGCGGCACGGTCCTCTCCATCCGCGAGCGGGAGTTCGTGGAGGCGTCGCGCGCGCTGGGCAACTCGGAATCCTACACGCTGCTCCGCCACGTCCTGCCGCACACCATCGCGCCGGTCACCGTGCTGGCGACCTCGCTGTTCGGCTGGGTGATCCTGTCGGAGAGCGCGCTGTCCTTCCTCGGCCTCGGCGTGCCGCCGCCGGCGGCGACCTGGGGCAACATGCTCGCCTCCGCGCGGCCCTTCATGCAGGACGCGCCGATCCTTTCCATCGCTCCCGGCGCGATGATCGCGGCCTGTCTGCTCGGCGCCAACCTGCTGGGCGACGCGCTGCGCGACCTGCTCGACCCGCGGGATCGCGCATGACCGCGCCCCTGCTGCAGGTCGAGCGGCTGTCCATCGCGGCCGGCGCGCGACACGTCGTGGACGACCTCTCCTTCTCGCTCGCCCCGCGCGAGGCGCTGGCACTGGTCGGCGAGAGCGGGTCCGGCAAGTCCGCCACCGCGCGTGCCGTCATCGGCCTGCTGCCGCCCGGCCTGCGGCACGCGGCCGGGCGCATCCTGCTCGGGGGCGAGGACCTTGCGGCGGCCCCGCCCTCGCGGCTGCGGCGGCTGCGCGGCACGGGCATCGGCATGGTCTTCCAGGAGCCCATGACGTCGCTGAACCCCGCCCATACGGTCGGCGCGCAGATGGAGGAGGGCCTCGCGCTGCACACGCGGCTGACGCGCGCGCAGCGCCGCGACGCCTGCGTCGCGATGCTGGAGCGCGTCGGCATCGCGGACGCGGCCGCGCGGCTCGGCGCCTTCCCGCACGAATTCTCGGGCGGGATGCGGCAGCGGATCATGCTCGCCTCGGTCATGCTGCTCCGTCCGCGGCTGCTGATCGCCGACGAGCCGACCACCGCACTCGACACGCTGACCCAGGCCGAGGTGCTCGACCTGACGAGGGACTTGGTGCGCGAGCAGGGCAGCGCGCTGCTGCTGATCACCCACGACCTCGGCCTGGTCTCGCGCTACGCCGACCGCGCGCTGGTGATGCAGGCGGGCCGCGCGGTCGAGGAAGGACCGGCAGCCCAACTGCTCGCGCGGCCGCGGGAGGGCTACACGC
>NZ_JAKJIB010000325.1 GCF_021864505.1 Falsiroseomonas oryziterrae
ACGAGCCCCATGCCGCCCGAGCCGGCGCCCCCCCCGGGAAACCTGCCGCCGCCGGAGCCTCGACTGGATCCTGATCGCGAGCGGCGCCGGTGTCCCGGTCGCCCCGGGCCGGGGCGAGCCCGCTCCGAGGAGCGGGCTCGCGACGCCTGTCAGAGAACCGTGTCGCTGGCCAGATTCACCGAGAAGGTGGCCGTGGCCCAGTCGCCGTCGCCATCGTAGAGCTCGGCGGTCAGATTGACCTGGAGCGGGGCGGGGCTGAACGTCTCCTCGATCGCCCACTGGATCACCGGGATCTTCACGGTGCCGTTGCCCATGGTGAGCTGGATCGCGTCGATCCGCAGGTCGCCGGCATCGATGTCGAAGTACTTCCCGCCCACCGCAGCCTTTGGAACGGTGGGATCACTGCGCAAGGCGTCCTGGAGCATGGTCGCCGTCACCAGCTGGTCCGCCAAGACGGTCCCGTTAGTGAAGAACACGGTGTAGTAGAGTTCCTCGCCCGACGCCGGCGTGTAGCCGCCGACCGAGTTGTCGATGAAGACTCGCACTCGGTCCGCGACCTCCTCCGGGTTGAACACGAAGCTCTCGTCGCCCGCCTGGATACCGGCACCAACGCCATCGAGGTTGTTGTTGTTGATGCCGATCCCGGCCGTCGAGACGTTCATCTGCGTGTTGCTGTTGATGAGCGAAGAGATCTGGTTCGTCGGGAACAGGAAGGCCTGGATCTGGTCCTCGGTCAGGTCAGTGGCGCCGGATACGATCAGATCGAGGAGGTCGTTCGGGTAGTCGTTCGGGGGAGTCCCGGGCGCGACACTCGACTTCGGCGCGTTCGCGACCACCCCGAAGAACACCACGTCGTCGGCTCCCACCTCGCTGCCGCCGAAAAGCAGCGTCCGCATCGGGTCGGGGCCGCCGGCCCGGAGCTGGCCCTGCGAGCAGTACCGCAGAATCACCGTGGTGGGCGTGTTCGAGAGAGCGAAAGTGTAGCTCTCCGGATCGTCCGGATCGAAGGTCAGGGTGAAGTTCGCAGTCTGCGGGTTGGTCAGCCCGTCATTGGGTGTGAAGTCGGCCGTGATGGACCCGGGGAAGACGTAGTTGCCGTTCGCGTCCTTCGTGGTCGCCGTGCCGAGCGACGTGCTGGCTGTGACTAGGCTTCCGTCGCCGATCTTGTAGCTGTTCAGAGTGAGGCTCAGGGACGCGAAGGTGTCGCTGCCCGGGTCGTGATCCCAGGCGCCCTGGGCGCCCGCGGCGAAGGTCCCGCTGGCGTTCTCGACGCTGATCGCCGGCCCGTCGTCCTCGAAGCCGATCCGGCTGCCGAGTTCGATCTTGTGCGAGGCGGTGTCGGTGTCGCCGTCGGTCAGGGTCGCCTGCAGCTCGACCAGCCCGGACGCCATGCTCTTCGAGCCGTCGTGGTTGTTGCCGTCGGCGCCGTGGTTGAGCGCGCGGTACTGCGTGGTGGTCACCGCCCCGCTCGAACTGTCGACCGCGATGGTGAACACCAGGAGGTTGCTGGTCGCGGTGCGGCCCTCGACCACGCCGCCGGCGGTCTGCGAGAGCACCACCGCTTGGCCGCTCGCCGTGTCGATCAGCCCGGTCGCGCCGCTGTTCAGCACCAGCGCGTAGACCTTGCTGGCCTGGCCGTCGGTGCCGGCATCGGCGGCCTCGGAGAACAGCGTCGCCGCCGCCGTCACCGCGTAGCCGATCGCCCCGGCCGGCGCCCCGGCGGTGGTCTCGTCGTTGTTCGCCGCATTGCCCGGCTCGTCCTTGGTCGAGCCGGTCGTGCCGAGCGACTCGTCCACCGCGATCATCGCCGCCGTCGGCGTCAGCAGGATCGCCGGGCCGTCGTCATGGATGAAGACGCTGTCGCCCAGGTTCTTCGTGTCGCCGATCGCCTCGGTCAGGTCGACGCGGCCGATGTCGAAGGGGGTCGAGCCGCTGTTCGCGCTGACCTGCAACCGGTTGAAGGTCTCGACGCCGTCCGCGGTGACGAACACCTGCATGTTGGCGGCAAGGCCCGAGATGCTGGCCTCGTGCCCGGTGATCGTGACCGTGATCCCGTTCTGGGTGGTGCCGTTGCTCGCCGTGCCGTCGGTCCAGGTCCGGGCGGCGCGGCCTTCGGGGTCGAATTCTCATCCGTCATCGGGTTGCCCCTGCTGAGGGCGACTGTGGGCCGCCGTCTGCAGGGTGGTTGCCGAGGACGCTCGGCCAGGCATCGGGATCGCGCCCGATGCCGGCGCGGCCTCAACTCAGTCGGATGGTTTCAGTCGGCCGCCGCGTGATCCCATCGGATCCTCCGCACGCCCACGCTCTCGTCGCCACCACAGGAGAAGCCCGCCAGAGGCAGGGCGCCGCGGGGGGGGGCGGCGTAGCTTCCGGGTCAATGACTCCGTTGCCGCCGTCATCGGCGGCGTTGCATCAGACCACCGAGGCTTATTCGAATCCAGCACACCACGCGCTTGCGGAATGCACCTTCGAATCTCCAAACGGAGACATTGCGCAAGAATGCTATCAGCCGCAGATTGACGACGGCACAGGGCCGGTTGAGGAGCGTCCGCCGCGCCGCCCGTCACTACAACCGGCGATACGTCGCTCACGCTCCGTCGCATCTTTTCGGCGCACCATCACGCCCCTGCGCGCAGGCCGTATGGCGGTCGTTTCAATCGCTTGTGACCGTTCCGCCATCCACCGCTACGACGCGCGCGCCTCGGACGGCGTCTCCACCGGGCAATCCACAAGGCGAAGGTCGTTCGCCACCGGCGCCGCGGCGCCGAGGCACTGCAGCAGCGCCGGCACGCTCTCTGCCGGCACCGCGGCCGCGAAGAGCGGCCCCTGCGCCTGCGCACAGCGCTCGGCGGCGAGCAGCGCCAACTGCTCCTCCGTCTCGACGCCCTGCGCGGTGGCCGGAATCCCGTGCTGGCGCGCGAGCGCCATCAGCGCACGCATAATGCCGAACCCGTGGTTGCGGCCGCCCAGCTCACGCACGAGGGCGCGGGTCAGCCGCACGCGGTCGAAGGGGAAGGCGCGCAGCGACCAGGGTGAGGCGTCGGAGGCGCCGAACTCGTCGAGCGTCACGCGCAGCCCGAGCCCGCGCAGCCGGTGCAGCGTGTCGAGGACGAGATGCGGCGCCTGGCGCAGCTCGGGCTCGGCGACCAGGATCTCGAGCCGCTGCGGCGCGATGCCGACCTCCGCCAGCATCGAGTCCAACCGCTCGACGAGACCGGGTTCGAGCAGCTGCGCGACGGAGAAGCCGATCCCGACGCGCAGCGTGTCGGGCCATGCGGCGAGCGCCGCGACGGCGCGGCGCGGCAGCATGCGGCCGAGCGGCGCCGCGAGCCCGAGATCGGCGGCGAGCGCGGCCAGGATATCGTGCGGCACCAGCCCGTGGACGGAGTGCTGCCAGCGAAGCTGCGCCTCCACGCCCACGACGCGGCGCGACACGAC
This sequence comes from Falsiroseomonas oryziterrae, assembly GCF_021864505.1. GTDB lineage: Bacteria > Pseudomonadota > Alphaproteobacteria > Acetobacterales > Acetobacteraceae > Falsiroseomonas > Falsiroseomonas oryziterrae. The sequence continues at coordinate 3,439 of NZ_JAKJIB010000325.1, forward strand.
GTCGAGCACCGGCTCGCATCGCAGCTCGAAGGCGCGACCCGAGCCTTCCGTCAGCGCGAGGCGCAGCTCGAGCTCCAGCAGCCGCCGCGCGCCGGCCTGTGCGGTCATCTCGGGGGCGTAGAAGGCGTGGCCGCCGCGGCTGCCGCCCTTGGCGCGGCGCATGGCAAGCGCGGCACGCGTCAGCAGCTCGTCCGCGCTGCGACCCTGCGCGGGGAACATGGCGATGCCGATAGAAGCACCTGTGACCACGCGGTAGCCCTCGACCTCGAATGGCTTGCCCAGCGCGGCGACGATGCGCTCCGCCAGGCCTGCGGCGTCGAGGCCGGGATCGCCGGCGACGCCCGACGTCGTCGCGCGCAGCACGACGGCGAACTCGTCGGCGCCGAGCCGGACGACGTCGCCGCCTCGGCCGCGGCGCACGGTATCCTCGATCCGACGCGCTGCGCCGCGAAGCAAGGCGTCGCCCACCGCCTGGCCCAGCGCTTCATTGACGCTGCGGAAGCGGTCGAGGTTGACGTGCAGCAGCGCGGCTGCGGCGCCGCTCGTCTCCGCCGCCGCGAGCAGCCCGGCGAGATGCTCGCGCAGCCAGGCGAGGTTCCGCAGGCCGGTCAGCGCATCGGTGTGCGCCAGCCGTGCCAGCCTGCGCTCCATGGCCTCCTGCGCCGTCGCATCCTCGAAGGTAGCAAGCCAGCCGCCGTCCTGCAGCGGGCGGTGCACCACCATGACGCGCCGCGTGCGGCCCAACTCGTGCAGGAAGGCCGCCGGCTCGCGGCGGATGACGAGCGGCACCAGCCGCTCCAGCGCATGCGCGGCGCCGAGGCGCTGCGCGCCGCGCGCGGCCGCGATCAGCTCGGGCAGTGTGACGCCCGGGCGCAGCGATTCGAGCGGCAGGCCAACGATCTCCGCGCAGCGCGAATTCGCGAGTGTCAGCCGCGCATGGCGGCCGAAGGTCACGAAGCCCTGCGACATGCTCTCCACGGTCGCCAGCACGGCAGCCTGCTGCGCGGCCAGCTCGCGCTGGTGGCGGCGCTCCTGTTCGAAGGCCTCGCTTTCCAGCCGGGCGACATAGAGCGACGTCGCGCGCCGGTCCGCGCCATGCGCCGCCGCGTCGCGCGCGCGACGCAGCGCCGCCGCGGTGACGGCGCCGGCCAGG
>NZ_JAKJIB010000326.1 GCF_021864505.1 Falsiroseomonas oryziterrae
TCCCCCCCCCCCCCCCCCCCCCCCCCCCCCCCCCCCCCCCCCCCCCCCCCCCCCCCCCCCCCCCCCCCCCCCCCCCCCGGCACTACCCCGCCAGCTTCGCCAGCAGCCGCGCGTGGCTCCGCGCGCCGCCGTGCAGGCAGCGCAGGTCGAATTTCTCGTTCGGGCTGTGCACCTGGTCGTCCTCCAGCCCGAAGCCCATCAGCACCGTGTCGAGGCCGAGGATCTCCTTCAGGCTCGACACCACGGGAATGGACCCGCCGCAGCCGATCATCGCGGCGGGCTTGCCGTATTCCTCCTGCAGCGCCGATCGCGCGGCGCGGATGAAGCGGCTGTCGGCCGGCACCTCGATGCCCGGGCTCGCGCTGAAGACCTGGAACTCCGCCGTGGCGTCGGCCGGCAGCCGCGCCTGCACGAAGGCCTTGAAGCTCTCGAACACCTTGCGGTGGTCCTGGCCGGGCACCAGGCGGAACGAGACCTTCGCATGCGCCTCGGCCGGGATGACGGTCTTGCTGCCCGCGCCCGTGTAGCCGCCCCAGATGCCGTTGATATCGGCCGTTGGCCGCGCCCAGAGCCGCTCCAGCGCGCCGCGGTCCTTCTCGCCGACCGGCACCGAGAGGCCGATGTCGCCGAGGAAGTCGTGCTCGCTGAAGCCGAGCGCCTGCCAGGCGGCGCGCTGTTCGGCTGAAAGCTCGGGCACGTCATCGTAGAAACCGGGCAGTCGGATGCGGCCATTGGCATCGTGCAGGTCGCCCAGGATGCGGGTGATGAGGTTCAGCGGGTTCAGCGCGCTGCCGCCATACATGCCCGAATGCAGGTCGCGGCTGGCGGCTTTCAGGTCGAGCTGTACGTAGCACATGCCGCGCAGCCGCGTGGACAGCGCCGGCGTCGTGACGTCCCACATGTTGGTGTCGCTGATGATCGCGACGTCAGCCTTCAGCTCGTCCCTGTTGGCGGCGAGGAAGGGCGCGAGGTTGGGGGAGCCGATCTCCTCCTCTCCCTCGATCACCGCAGTGATCGCGCAGGGCGGGCCGCCGGCGACGCTGTGCCAGGCGCGCAGCGCCTCGAGCCAGGTCGAGCTGTTGCCCTTGTCGTCCACCGCGCCGCGCGCGACGACGCGCTTGCCGTGCGGCCCGTCCACGATTGCCGGCTCGAACGGCGCGCTGGTCCAGAGCTCGAAGGGGTCGGCCGGCTGCACGTCGTAATGGCCGTAGTAGAGCAGGTGCGGCGCGCTGCCGCCGGGGCCTGGGTGATGCGCGACGACGATGGGGTGCTTCGGCGTCTGCCGCAGGCTCGCGGTGAAGCCCAGCGCGGCGAGCTGGTCGCGCACCCATTCGGCGGCGCGCACGCAATCGGCGGCGTGCTGCGGCTGCGCGCTGATGGAGGGAATGCGCAGCCACTCCACCAGGCGCGCTTCCGCGCCGGCGCAATCGGCGTCGAGGGCCGCCATCAGCTTGTCGGTCAGGTCCATGGAGCTACTCCGAGAGTCGGCGGATCAGGGCCAGCGCGGCGTCCACGGTGGCGGCGCGGATCGCGCCGCGGTCGCCGGGGAAGACATGGCGTTCGGCGCGGGTGGTCCTGCCACGCCGCGCGCAGCCGATGAAGACCAGCCCGACCGGCTTTGCGGCGCTGCCGCCGGACGGCCCGGCGATGCCTGTGCAGGAGACCGCGATGTCCGCGCCTGAATCGGCCAGCGCGCCCTCGGCCATCTGCCGTGCGACGGGGTCGCTGACGGCGCCATGCGTGGCGAGCATCGTCGCCGGCACGCCGACGAGGCGCGTCTTCGCGTCGTTCGAATACGTGACGTAGCCCGCCAGCACCGTGGCGGAGGAACCGGGGATCGCGGTCAGCGCCGCGGCGATCAGCCCGCCCGTGCAGCTCTCCGCGGTGGCGAGCGTGAGGCCCTTCGCCTGCAGCGCGGCGAGCAGCGTGGCGGCCTCGTCGAGCGTGGACGGGTTCAGCATCAGCCCAGGGCTCCCGGCCAGAGAAGCTGCAAGGCGAGCAGCGCGCCGGCCGCGATCGCGCCGGCGACGAGGTCGTCCAGCATCACGCCGAGCGCGCCCGTCTGCCGGTCGGCCCAGGACACCGGCCAGGGCTTGGCGATGTCGAGGGCGCGGAAGGTCACGAAAGCGAGCGCGACGCCGATCCAGCTCGGCGCCGGCAGCGCCGCCAGTGCGAGGAGCATGCCCGCCCCCTCATCGGCGACGAACCAGCCGGGGTCCTCGTCGGCCTTCAGCACGCGCGGCGCCGCCCAGAAGCCGGCGAGTGTGACCAGCGCCGCGAGGACCAGGCAGGGCAGGGGGCCGAGCAGCACGAGCGGCAGCACCAGGGCCGATCCCCAGGTGCCGGGCCCGGGCCGCAGCAAACCGACGCCGCCCAACGTCGCGACGAGGCGCGCGGCGGTCACGGGATCGCGTGCAGGAATCGGTCGAGCGCCGGCACGACCTGCGGTTCGTCGAGCATCGGGCTGTGCCCGCAGCGCGGCACGTTGACAAACGTCATGTCCGGTCGCTCGCGCCGCATGCGCGCCGCCGTCTCCGGAGACAACAGGTCGGATAGCTCGCCGCGCACCAGCATCATCGGGGCATGCCCGGCGGCGCCGAAGGCGGGCCAGAGCTCCGGCGCCTTGCCGCTGTTGCGCAGCACCTGCGCGATCCGCGTGTCCCAGCGCGGGTGCCAGCGCCCGTCTCCGCCCGGTGCGAAGGTGTTGGCGGCGAAGCGAAGCCAGCCCGCCTCATCCATCGGCATGGGCGGCAGCGTCCGCTGGAGATGCGCCACGCAGGCCTCGAGGTTCTCCAGAGCCGGGTCGAGGCCAACGAAGTTCTGGACGTGGTCGAGGCCGATATCCTCGACATGCGGCCCGATGTCGTTCAGCACCAGGCCGGCCAGCGCCGTCGGCCGGAACACGGCCAGCACCATCGCCAGGATGCCGCCGAAGCTCGTGCCGAGCACCACGGCGCGCGGGCAGTGCAACGCCGCCATCGCGTCCAGCACATCCGCCAGTGAGTTCGGAATGCCGTAGCGCGCGATCTCCGCTGGCCTTGCGCTTTCGCCATGGCCGGCATGGTCCAGGGCGATCACGCGCCGCGTCAGGGCGTGGCGTGCGGCCAGCACCTCGAAATCCGCCGCGCTCCGTGTGAGTCCGGACAGGCAGAGGATCGGCGTGCGGTGCGCCGGTCCAGGGTATTCGAGAGCCGACAGGCGCAGGCCGTCGCGCGCATGGAAGGCGACGCGGCGCGGGCTCATCGCCGGCCCGCGAGCAGCCCGTCGAGCGGATGCGCGAGGCCGGCGGTCGCCGGGTTGCGCGCGCGATAGACCACCACGTTCTCGATCACCCGCTGTACGTAGTTCCGGGTCTCAGCAAAGGGAATGAGCTCGATCCACTCGCGGATGTCGGGCCCGCCCGGCACGCGCGGATCGCCATAGGTCACCAGCCACTCATCCACCCGCCCGGCTCCCGCATTGTAGGCGGCGGCGGCGAGCGGCAGCGCGCCGTCGTAGCGCGCCAGGCGATCGGCGATGTAGTTCGAGCCAAGCCGCAGATTGTGCGCCGGATCGCTGGTCAGCATCGCCGTCGTGTGCGGGATGCCGAGGCGCCGCGCGACGGATTGCGCGGTCGCCGGCAGCAGCTGCATCGGCCCGCGCGCATTGGCCGAGGACACGGCGGAGAGCTCGAAATTGCTCTCCTGCCGCGTGATGGCGTTGACGATGGCGGCCTCGGCGCCGTCGGGCGGGGCGGGGAAGGGGGTCGGCCAGCCATCCTCGAGCAGGATCACGCCATCCACGCCGGCGCGCCGCGCTACCCAGACGGCGTGGTCCGGTCGGCCGATCAGCACGGCGAGGCGCGCGATCAGCCAGCGGTCGGTGGCGTCCGGCGAAACATCCTCCATGCGCAGCAGGAACATCCGCGCGCGGTCGGACTGGCCGAGATCGGCCAGCGTCACGACGGCGCGCGCCAGTTCCCGCCCGCCGAAAGCCTGCGCCACGTCGAGCGGCGGCTCGCGCAGCGCCGCGCCGTTGATCCGCGCCGAAAGCTGCTGCGGCGTCTCGCCGAGCGCGCGGCTGGCGAGCTGGCCGTAGAAGGCGACCGGCAGCGCGGCCGCGGCCTCCCAGCGCGCACGCGCCTCGGCGGGGCGGCCGAGCGCCTCCAGCGCGACGCCTTCCCAATAGGCGCTGCGGGCGCGGGTGATGACGCTGTTGCTGCCCTCCGCGACGCGCGCGAAGTGCCGCTGCGCGGCGGCGGCGTCGTTGGTGCGGCGGAGCGCGATGAGCCCGGCGAGGAACTCGGCCTCCTGCCGCGGCTCGCCGGCCGCCGACTGGCCGTGGTTCGCGGCGACGCGATAGGCGGTGGCAGGCTCGTTGAGCCTGATCAGCTTGCGCGCAAGGATCTGCCGCTCGGCCCAGACGGCGCGCTGCGCCTCGGGCGAGAGGTCGCGCTGCAGCGGCTCGGCCGCGGCCCAGACCGCGGCGGCCTCCGCATCTCGGTCGCGGCGGCGCAGCAGGCGGGCGCGTTCCTGCGCGACGCCGATGTCGCGGATCTGCCCGCCCTCGTCGCGGTCGGCGCGCAGCGCAAGCCG
>NZ_JAKJIB010000327.1 GCF_021864505.1 Falsiroseomonas oryziterrae
CGCGCCAGCAGCCGCCACAGAGCGAGAACGAGCAGGCTCATCGCGCCCCAGCGCAGCATCACCTCCTCCACCACGGCGCCGTAGAGCAGCCCGACGACGAGCGCGGCCGGCGTCCAGGCCTCGAGGATGCCGGGCGGCAGCCCCGGTGCGGACTGCCAGGCCGGGCGCGCGAGGTGGTCGGCGATGGCGAGGCACAGCCCTAGCGCCAGGCCGATGCCGACTTCGCCGAGCCGCGCCGCCAGAGACGAGGCGCCGCGCAGCAGGAAGCCGCAGCGCGGCGCGGCCCAACTCCCCGCGAGAGCCAGCAGGAATAGCAGCAGCGCCGGCTGCGCCAGCAGCAGCGGCGCCGGCACGTCCGGAACGGCAGGCAGCACGAGCAGAAGCGCCAGCACCCCGGGCAGGCCGGCGGCCGTCAGCAGCAGGACGGTGCGAAGACCCATCGTCACCTCGGCAGTCCCAGGACGCGGCCGGTCCCCAGCCTCACGCCACCGTCGAGCGCCCCCGGGGCTTGCCACTTCCCGGGCGAGCGGAGGTCCTCATTCGGCGTCGGCCGCCAGCCGTGCAGCCTCGTCCTCCGCGACCAGCGCCTCGATCACCTCGTCGAACTCGCCCAGCATCACGCGGTCGATCTTGTGGATCGTCAGGCCGATGCGGTGGTCGGTCACGCGCCCTTGCGGGAAGTTGTAGGTGCGGATGCGCTCCGACCGGTCGCCGGTGCCGACCTGGCCCTTGCGGTCGGCGGCGCGCGCGTTGGCCAGGCGCGACCGCTCCGCGTCGTAGAGCCTCGCGCGCAGCACCTTCATCGCCTTGGCGCGGTTCTTGTGCTGCGACTTCTCCTCCTGCATCGCGACCACGATGCCGGAGGGGATGTGCGTGATGCGGACCGCGCTGTCGGTCTTGTTGACATGCTGCCCGCCGGCGCCGCTCGCGCGGTAGGTGTCCACGCGCAGGTCGCTCTCGTTCACCTGCACGTCCACCTCCTCGGCTTCCGGCAGGACGGCTACCGTGACGGTCGAGGTGTGGATGCGGCCCTGGGATTCGGTCGCGGGCACGCGCTGGACGCGGTGCACGCCGGACTCGAATTTCAGCTTCGCGAAGACGCCGCGACCTTCGATGGAGGCGGTCGCGCCCTTCACGCCGCCGAGGTCGCTTTCGTCGTAGTCCAGGATCTCGAAGCGCCAGCCCTGGCGCTGCGCGTATCGCTGGTAGGCGCCGAAGAGCTCGGCGGCGAAGAGCGCCGCTTCGTCGCCGCCGGCGGCGGGACGGACTTCGAGGATCGCGCTGCGCTCGTCGGCGGCGTCGCGGGGGGCGAGCATCAGCCGGATCTCGCGCTCGAGCTTCGGCAGGCGGTCCTTGAGGTCGAGGTACTCGGCCTCGGCGAGTTCCTTCAGCTCGGGGTCGCCGAGCATGGCCTCGGCCTCGTCGCGCGCGCGCTCGGCGGCGCGGTAGGCCTGCACCTTCTCGACCAGCGGATCGAGCTCCGACAGCTCGCGCGAGATCGCGCCGACCTGCGCGCCGTCGGCGGTGTTGAGAAGGTGGCGCAGTTCCTCGGCGCGCAGCAGCAGGCGGTCGAGTTTGTGGGGGAGGCTCATGCCGAGAGGCGACGGATCGCGTCCTCGACCGGAAGCGTCTCCTGCGTGCCGGCGTCGAGATCCCGGAACTGGACGACATCCCGGGACAGTTCGTCCTCGCCCAGGATCAGCGCGGCGCGCGCGGCAAGCTTGTTGGCGCGCTCCATCCGGCGCTTGAGGTTGCCCTTGTAGGCGATCTCTGCGACCACGCCGGCGCCGCGCAGACGTTGCACCAGCGCGAGCGCGGCGGCTTCCTGCGCCTCCGCCACCGGGATCACCGCGACGGGGCGCGGCGCGGCGGGGGGCGCGGCGAGCAGCATGGACAGGCGCTCGACGCCCGCGGCCCAGCCGACGGAGGGCGTGGGCGGGCCGCCCATCTCCTCCACCAGCCCGTCATAGCGGCCGCCCGCCATCACCGTGCCCTGCGCGCCGAGCCGGTCGGTGACGAACTCGAAGGCCGTGTGGCTGTAGTAGTCGAGGCCGCGCACGATGCGCGGATTCTCCCGCACCGGGACGCCGAAGGTCGCCAGGTGCCGCAGCACGGCCTCGTAGAAGCCGCGCGCGGCGTCGGAGAGATGCGGCTGGATCGTCGGCGCCTCCGCGACGATCCGCCTGTCGCCCTCATCCTTGCTGTCGAGGATGCGCAGCGGATTCTTCTCGAGCCGCACCTGGCTGTCGTGGGACAGCGCGTCGCGATGCGCGGTGAAATGGGCGACCAGCGCGGCGCGGTAGCGATCCCGGCTCTCGGCGTCGCCGAGCGTGTTGATCTCCAGCACCACGCCGTCGGCGATGCCGAGTTGCACCAGGATGTCCCAGCCGGCGGCTATCACCTCGGCATCCGCCAGCGGCTCGGCGGCGCCCAGCACCTCGGCGCCGATCTGGTGGAACTGGCGATACCGGCCCTTCTGCGGCCGCTCGTAGCGGAACATCGGGCCGGCGTAGAACACCTTGCGCGGCAGGTTCGACTGCGTCAGCCCGTTAGAGACCAGCGCGCGGCAGACGCCGGCGGTGTTCTCCGGCCGCAGCGTGACGGAATCGCCGCCGCGGTCGGTGAAGGAATACATCTCCTTCGTCACGACGTCGGAGGTGTCGCCGAGCGAGCGGGCGAAGACGCGCGTGTCCTCGAAGATCGGCGTCGCCCATTCCTCGAAGCCGTAGAGCGCGGTGACGCGGCGCGAGGTGTCGATGACGTGCCGATGCGCCCGGAACTCGTCGCCGATCAGGTCACGGGTGCCGCGGACGGGCTGGAGCGGGCTGGCCATGGGGCCGGGTTGTGTCGCCGCCGCGCCTTCAGGGCAAGTGGCCCCGCGCCGCGGCGGATGGCGGCGCGTTCTACTCCGCTGCCTGCTGCGCGGCCTCGGCCGCCTTCTCGGCCGCCTTCGCGGCCTTCAGCGCTTCGGCCCGCGCCTCGACCAGGCCCACGATGTGCTCGACCATCTCCTCGGTCTTCACCGTGTGGCTCTGCTTGCCCATGCCGTAGATCATGTGCGTGCCGGCGCCGCCGCCGGTCAGGCCGATGTCGGTCATCAGCGCCTCGCCCGGGCCGTTCACCACGCAGCCGATGATCGAAAGGCTGATCGGCTCCTGGATATGGGCCAGCCGGTCCTCGAGCTTCTCGACCGTGCGGATCACGTCGAAGCCCTGCCGCGCGCAGGAGGGGCAGGAGATCACCTTCACGCCGCGGTGGCGGAGATGCAGCGACTTCAGCATCTCCCACCCAACCGCGACCTCCTCCTCCGGCTCGGCGGAGAGGGAGACGCGGAGCGTGTCGCCGATGCCGGCCCAGAGCAGGCTGCCGAGGCCGATCGCCGACTTCACCGTCCCCGCGCGCTTCCCGCCGGCCTCGGTGATGCCGATGTGCAGCGGATGGTCGCACTGCTCGGCGAGCTGCTGGTAGGCGGCGACGGCGAGGAAGACGTCGGAGGCCTTCACGCTGATCTTGAAGCGGTCGAAGCCCTCATCCAGCAGGTGGGCTGCGTGCCAGAGCGCGCTTTCGACCAGCGCCTCCGGGTTCGGCTCGCCGTATTTCTCCAGCAGGTGCTTCTCGAGGCTGCCGGCGTTCACGCCGATGCGGATAGCGCAGTCATGGTCGCGGGCGGCCTTCACCACCTCCTTCACGCGATCCTTGCTGCCGATGTTGCCGGGGTTGATGCGGAGACAGGCGGCGCCCGCCTCCGCCGCCTCGATGGCGCGGCGGTAGTGGAAGTGGATGTCGGCCACGATCGGCACGTTCACCTCGCGCACGATCTCGTGCAGCGCGGCGGTGCTTTCCTCGGTGGGCACCGAGACGCGGACGATGTCGGCGCCGGCGAGCTCGCAGCGGCGGATCTGCTCGATCGTCGCCTTGGCGTCCTCGGTCGGCGTGTTGGTCATGGTCTGGACGCTGATCGGGGCGTCGCCGCCGACGAGCACCTTGCCGACGCGGATCTGGCGCGAATGGCGGCGGAGGATCTGCTGGTAGGGACGGTAGGACATGCTGCCTCGGGAGGCCCTTCCCTCGGGGGTGGTGTTGCGCCACCCGGGCGAGGGTGCCCGGGCGATCCGCCGCGCAGGATATGGCCCCGCGCGGCGCTCTCCCAGGGGGGATGCGGCCGGGGTTACTGGTTGCGCTGCCCCGGGGCCGGCGGCGCGGCCGGGGTTGGCGCGGCCGAGGCGGTCGCCTGGGTCAAGCGCTGGCGCAGCCGGTCGGGCTCGAGGGCGATGTTGCGGCGGACGCCGACCAGCCCGTCGAGCGTCGGCTGGGGCTGGCCGTCCAGCAGGATCTCGAGCCCGTCGGCCTTGCCGGTGTCGAGGACCAAGCCATCGCGGACAGGGGCGGGCCAGGCCTCGCCGGGGCGCAGGACGCGGTTCAGGACCACCTGGTTGGCGCGGGTGTCGCGCACCTGGACCCAGGCGCCGTCGCCGCTGTTCGGCCGGGCGCGCAGCACCACGCGGGTACCGTCCGGCACGCCGGGGATGGCGACGGCAGGTGGCGGCGGCGGGGCCGCCGCCACGGGCGCGG
>NZ_JAKJIB010000328.1 GCF_021864505.1 Falsiroseomonas oryziterrae
GCCCCTCCCGGACCGCCCTTGAAAACTGACGTGGGGGCCCGGGGGCCGTCCACGGCCCCCGGCGGGGGCGCGGGGGCAGAGCCCCCGCAGACCGCCCCGAAACATGCTATTGGGCTCCGGCCCGCAGGAGGTTGGCGAGCATGGCTGAGCGTGTGGTGGTGGTCGGGGCCGGCTTGGGTGGGCTCGCGGCGGCGGCGGTGGCGGCGGCGCGCGGGCACAAGGTGACGGTGCTCGACAAGAACCCGTGGCTCGGCGGCAAGGCGGCGGTGCTGCATCTCGATGCGCCGGATGGGTCCGGCCGGTTCCGCTTCGACATGGGCCCGACGATCCTGACCGTGCCGCGCGTGTTGCGCCGCATCTTCGCCGAGGCCGGCCGCGACCTGCAGACAGATCTCCCTCTGATCCGCCTCGATCCGCAGTGGCGCTGCTTCTTCGACGATGGCACGCGCATCGACCTGCTCGAGGACGTGGACCGCATGGCGGCCGAGATGGACCGCTTCGCGCCCGGAAAGGGCATGGGCGAGGGCTATCGTCGCCTGCAGGCCGAGGCCGAGAACCTGCATCGCGTCTCCGAGAACTTCTTCTTCTGGAAGCCGGTCGAGGGCATCGCCGACACGCTGAACTTCAAGGCGAACCTGAACCCCGACACGCTGCGCGACGTGCTGAGCCTCAAGATGGGCCGCACGGTGGCCAAGGTGATCCGCGGCCATGTGCCGGATGCGCGGCTGGCGCAGATGCTGGATCACTACTGCCAGTATGTTGGCTCCTCGCCCTATCTGGCGCCGGCTGTACTGACTTCGATCGCCGACATGCAGGCGCATGAGGGCGTCTGGTATCCGGTCGGCGGCACGCGCGCCGTGGCGGAGGGGCTGGCGAAGCTCGCCGCCGATCTCGGCGCCGACCTGCGGCCGGGCGTCGAGGTGACGGGGTTCGATGTCGTGGACGGCCCGGGCGGCAAGGCGGTGAAGGGCGTCGTCACCTCGACCGGCGAGACGATCGCCTGCGACGCGGTGATCTCCAACATGGACGCCATCCGCACCTATCGCGAGCTGGTCGGCGGCGAGCCGGCGCGGAAATACGACGGCAAGGGATTCGAGCCGGCCTGCTCCGGCGTCGTGCTCTATCTCGGCCTGAAGAAGCGCTACGACCACCTTGCGCATCACTGCTTCGTCTTCTCCCGCGACGCGGAGGAGGAGTTCGACGCGATCTACAAGCGCGGCGAGCCCGCGCCCGACCCGACCGCCTATCTCGCCGCGACGTCCTGCAGCGACGACACCACGGCGCCGCCGGGCGGCGAGGCGCTGTATGTGCTGGTGCACACGCCGCATCTGCGGCCGAACCACGACTGGTCGAAGATGTTCCAGGCCTATCGCCAGAAGATCCTCGACAAGCTGAAGCGCACGGCCGGGATGGAAGACATCGAGGAGCGGATCGTCGTGGAGAGCCAGCTGACGCCGGTCGACATCCACAACCGCTACAAGGTGCTGGACGGCGCGATCTACGGGCTGGCCAGCCACGGCTCCTTCATGGGGGCCTTCAAGCCCGGCAACCGCAGCAAGTTCGTGAAGGGCCTCTATCTCTGCGGCGGCGCGGCGCATCCGGGGCCGGGCATGCCGATGGTGATGATGTCCGGCTGGATCGCGGCGGACGCCATGGACCAGGATCGCGGCGGCAAGGGCATGAGCGAGCGCGCCCGCGAGGCCGGCCGGCGCGACCGCGAGATGGCAGCCGCGGCGGAATGACACCCGCCGCCCTCCTCCCGACCTGCGGCCGGGAGGAGGGCGGGGGCTATGGCGTCCTGACCGAGCGCCCTACATTCCTTTCATGAACGCCGAGACACGAAGTGCGGCCCGGTCGGCTGCCGAGGACCCGATCGGGCGCTACGACCCGCGGCGCATGGCGTTCTTCCACTTCATGTTCTCCCGCTTCTTCGGCAAGCACATGCGTGCGGCCCGCGTCGCGCGCTGGGGCGTGCCGCGGGACTATGGCGACCGGCCGCTCGTCGTCTTCGCCAACCACCCCGGCTGGTGGGACGGCGTCGCCTTCATGCTGCTCTCCGTCGCGCTGTTCCCGAACCGGCGCATGTTCATCCCGATGGAGAAGCAGGCGCTCGACCGCTACGGCTTCATGCGCCGGCTCGGCGTCTTCGGGATCGAGACCGGCTCGCCGCGCGGCGCCATCGCCTTCCTGCGCCTCGCGAAGGAGGTGCTGGCCGCGCCCGACCGCATGCTGTGGATGAACGCGCCGGGCCGTTTCTCCGACGTGCGGGAGCGCCCGGTGCCGATCGCGCCCGGCATGACCCGCCTGCCGGAATTCGCCCCCGACGCGCTCTTCATCCCGCTTGCGCTCGACTATCCCTTCTGGACCGAACGCAAGGCGGAAATGCTCTGCGCCTTCGGCGAGCCGATCGAGGGCCGGGTGCTGGAAGCCATGGACCGCGATGCCCGCGCGCAGGCACTCTCTGCGGCGCTCGCCGCGACGATGGACCGGCTGGCCGCGGATGCGGTCGCCCGCGACCCGGCGCGCTTCGAGACGATCCACAAGGGCCGCGAGGGCATGGGCGGCATCTACGACCTCTGGCGCCGCCTCCGGGCCGCAGCAAGCGGCAAGCGCTTCGACCCGCGGCACGAAACCCGTCAGGAGGCGGGCTGAACGATGGACCTCGAGTTCACCTGGGCCTGGCTTGCCCTCGCCCTCGCCACCCTCCCCGCGATCATGGTCGTGCTGAACCTGACGAAGGTCGGCCCGCCGCGCGGCACGCCGGCCGATGGCACGCTCGTCTCCATCCTCGTCCCCGCCCGCAACGAGGAGGCGAACATCGCCCGCTGCCTCGACCACGCCCTCGCCTCGCGCGGCGTCGCGGTCGAGGTCGTCGTGATGGATGACGGCTCCACCGACCGCACCGCCGGGATCGTGCGGGACTATGCCGCGCGCGATGCCCGCGTGCGGCTCGAGACCGCGCCGCCGCTGCCGCCGGGCTGGACCGGCAAGGTGCATGCCTGCGCGCGGCTCGCCGAGACGGCGCGCGGCACGCACCTGCTCTTCATCGACGCCGATGTGCGGCTCGAGCCCGAGGCGGCGGCGCTGATGTCCGGTCATGCCGCGCAGGCCGGCGTCGCCATGGTCACCGGTGTGCCGCGGCAGGAGATCGGCAGCCTCGGCGAGGCCGTGACCGTGCCAATGATCAACTTCCTGCTCTACTGCTACCTGCCCGGCGGCGGCCGCGCGGAGAGCAAGCGCGCCGACATGGCCGCCGCCTGCGGCCAGCTGATGATGGTGGAGCGCAAGGCCTACGAGGCCGCCGGCGGCCACGGCGCGATCCGCGGCGTGCTGCACGACGCGCTGCAGCTCGCGCGCAAGATGCGCGCCGCCGGCTTCGCGACGGAAGTGGTGGAGGGTGCGGGGCTCGCCACCTGCCGCATGTACGCGACCTTCGCAGAATGCTGGCGCGGCTTCATCAAGAACGCCCGCGAGGGCATGGCGACGCCGGTCGGACTGCCGATCTGGACCGTGATGCTCGCCGGCGCCTTCCTGTGGCCCATCGCGCTGCTGCCGGAGGCCTGGGCCTTCCTGGCGCTGGCGCTCGGCCTTGCGATCCGCACCGCGGTGACGCTGCGCGTGCGCGAGCCCTGGTGGACCATCCCGCTGCACCCGCTCGCCGTCGGCGTCGCGCTGGCGATCCAATGGACCGCGCTGGTGCGCGGGCTGATGGGCAAGCCGGCCGGCTGGAAGGGCCGCGCCTACCAGCCCGACGGGGCCGCGTAAGGCACGACGATGGATGGCAGCGGCGTCGCCGTCGGCCCGCCGACCCGCGACCACACGAGCGAGAATTTCCCGGTCGCCTCGCTGCTGCTGCCGAAGGCGGCGCGCGGCAAGGTGCTCGCCTTCTACCGCTTTGTCCGCACCGCCGACGACATCGCCGACAGCACCCTGCCGGCCGAGGAGAGGCTGCGGCGCCTCGATGCCCTGGAAGCGACCGCGGAGGACGCGCTGGCCGAGGTCGGCAGCGCCGAGGCGCGGCTCATGCTCTCCGCCTTCCGCCAGGACGCGACGCAGCGCCGCTACGCCGACTGGGCGGAGCTGGAAGACTATTGCCGCCGCTCCGCCGACCCGGTCGGGCGGATGCTGTTGCGCGTGCATGGCGAAAGTGCCGAAGCGCACGCCGCCTCCGACGCGCTCTGCACCGCGCTGCAGATCCTGAACCACCTGCAGGACCTGGTTCCCGACCGCGACGCGCTGGACCGCATCTACCTGCCGGTCCCCTGGATGGACGAGGCCGGCGGCGAGCGCGCCTTCTTCGCGCCCGGCAACCCGCAGCGCCGCGCCGTGCTCGATGCCGCGTTGGATCGCGTCGAGGCAACGCTGGAAGCCGCCGCGCCGCTGCCGCGCCTGCTACGCTCCCGCCTGCGGCGCCAGGCCGCCGTCACGCTGTCGCTGGCCTGGCGCCTGCTCGCGAAGCTCCGCGCCGCCGATCCGGTCGAGGGCCGCGTCGCGCTGACGCGCGCGGATTTCGCCGCCGCCTTCGCCACGCTCGCGCTGCCGCC
>NZ_JAKJIB010000329.1 GCF_021864505.1 Falsiroseomonas oryziterrae
GCGCGCCAGCAGGCGCTCCTGGTCGGGCGCCGACAGCGCGGCGGTCACGCCGCGCCAGGGGCTCTGCATGGCGCCCTCCGCCGCGCGCGCCGCCAGTTCCGCCACCGCATCGCGCGCCTCGGCGATCCGCGCGGCATCCCAGCCGCCGGCCGACAGCGCGAAATCCGGCGCCTTCACCTCCGCCGCCCGCAACGCGACGAGGTTGCCGACCACCGCATGCAGCGCGCGTCCGCTGGCACCCACCGGCGCCGCCATCGCATCGGCATGCGCGTTCAGCCGCGACCGCAGCGACCCGAGCCGCTTCACCAACGCCTCGCGATCCGGCTTCGCGACATTCGGCAACGCGAGCGTCGCGCGCAGCTCGTCCAGCACCGCGCGCTTCGACTGCTTCTCCGAATGCAGCTCGAGGCAGGCCGCCCCCAGCCCCGCCGTGCCGAGCCGGCGCTTCACCACCTCCAGCGCCGCCAGCTTCTCCGCCACGAACAGCACGCTCCGCCCGTCGAGCACCGCCTGGGCGATGATGTTCATGATGGTCTGCGACTTGCCGGTGCCGGGCGGCCCCTGGATCACCGTATGCCCGCCGCGGCGCACGGCTTCCGCCGCCAGCGCCTGGCTGCCGTCCACGTCCATGACGTGGTCGAGCTTCTCGACCCTGATCTCGGCATCGACGTCCGCGTCGTCGGCGAAGGGCGGCGGGCCCGACAGCATCTCGCCGCCCACCAGCGCGCGGATCACCGGATGATCCGCCAGCCCCGGATTGGCCGTCGGGTCGAGGTCGCGCCACATCAGGAACTTCGCGAAGCTGAACAGCCCGAGCGCGAGCCCGTCCGGATCGACGCCCCAGCCCTCGCGTTCGCCGATCGCTGCCGCCACGGCCTCCGCCCACTTCGTCGGGTCGTAGGTCTCGGCGTCGAACTCCGGCAGCGTCACCTTGAACTCGGCGGCGAGCTTCTGCCGAAGCGAGAGGTTCTCCTGCACCTCGAGGCCGCTCGTCCGGATGCGGAACTTCTGGCTGACGCCCTCGCGCTCCAGCGTCACCGGCAGCAGCACCAGCGGCGCCAGCCGCTCCGTCCCCGGCGTGCCGGGATCGCGCCAGGCCAGCGTACCGATGGCGAGCGAGAGCGTCGCGATGCCGGTCTCCTCCCTCGCGGTCCGGGCATCCGTCATCAGGTCGCGCAGCCGCTTCGCCAGTTCCGCCGGCGTCAGCCGCGCGCGCAGCAGGTAGTCCACCTGCCACTGCTCGCGCGTCTTGCCCGCGGCGGCGGCCTCCACGCCCTCTGCCTTCCTGGGCTTCGCCGCGCGACGGCGCTTCGGCTTCGCATCCGCCGCCGCAGGCTCCGCCTCCGACGTGGCGGGCGCATCGGCAGCGGACTCGGCCTCCGCCGCCTCGAAGCCGAAGGGCTTGCCAGCGACGAGCTCGGCCAGGACGAAATCCGCATCCTCATCGGCCAGGATCACCACGCCGCGCGATCGGCCGGGCTTCGGCAGCGCCAGCAGCCGGTTGCGCGTGGAGAGGTCGAGCAGCCCCCGCCGCGCCTCCTCGAGCCGTGTCGCCAGCGTCGCGTCCATCGTCACCTCTTCAGCCCGTCGCCGAGCAGCCGCAGGATCCGCAGCTCCTCGAGGTCCAGCTCCGCCTCCAGCGCGGCGAGCGTCTCGTCGGAGAGACCGTCGCCGGCGTGATGCGCGAGCAGCGCCTTGCGTCCCTCGCGTAGCGCGCCGAGTCGGATTCGCAACCGCGCCTCCAGCTCGGCCTGGGTGCCGCCCTCGGCCACGCCGTGCAGCAGGCGGTGATGCTCGCGGTACTCGCCGAGCAGGTCCTGCGCCACCGGCCCTTCCAGCACATCCGCCGCGCGCGCCTCGACATGGCCGAGCTGCGCGCGCGCGACATGCCGCCGCGCCGCGGCCTCGGCCGACGTCATGCCCGGCTTGCGTCGCTCCTCGACGCCGAGCCGCGTGATCACCCAGCCGAGCGTCGTGCCCTGCACCACCAGCGTCGCCAGGATGGCGCAGAAGGCCAGGAAGACCAGCAGGTCGCGCTCGGGAAAATCCAGCGGCAGGGCGAGTGCCGCGGCCAGCGACACCACGCCGCGCATCCCCGCCCAGGAGACCACCGTCACATGGCTCCAGGGCGGCATCGGGTCGCGCCGCGCGACGGCGGGGATCAGGCGCGGCAACCAGCTGGCCGGAAACACCCAGACGAAGCGCGAGGCGATCAGCGCGAAGGAGACGGCCAGCGCCAGCCCCGCCAGTTCCAGCACGCCGCGGTCCAGCCGTTCCAGGATGCCGCGCAGCTGCAGCCCGACCAGGATGAAGACCAGGCTGGTCAGCACGAACTCCACGAAGTTCCAGACCGCGACCGAGGCCATGCGCGTCTCGGGCGTCAGCGTGCGGTGCTGCAGCTGGCCGAGCACCAGCCCGCAGGTCACCACCGCGATCACGCCGGAGAGGCCGAGCGCCTCGGCCAGCAGGAAGGCGACGAAGCAGACCACGAAGCTCGCCGCCGTCTCCAGCATCGGGTCGCGCAGCCAGCGGAAGGAGCGGTTGACCAGCCAGCCGAGCGCCCAGCCCACCGCGATGCCGCCGAGGGCGACGAGGAAGAACTGCCCCGCCGCGGCGGCCGGCGCGACGCCGCCCACCGCCACGGCGGCGATGGCGAAGCGGTAGAGCACGAGCGCGGTGGCGTCGTTCACCAGGCTCTCGCCCTCCAGCACCGTCACGATGCGTCGGGGGATCGGCAGGCGCTTCAGCACCGCCGCCGCCGCCACCGCGTCCGGCGGCGCCACGATCGCGCCGAGCGCGACGGCCGCGGCCCAGGGCAGGCCGGGGATCAGCCACTTGGCGACCGCGGCGACGAAGACGGCGGTGAACAGCACGCAGCCCACCGCCAGCAGCAGGATCGGCCGGAGGTTCGACCGGAAGGCCCGCCAGTCGGTCCGCCAGGCGCTCGCCATCAGCAGCGGCGGCACGAAGAAGGCCAGCGCGATCTGTGGGTCGAGCGTGACGGAAGGCAGCCCCGGCACGAAGGCCAGCGCCATGCCGCCGAGCACCAGGATGACCGCATAGGGCAGGTCGAAGCGCCGGGCGATCAGCGCGAAGCCGATGCAGGCCGCGATGAGAACCAGCACGGCCTGGACGATCGCCATTCCGCAAGCATACCCGCCCTGCGCCGGCTTGGGGGAGGGGAGGGGGCTTCCCACATTGGGAAGCCGAAAGGTCCCCTCCGATGCTCGACGCCCCGCTGCCGCCCGCTGGCCCCCCTGAGTCCGCGCTTCTCGACGCCTATTCCCGCGCTGTCACCGCCGCGGTGGAGCGCGCCGGGCCGGCGGTGGTGAATGTCGCCATCCGCAAGGGGCGGCAGGGCGGCGCCGGCTCCGGCGTCGTCGTCTCGCCCGACGGGCTGATCCTGACCAACAGCCATGTCGCGCGCGGGGCGGAGGAGCTCGCGATCGCCACCGCCGAGGGACGCCGCTTTCCCGCGCGGCTGCTCGGCGACGATCCCGACACCGACCTCGCCTTGCTGCGGGCCGAGACCGATGCCGCGCTGCCCGCCGCGCAGCTCGGCGATTCGGCGGCCTTGCGCCCCGGCCAGGTCGCCATCGCCATTGGCAATCCGCTCGGCTTCTCCTCCACCGTCACGGCGGGCGTGGTCAGCGCGCTCGGCCGGACGCTGCGCGGTGCCGCCGGCCGGCCGATCGAGGACCTGATCCAGACGGATGCCGCGCTGAACCCCGGCAATTCCGGCGGCGCGCTGGTGGACAGCCGGGGCGAGGTGATCGGCATCAACACGGCGATGATCGGCGGCGCGCAGGGCATCTGCTTCGCCGTCGCGTCCAACACCGCGCGCCTGGTGCTCGGGCAGCTCGTGCGCTTCGGTCGCGTGCGGCGCGCGCAGCTCGGCCTGTCCGGCCAGCTCGAGGCGGTGCCGCGCCGCTTCGCGCGGGCGCATGGCGTCGCGCAGGAGACGGCGATCCTGGTGATGGAGGTGGTGCGCGGCGGCCCGGCCGACCGCGGCGGCGTGGAGCGCGGCGACCTGTTGCTCTCGGCCGGCGGCGAGCAGATGCTCGGCGTGGATTCCCTGCTGCGCTGGCTGAGCGGCGAGCGGGTGGGCGAGGCGGCGGAGTTCGTCGTGCTCCGTCGCGGCGATCTCAGGCGGCTCCGGGTGATCCCCGAGGAGCGTGCATAGGGCGGATCACTTCCGCCGTATCACGGCGAGCAGCACCACGGCCGCGGCGACCATCGCCACCGCGACCATGCCCTGCACGACGGTGAAGTTCTCCGCGTCCTGCGCGACGAACAGCGCCGTTACCGCGCCCGCCGCGACGAGGATGATGCGCACCACCCACCCGAACATCCGCGCCTCCTGCCCGCCATCCGGCGCCCATCGCTGCGCGGCAGGCCTGACCGCGAAGGATGCGCCGTGCGCGTCTCCGCTTCCGCCCCCCGGCGCCCTGCCGTGGCTCCGCCACGGCAGGATGAACCATCACCTCAGGAAACGCACCCATGCGGGGCCCCCGCGGCGTTGTTGCGAGGCGCGCCGCC
>NZ_JAKJIB010000033.1 GCF_021864505.1 Falsiroseomonas oryziterrae
CGGCAAACCCGCCGCTGCCGCGGCCAGGGCCGCCGCCAGGGCCGGGCTGGGCCAGGACGGGGGCGGCGAAGGCGCCGGCCGCGAGCAGCGCGGCGCCGCCGAGCAGCAGGATTCGGGTGGTCTTCATCGGGGTCTCCTTCGGCCGGACCGATCCGGCGATAACATCAGGATGCTCCGCCGATGCAACGCGACCATTGCGGAGTGGGTCACGCCTGGTGAGGAAAGGTAACGCAGCAATGCGTTACCTGGATGCAATCTTACCTCCGCGCCGGCGTCCCCGCCTCGCCCAGATCCCACCACAGCCCGGCGAAGGCCGCGATGCCGTCGCGCGCCGTGGCCTTCAGCAGGTGCTCGTCCGGCCCGTGCTGCTTGCAGCCGGAGTAGCTGTGCGGGATCCAGACCAGCGGCACGCCGAGATGGTCCACGAAGACATCGCCCGGCAGCCCGCCCGAGGAGTTCGGGATCACCTGCACGCGCTTGCCGAGGCTGCGCTCCATGCTCGCCCGCGCCCATTGCACCCAGGGGTGGTCGGGTGCGGTCCGGCTCGCCGGCATGCGCACGCCCGCCTTCTCGATCGCGACCTCCGGGAAGCCCGCGGCGTCGAGATGCGCGCGCAGCGCCGGCGCGAAGCGCTGCGGATCGACATCCACCGTGTAGCGGATCTGGCAATGCGCGCGCGCCGAGGGCGCGACCGCGTTCACCGGATTCTCCGGGCGGCCCGAGGTCATGGCCAGCACGATGAAGCTGCACCAGCCATAGATCTTCTCGGCCGGAGTCAGGCCGGGCTCGCCCCAGCCCGCATCGATCGTCGCCGCCCCCTCGCCGCCGCCGAGCGGGCAGCCGGCGAGCACCTGGCGCACGCCCTCCGGCAGGCCGCCGCGTGGCAGCCAGTCGCGCACCAGGATACGCCCGTTGCGGTCGATGATGCTGGCGATCGCGTGCGAGAGAATGACAGCCGGGTCCCTCGTGAGCCCACCCCAATGGCCCGAATGGACGCCGCCCTCACGCAGGTTCACGGCGAGGTCGAAGTGGAAGGTGCCGCGCGTGCCGGTCGCGATAGTGGGCAGGCCCGGCTCCACCCGCGGTCCGTCGGAGGCGATCAGCGCATCGGCCGCCAGCGCCTCGCGCTGCGCCGCGACGAAGTCGCGCAGCCCCGTGGAGCCGCGTTCCTCCGCCGTCTCGATCACCAGCTTCACGTTGAAGCCGAGCCGCCCGCGCTCGGCGAGCACCGCCTCCAGCGCGGCGAGGTTGATGGCGTGCTGGCCCTTGTTGTCGGCGCTGCCGCGGCCGTACCAGCGATCGCCCTCGTCGGTCAGCGTCCAGGGCTTCAGGCCGTCACGCCACTGGTCGTCCAGGCCGCGCACCGTGTCGCCATGGCCGTAGAGCAGGATGGTCGGCCGCGCCGGATCCTCGATTCGCTCGGCGGTCAGGATCGGGCCGAAGCCGGCGACGGGGTTCGGGTGGATGGTGGCGCGGAAGCCGAGCCGCTCCACCCAGTCCTTCAGCCCCTCCTCCAGGTAGCGCGTCAGCGCCGGCGCGCCCTCCGGCTCCTGCGAGGTGGAGGGGATGGCGACGAGGCGCGAGAGCAGCGCGGCGTAGCCGCCATCGTCGAAGAAGGAGAGGGCGCGCGCGATGGCGCCGTCGCGGCTGGGCATGCGTTCCATGGTCCGTCGGCTGGCTGGCCGCAGGCTGCCCCTCCTGGCCGGACGGGTCCAGAGGGCGCGGCGCCGTTCACGTCGCGAAGCGAACGCGCCCCTCGGCATCGATCGGCCAGACCGGGTTCCACGCGATCTCCCAGGCATGGCCGTCCGGATCCGCGACATAGCCGCGCAGGCCGCCATGCGGCGGTGCGTCGGCCCTGCGCAGGACGCGGCCGCCCGCGGCCTCGAGCCGTTGCATCGCCGCCGCGACCTGCTCCGGTTCCGCGACGTTGTGCGCAAGCGCGAAACCGCCCGGCTCTGGCGGCGTGGGGCGTTGCATGTCCTCGGCGAGACGCTCGCGCAGCCAGGTCCCCAGCACGAACCCGTTCATCTGGTAGAAGACGATCTCGTCATTCCCGAAGACCGGTGTCCAGCCGAAGCCGTCGACATAGAAGCGCCGCGACCGCGCGAGGTCCGAGACGCCGAGGGTCACGACGGAGAGCTGCTGCTGCACGGTCAGCTCTATCGTCCGAGCAGGGTCCTTGCCACGATCAGCCGCATGATCTCGTTGGTGCCTTCCAGGATGCGGTGCACCCGGAGGTCGCGGACGATCTTCTCGACGCCGTAGTCCGAGAGATAGCCGTAGCCGCCGAGCAGCTGCAGCGCCTCGTCCGCCACGCGGAAGCCGGTGTCAGTGGCAAAGCGCTTGGCCATGGCGCAGAAGGCCGTGGCGTCCGGGGCCTTCGCATCCAGCTTCGCGCAGGCGCGCCAGAGCAGCGTGCGCGCGGCCTCGAGCTCGGTCGCCATGTCGGCCAGGCGGAACTGCGTCGCCTGGAACTTCGCCACGTTCTGCCCGAAGGCCTTGCGCTCCTGCACATAGGCCAGCGCGATGTCGAGCGCGCGCTGCGCGCCGCCAAGGCTGCAGGCGCCGATGTTCAGCCGCCCGCCATCGAGCCCCGCCATGGCGAAACGGAACCCCTGCCCCTCTTCGCCGAGCAGCGCCGTCGCCGGCACGCGGGCATCCTCGAAGATCACCTGACGCGTCGGCTGCGCGTTCCAGCCCATCTTTCGCTCGTTCGCACCGAAGGAAAGCCCGGGCGCGTCCTTCGGGATGAGCAGCGCGGAGATGCCGTTCGCCCCCGGCCCGCCGGTGCGCACCATCGTCAGGTAGAGGTCGGAACTGCCCGCGCCGCTGATGAACTGCTTCACCCCGTTCAGCACATAGCCCTGGTTGTCGCGCACCGCGCGCGTCGAGAGCGCCGCCGCGTCGCTGCCGGCGCCGGGCTCGGTCAGGCAGTAGCTCGCGATCTTGTCCATCGTGACGAGGCTCGGCAGCCATTCGGCGCGCTGCGCGTCGTCGCCGAAGCGGTCGATCATCCAGGCGACCATGTTGTGGATGGAGAGGAAGGCCGAGGTCGTCGGGCAGCCCGTCGCCAGCGCCTCGAACACCACCGCGGCGTCAAGGCGCGTCAGCCCCGCCCCGCCGCTCTCCTCCCGCACATAGAGCGCGGCCATGCCGAGCGCCGCGGCCTCGCGCAGCACCTCGACGGGGAAGTGCTTCCGCTCGTCCCAGTCCTGCGCATTGGGCGCGAGGCGGTCGCGCGCGAAGGCCAGCGCGGTCTCGCGCAGCTCCCGCGTCGCATCCGGCAGTTCGAAGACGGCGGCTTCGTCGAGCGGCATCCCGTGCACTCCGCGATCCCGGCTCCCTCTCCCGCGAAGCGGGGGAGGGTCGGGGTGGGGGTATTCGTCGGCGCGAACTATAGGGCCGCCTCGATCTCCCGCCACCGGGCCCGGGTCTTCTCGACATTGCGAGCCTTCACCGGCCCGAAACCCTTGATGCCCGAAGCCGCCTCGGCCCAGTCGCAGACCAGGGCGTGGTTCTCAGCCGTAAGCCGTCGCAGGAAGCCCTCGATCGCCGCGCGGTATTCCTCGATCAGCGCGCGCTCCATCCGCCGCTCCTCGGTCCGCCCGAAGGGATCGAGCGGCGTGAAGCGCAGCCGCTTGCCGTGCCGCAGCAGCCCCATCGCCGTCAGCATCCAGGGCCCGAAGCGCTGCTTGGCAGGGAGCCCGGTGTTCGGATCGGTGCGCGAGAGCATCGGCGGCGCAAGGTTCAGCTCGATGCGGGCGGCTCGGGAAAAATCGCGCGCGAGTTGCGCGCGCCACTCCGGCAGGCTGTGCAGCCGCGCCACCTCGTACTCGTCCTTGAAGGCCATCAGGCGATGCAGCTGCGTCGCCACCGCGCGCGACAGCCGCTCCGACCCGAGCGGCGCTTCCGCCGCGCGCACCGTCGCGACGAACTCGGCATAGCGCAGCGCATAGCGCGCATCCTGGTAGACTGTCAGGTCCGCCACGCAGCGCGCCACCATCTCGTCCAGCGTCTCGGCCCGCTTCGGCGCGGCCTCGCGCCCGTCAAGCGCGGCGCGGCGGCCGAGCGCGAAGGCTGCGAGGTTGCGCTCCACCTGCGCACCGTTCAGCCGGATCGCCTGCTCGATCGCCGCCGCCGTCACCGGCACCAGCCCGCGCTGGAACGCCGCGCCGAGCAGCCAGATGTTGAGGTAGATCGCATCGCCGAGCTGGCCCACGACCTCGCCGGTCGCCGACACCGCATGCAGCTCACGGCAGGCGCTGCGCAGGCTGCCGAGCATGCCCTCCGCGTCGTAGCGCGTCGTCGTGTCCCGCACGAATTGCGCGGTGGGCGCGAGGTCGGCGTTCACCACCGCCGCGGTGCGCGCCCCGCCGAGCAGCGGGCGCGCGTTGCGGCCATGCGCCACCACCATGTCGGAGGCGATCAGCACATCCGCCTGGCCCGCCCCGATGCGTGGTGCCGGGATGCTCTCCTCCGTCGCGCCGGGCTCGCCGATGCGCAGCTGCACATAGACGCCGCCGCCCTTCTGCGCGAAGCCGAGCGTATCCACGCTGCGGCTCGGCCGGCCATCTAGATGCGCCGCCATGCCGAGGATCGCACCGAGCGCCGTGACGCCCTGCCCGCCGACGCCGGCGACCAGGATGTTCCATGCCCTGCCGTCCACCGGCGCCGGCAGCGCCGGCTCCGGCAGGGCGCCCTCGACCGCGACCTTCCCCGGCTTCGCCGGCTCCGCGCCGACCAGCGTGACGAAGGACGGGCAGAAGCCCTGCACGCAGGAGAGATCCTGGTTGCAGGCGGACTGGTCGATCTTCCGCTTGCGTCCGAAGGCGGTCTCGACCGGCTCCACCGCGATGCAGTTGGAGACGCGGGAGCATTCGCCGCAATCCTCGCAGACGCGCGGGTTGATCACCGCGCGACGCTCGGCCTGCGCCGCCGTGCCGCGCTTGCGCTTGCGCCGCCGCTCCGTCGCGCATTCCTGGTCGTAGATCAGCGCGGTGACGCCGGGCACCTCGCGCAGCGCCTTCTGCACCGCGTCCAGCTCCGCACGCGGATGATAGGTGACGCCGGACGGCATCTCCGGGTCGTCGCGGTGCCGATCGGGATCGTCCGAGACGACGGCGATGCGTTGCACGCCTTCGCCCCGGATCTGCGCCGCGATGCGCGGCACGCCCGGCTCGCCTTCGACCGTCTGGCCGCCGGTCATCGCGACGGCCGAGTTCACCAGCACCTTGTAGGTGATGTTCGCCTTCGCCGCGACCGCAGCACGGAGCGCCAGGCTGCCGCTATGCGCCCAGGTGCCGTCGCCGATATT
This sequence comes from Falsiroseomonas oryziterrae, assembly GCF_021864505.1. Taxonomy (GTDB): domain Bacteria; phylum Pseudomonadota; class Alphaproteobacteria; order Acetobacterales; family Acetobacteraceae; genus Falsiroseomonas; species Falsiroseomonas oryziterrae. Next base: position 5,318 of record NZ_JAKJIB010000033.1, read on the forward strand.
GGCGAAGACATGCGCTTCGTCCGTGAAGGGCGCGATGCCGAGCCAGGGCGCGCCCTCGCCGCCCATCTGCGTGAAGGCGCTGGTCTCGCGCTCCGGCATCTTGGTGACCAGCCAGTGGCAGCCGATGCCGGCCAGCCCGCGCGAGCCCTCGGGCACGCGCGTCGAGGTGTTGTGCGGGCAGCCCGGGCAGAAGAAGGGATCGCGCGCGGCCAGCGGCTCCGCGGCGCCGCGCTCCAGCGCCTCGATCTCCGCGAGCCTGCGCGTCAGCGCCTCGGTGCGCAACGCCTCGGGCAAGCGCATCGCCAGCGCGCGCAGCACCTGCGCGGTGTCGAGTTCGGTCAGTTCGGACAGCAGCGGCGCGCCGCGCTCGTCGCGCTTGCCGACGATGCGCGGGCGCTCGGCGAGCGGATACAGCGCCTCCTTCAGCTGCGGCTCGAGGAAGCCGCGCCGGTCCTCGACCACCAGCACCTCTTCGAGCCCCTGCGCGAAGGCGCGCGCGCCCTCCGCATCCAGCGGCCAGGCGAGGCCCACCTTCCACACCCGCAACCCGTTCTGCCGCGCGAACTCCGGCGAAATGCCGGCATCCGCCAGCGCCTGGCGCAGCGTCGCGAAGGCCTTGCCGCGCACGACGATGCCGAAGCGGGCACTGGGGCTGTCCACCACCATCCGGTCGAAGCCGTTGGCGCGGGCGAAGGCGACCGCCGCCGGCAGCTTCACCGTCCGCAGCCGGCGCTCCTGCGCCACCGCCGTGTCGGGGATGCGCAGGTGCACGCCGTCCTCCGGCAGGTCGAAGCGCGGCGCCTGGGTCGCATAGGCGGCCGGATCGACCCGCAGCGTCTGCGCCGCGTCCATCGTCTCCGCGATGCATTTCAGCCCTGTCCAGACGCCGGCGTAGCGGCTCAGCGCAAGGCCCTTCACGCCGAACTCCAGCACCTCCGCGACATCCGCCGGGTCGAGCACCGGGATCTCGAGGTCCTGGAAGGTGAACTCGCAGCCGGAGGTGACGGTGGAGGACTTGGCCGCCGGATCGTCGCCCGACAGCGCCAGCACGCCACCCTTCGGGCTCGTCCCCGCGCTGTTCGCATGCCGCAGCACGTCGCCGCTGCGGTCCGTCCCCGGCCCCTTGCCGTACCAGATCCCGAAGACGCCCTCGTGCCGCGCACCAGGCGAGAGCGGGACCTGCTGCGTGCCCCAGACCGCGGTCGCGGCGAGGTCCTCGTTCAGCCCCGGCTGGAAGACGACGCGCGCCGCCGTCAGTCGCTCCGCCTGCTTCAGCAATTCCTTGTCGTAGCCGCCGAGCGGCGAGCCGCGATAGCCGCTGACATAGCCCGCCGTGTTCCAGCCAAGCGCATCGTCCAGCTGCCGGCGGAGGAGCGGCAGGCGCACCAGCGCCTGGATACCGGTCATGACGACCGGCTCGCCGGCCGCATTCCAGCGGTCCTCGAGGCTCGCTTCGGGGCGCTGCAAGCTGCCCATGGGCAGGGCTCCGTTCATTCCTGGACTATGGGGAGAATGCCCTGGCCTGACCAGGGAGTGCTTCCGTAGTCTGTTGTGCATCGCCGAAAGGACGGAAGGAGATTCCGGGGTGGACGCGATCGACAAGAAGATCCTGCGGGAACTATCCCGTCAGGGCCGCCTGACCAATGCCGAGCTGGCCGAGGCCGTCGGCCTCTCCCCCTCCCCCTGCTGGACGCGGGTGAAGCGGCTGGAGCAAGCCGGAATCATCAAGGGCTATGCCGCGCTGCTCGACCAGGCCGCGCTCGGCCTGCCCGACACGGTCTTCATCGAGATCATGATGGAGCGGCACGACGAGGACCAGTTGCGGCGCTTCGAGGAGGCGGTGCGCGCCATCCCCGAGATCCTGGAATGCCACCTCGTCACAGGCGAATACGACTACGTCATCAAGGCCGCGGTGGGCGGCACGGCGGGCTACGAACGGCTGTTGCGCGACAAGCTCTACCGCCTGCCCGGCGTGCGCCACACCCGTACGAGCTTCGCGCTGCGCTGCCTGAAGCAGGAGCTGTCGCCGAGGCCGGAGTGAGACGACGCGGCAACCAGTAATTTATTGCAGAGTCACCCACACGCAACGTAGGGTTGCGCCCTTCCACCTCTCAACGTCAGGAGGCAGTGCGGTGACGATCTACGTGCAGAGCGAACTCAAGAAGGTCGGCGGCAAGAACCTGAACGTGATGATCCGTAATGGAACGGATGCGGGGATCGCCAACACCGCCCAGGACGTCCTCCAGGCATCGCGCGCTTACCTCCGGCGCGCGAACGCGGCGATCTATGCCGGGACCCTGTCCGCACCGACACTGAAGCTGGCGAACCGCTACTTCCTCACGCCCCTCTATGGGATCACGCCGGCCGATCTCGCGATCATCAGGACCGTCATCACCAAGACACGGACGGGCCTTGACGGCGACGTGACACTGAAGACCGGAAGCCTTCTCAAGGGTGACGAGGCCGGGACACTCGGGAGTGTCGCGTTCAAGGACAAGGACGACTTCAGCGCGGCCGATTTCACGAATCAGGTGAAGTCGAAAAGCTACCAGACATGGGTTCCAACGATGAACCCGAATGTCGCGCCAGGAGACCGGCAGCGCCGGCGTGGCGCCATCCACGTCAAGGCCGGCACATTGCAGGACAAGAAAATGGGCCCCGTGACGTTCATCCACGAAGCGACACACAAATTCGCGGGCACCTGGGACTATTGCTACTTCGAGGACGACGGCGTTACGCCGGAAGACGTCTTCGACGACAAGGCCAGCGCACTCGGCAATGCCGATAGCTATGCTTGGTTCATCTACAGCATCGGCAACTGGTCGTAACCCGGCCCGCCCGGCTCGGTGAAAGGCCGCTGACCCTGCGGCGGCACGCAGGGTCGCGGCGGGTTGTCAGGCCGGCGGCAGCACCCGCAGCCCGACCGATTCCACGAAGATCACATCGACCTGGTCGCCCGGGTTCAGCGTGCGGATGAACTGGCGCATGCGCGGGTTCTCCACCCGCACCGTCCGCCGCTCGTTCTCCGGCGTGGTGAAGGTCACGCTGTTGCGGCCGAGGTCGATGCCCTCCACGCGCACCCGCATCCGCTTCGCCTCGCTGAGGCTCGCGCCGGGCCGCGCGCCTTCCGGCGTGCGCGTCGCCACCGCCGCAGCGCCGGTCGCCGGCAGGTTCTCGTTCGGCCGCGCCAGCGACGCCGCGATCGCGTCCGTCACCGTCACCACCACGCGGTCGCCGGGCCGGATCTGCGCGAGGTTGCGCACCTGCGGCCCGACGCGGACGGTCGCCAGCACGCCGCTCTGCGCGCCGGCATCGCCGCGCAACAGCACGGAGCGCTCCGCCATATTCACCGTCTCGACAATCGCAGTTCGCTCCGTCGTCGAGGCGACGACGGCGCCTTGCGCGGCGGCAAGGCCGGGCGCGAGGCAGGCGGCGGCAACGAGGATGCGCAGGCTGGTCATGTATCCCTCCACCGATGTCAGATATCGGCTCGCGACTGTTGCAACTCCGGCCGACGCACGCAACGCGGCGTGGGACGATTTGCACACTCTGGATACGTCTGGACCGCCCGGCGCACGCAGTTCGAGAGCCGCGCCCGAGCGGATGCGCGCGCCGTCAGGGCCGCGCGACGCCATCCTGGTGGTCGAAGTGCCGCTTCAGCAGGAACAGCGCGAAAAGGACGCCGAACCCGAAGAGCCCGTAGCCGAACAGCGTCAGCCCCAGCTCCTCCGAAGCGGAGATCGCGCCCAGCCCCAGCACCGCCAGGATCGCACCCATCACCATGAAGTAGATCATCGCTTGTCCTTCCTCGGCAGGTCGTCGTCGAACAGGATGCGGCTCGCCGCGCCGTCCAGGTCGTCGTACTGGCGCGACTTCAGCGTCCACAGGAACAGCGCCAGCCCGAGCAACCCGAGCACCAGCGCCGCAGGAACCAAGAACACGAGGGCGTTCATGCGCTCGCCTCCTTCCCGGCCCGCAGGGCATTGACGATCACGATGATGGAGGAGCTCGCCATCACCAGCGCCGCGATCAGCGGCGTCACGAAGCCGAGCACCGCCATCGGCACCGCGACCACGTTGTAGACCAGGCTGAACACGATGTTCTGCCGCGCCAGGCGCTGCGCCATGCGCGCGACGCGCACCGCTGCCGGCAGCGCCGTCAGCCCCTCGCCGCGCAGCACGATGTCGGACGCCGCCTGCGCCAGGTCCGTCCCCGTGCCCGGGCTGACCGAGACATGCGCGAGGGAGAGCGCGGCCGCGTCGTTGATCCCGTCCCCAACCATCAGCGGATGCCGCCCCGCCGCGCGCAACGCCTCGATGCGCCGCGCCTTGCCGGCCGGCGTCGCGCGCGCCTCCCATGGTCCGATGCCGACCGCGGCCGCCGCCGCCTCGACCGCGCCCGCGCCGTCGCCCGACAGCAGCTCCGTCTCGAGCCCGAGCGCCTGCAGCTCCGCCACCGCGGAACCCGCGTCGCCGCGCAGGCGGTCGGCGAAGCGGAAGATCACCGGCGCCTCCCCCGCAACGCAGAAGACCAGCGTCATGCCCGAGCCCTGATCCTCGCCGAGGCCGCAGAAGTCTGGGCTGCCGAGCCGCAGGCTGCCGCGCACCAGCCCGCGCCCCGGGATCTCCCGCACGCCGGGCAGCGCCGGTGCATCGGGGCAGGCGCGCACCAGCGCCTGCGCCAGCGGATGCCGGCTGGCCCGCGCCATGCCCGCCGCCTCGCGCAGCAGCTCGGGGTCGAGCGTCTCGTCCTCGATCAGCTCCGGATGCCCCTCGGTCAGCGTGCCGGTCTTGTCGAGCACCGCATGGTCCGCACCCGCCAGCCGCTCCAGCGCGGTGGGCGAGGCGACCAGCACGCCGCGCCGGAACAGCGCGCCGACCGCCGCGACCTGCACCGCGGGAACGGCGATAGCCAGGCCGCATGGGCAGGTCACGATCAGCGCCGCGACCGCCGGCACCAGCGCCGCCTGCCACGATACCCCGACGCCGAGCCACCAGCCGAGGAAGGTGGCCGCCGCGATCACATGCACCACCGGCACGTAGAGCCGCGCCGCCTTGTCGGCGATCGAGACGAAGCGCCCACGCCCCTGCTCGGCCCGCTCCAGCAGCCGCGCGAGCTGCGCCAGCGACCCGTCCTTCGCCGCCGCCGTCACCGTCATGACGAAGGGCTGGCCCATGTTCACGGCACCCGCCGCCAGCGCCTCGCCGGGCGTCAGGATCCGCGGCACGGACTCACCGGTGGTGGCGGAGGTGTCGAGCGTGACCGCCTCCTCCGCCACGCCGTCGAGCCGCAAACGCTCCCCCGCCGCGACCAGCAGGAAGTCCCCGGCGCGCACGCTCTCGGCCGGGACGGCGCGCGTCGTGCCGTCGGACAGCCGCAGCGCCACCGTGCCCTCCTGCAGCGCCAGCAGCTCCGCCACCGCCTGCCGCGCCCGGCGGCGCATCGCGCGGTCCAGCACGCGGCCGGCCAGCAGCAGCGCGAGCAGCGAGGTCGCGCCGTCGAACCAGGTGTAGTCGCCGTTCCGGAAGGTCTCGCTCAACGACATCAGCGTCGTCGCCAGCACGCCGATCGAGACCGCGAGGTCCATGTTCACGCGCCCGGCCCGGATCGCCTCCCAGGCGGAGCGGTAGAAAGGCATGCCCGCCACCAGCACCGTCGGCAGGCCGATCAGCGCGGCGAGCCAGTGCATCAGGTGGCGCGTCGCCGGCTCCATGTCGGTGCCGACCCACACCGCGATGGACACCAGCATCACGTTCATCGAGCCGAAGGCGGCGATGCCGAGCGCGCGCACCAGCGCGCGGCCTTCCGCATCCTCCGTCGCGCGCAGGCAGGCCGGCGACCAGGGCGCGACCTTGAAGCCGAGCCGCGCGACGAGGCTCGCCAGGTCGTTGGCGCGCCGCGCCTCGCCACGCCAGGCGACGGTCAGCCGCCGCGACGACAGGCTCGCCCGCGCCTTGACGACATCGGGCTCGGCGGCGAGCGCCTGCTCCACCAGCCAGACGCAGGCGCCGCAGGTCAGGCCGCTGACGATGAGGTCGAGTTCCATCGTGCCCGGCGACGTCGCGCGCGCATGCGGCGCGAAGTCGGTGGACAGCGCCTCCGGCGGGCGCAGCGTGCCGGCCGCCGTCTCCTGCCGGCGGTAGAAGGCGTCGAGCCCGAGGCCGCGCACCAAGGCGTGGGCACCGGAGCAGCCGGTGCAGCAGAACTCGCCCTGACCCGGCGCGAGCCGCGCGCCGCAATGCGCGCAGGCCGCGCGCGAAAGCCCGGCCTGCCCGGGCGCGAGCCCGTCGGGGAAGCCGGCCGCGATCGTCACGGCGCGATCAGCCTCTGCCGGATGTCGAGATGCTCGCCGCGCTCGTTCGTCAGGGTCAGCCGCGCCTCCCACTGGCCGCGGCCGGGCAGGTCGGCGAAGGCGATGAACTTGCCGGGACCCGCGGCCGCGAAGTCGAGCCGAAGCTCCGCGCCTTCCAGCGGCCGCAGCAGCACGCCCTCCACGCGGCCGCCGAGCGGCAGCCCCTCGCGGTCGTGGGCGAGCAGGGAAACCACGCCGTCCTGCAGCGTGACGCGGGCCTGCCAGCCGAGCGCGTCCTGCCGCGCGGCTTCCGCCAGGACCTCGTTGTAGGCCCGGCCGCGGTCATAGGACTTGCCGGTGGTGACACCGGTGAAAGTCGTCAGCGCCGCGTAGACCAGAACCATGTTGACCGAGATGATCACCGCGAAGGCGCCCACGAAAGCCCAGGGGATCCAGCGGCTGCGGTTCGGGTCGTAGTCGAGCCCCCGGTCTACCGTGCCATGGACCGTGCTGTCGCTCATCTTTGGCCTCCCTCATGCGGGCCGAGGAACACGCTGGTCGTGCGCACCACCGTCCGGCCGCGCGCATCGAGCAGGCGGAAGGTGACGGGTGTGCTCTCGCGCGTCGGCTGCCCCGGCGGCAGCGTGGCGAGCGCACGCCATTCGGTGATGCCGTCGGGCCGCGTGCTCACGCGGAAGCGGTTCGGGCCGAGCTCCGCCGATTCCTGCACCTGCAGCTGCAGCCGCGCCGGGCTGTCGAGCACGAGCGTGAGATCCCCCGCCTCGCGCGCTTTGTTGGCGATCTTCAGCGTATAGGCGTTGCGGATGCCGCCGTCCGACAGCGCGACATAGAGCGGCGCGCGGTCCCGTAGCACGGCGAGCGTCACCTCCTGCCGCAGCAGCCAGGCGCCGAGCATGATGGAGGCGACGCCGGCCAGCACGGCGGCATAGATGATCGTCCGCGCGCGGATGAACTTCGGCACCTTGCGCGCCGCCATGCCGGCCGGCACGCGCGCCGCGCAGGGCGACATCGCCTTTGTCGCCGCCTCGGCGGCCGCGATGTTGCCGAGCGTCTCGAAGGCGATCAGCCCCTTCGGCCGATCGAGCTTCGCCATGATGTCGTCGCAGGCGTCGATGCAGAGCCCGCAGCCGATGCATTCCAGCTGCTGCCCGTCACGGATGTCGATGCCGGTCGGGCAGACATTCACACAGGCGCGGCAATCGACGCAGTCACCCACGCCGTCTGCCTTGGCTTTCCCGCGCGGCTCGCCGCGCCAGGCGCGGTAGGACACGACGAGCGAATTCTCGTCGAGCATCGCCGCCTGGAAGCGCGGCCAGGGGCACATGTAGGTGCAGACCTGCTCGCGCGCCCAGCCGGCGAGCACATAGGTCGTCAGCGTGAAGAGGCCGAAGAAGAAATAGACGGTCATGGAGGCCTGGCCGGTGAAGAACCGCGGCGTCATCTCCAGCGCGTCGTTGAAGTACATGATCCAGGCGCCGCCGGTCGCCGCCGCGATGCCGAGCCAGGCGGCATGCGTCAGCGTCTTGCGCTTCAGCCACTCCGCCGTCCAGGGCTGCTTGTCGAGCCGCATGCGCTCGTTGCGGTCGCCCTGGATGATGCGTTCCACCCACATGAAGAGGTCGGTCCAGACCGTCTGCGGGCAGGCGAAGCCGCACCAGACGCGGCCGAACAGGCTGGTCGCCGCGAAGAGCGCGATGGCGCCGAGGATGAGGAGGCCGGTAAGGTAGTAGACCTCCTGCGGCCAGATCTCGAAGAAGAAGAAGTAGAGCCGGCCATGCTCCATATCGACCAGCACCGCCTGGCTCGGCGCATCCGGCCCGCGATCCCAGCGGATCAGCGGGACGAGGTAGTAGGCGGCGAGGCAGAGGATCAGCACCGCCCATTTCGCCGTCCGCACCGGGCCGGCGACAGCCTTCGGATAGACCTTCTGGCGGTTGGCGTAGAGCGAGGGCTCGGGCGCCGGGGGCAAGGCCCCCGGCGGCTTCAGCTTCTCGCGTGCCGTCACGTCGTTCATCGCCGCGGCCTCCCCGGCCCGCGTGCAGCAGGTTCAGTTCTCGCCGCCGCCCAGCGCGTGGACGTAGACGGTCAGCATGTTGACGGTGGCCGGGTCGAGACGCCCGCCCCAGGACGGCATCACGCCGAGCCGCGGCGCGCCGATGAAGCGGGCGATCGCCGCCTTGTCGGAACCGTTCAGCCAGACGCGGTCGTTCAGCCGCGGTGCGCCGACGTCGCGGTTCCCCTCGCCGCCATCGCCATGGCAGGAGGCGCAGTTGTCGGCATAGAGCGCACGACCGCGCTCCACCGCCGGCTGGTCCGTCGCCCGGCCGGAGAGGGAGAGCACGAACTCCGCCGCGTCGTTGGCCTGCGCGAGCGTCAGCATGCCGTCGGCGACGAAGCGCGGCATGATGCTGGTCCGCTCCTCGTCGCTCTCGCCTGCGCGGATGCCGTGCGCGATCGTCGCGCGGATCTGGTCATGCGTGCCGCCCCAGATCCAGTCGTCGTCGGCAAGGCTCGGGAAGCCGCCCGGCGCGCCCTGGCCGCCCGCGCCGTGGCAGCCGGCGCAGTTGTTGGCGAAGGCGATGCGCCCGCCCGCCATGGCGAAGCTGCGCAGCTGCGGGTCGGCCGCGATCTGCTGCGGCGTCGCCTCACGGATCCGGTTCATCATCGGCGCCATCCGTGCATTGGCGGCGTTGACGTCGTCCATCACCGCCTCGCGCGCCACCCAGCCGGTGACGCCCGTCCAACCCTTGAAGGGGAAGGCCGGGTAGAGGATGACCCACACGACGGAGAAGGCGATCGTCGCGTAGAACAGGTAGAGCCACCACTTGGGCAGCGGCGTGTTCAGCTCCTTCAGCCCGTCCCATTCGTGGCCGGTGGTCATGGTGCCCGTCAGGGCATCCTTCTCGATCTTGGTCGGCATCGAGGCTTTCCCCTCAGCGCTGGCGGGATGCGGGGGGTTCGTCACGCAGCGGGATATCGCCCGCGCGCTCGTAGCTCCGCTTCCGCCAGGGGGCCATCACGTAGAGGATGACCCCGGTGAACAGGACGAAGAACCACACCACCCAGAGGGTGGAGAGGAGGGACTGGTTGCTGGCGAGGATGTCGAACATCTGTCGGCCTCCTCACTGCTGCCGCAGCTGCTCGGGCGTCACGTCGCGGAACTGCACGAGCGTGCCGAGCATCTGCATGTAGGCGATCAGCGCATCCATCTCGGTGACGACGCGGGGATTGCCGTCGAAAGCGGCCTGGCGGGCCCGGGCGTAGCGGCCCTGGAAGCCGCCCGCGTCGCGGTCGGGCATCGCCTGCGCCTCGAGGTCGGCGCGGGCATTCGCGATCATCTCGTCCGTGTATGGGACGCCGATGGCGCGCTGCGCGCGCAGGTGGCTCTGGATGTCGCCGTAGTTCAGCGGCCGGTCCAGGAAGGCGTAGGGCGGCATGATGCTGTCAGGCACCACCGCGCGCGGGCTGCGCAGATGCGCCGCGTGCCAGTCGTCGGAGTAGCGGCCGCCGACGCGCGCGAGGTCGGGGCCCGAGCGCTTGGAGCCCCACTGGAACGGGTGGTCGTACATGCTCTCCGCCGCCAGGCTGAAGTGGCCGTAGCGCTCCAGCTCGTCGCGGAAGGGCCGCACCATCTGGCTGTGGCAGGTGTAGCAGCCTTCGCGGATGTAGATGTTGCGGCCGGCGAGCTCGAGCGGGGTGTAGGGGCGGATCCCCTCCACCCGCTCGATCGTGGTCGCCACCGTGAAGAGCGGCACGATCTGGGCGAGGCCGCCGATCGAGACCGTGATGAGCGTGAGCACGCCCATCAGGATCACGTTCTTCTCGATGACGGCGTGATTGAACCACTTCATCGCTCTGCCCTTCTCACTCGGCGGCAGCCGTCACGGCCGAGGCAGGCGCAGGCGCGGTGACCGCCTCCTCCTGCTCTCCGCGGGTGACGGTCATCCACACATTGTAGACCATGATCAGCGCGCCCGCGAGGTAGAGCACGCCGCCGAGCACGCGGATGACGTAGTAGGGATGCATCGCGGCGACGGTCTCGATGAAGCTGTACTGCAGGAAGCCGTTCTCGTCGTAGGCGCGCCACATCAGGCCCTGCAGGATGCCCGACACCCACATCGCGGTGATGTAGAAGACGATCCCGAGGGTGGCGATCCAGAAATGCCAGGAGATCAGCTTCTCGCTGTACATGCCCTTCTTCGCCCACAGCTTCGGGATCAGCCAGTAGAGCGCGCCGAAGGTGACGAAGCCGACCCAGCCCATCGCGCCCGAATGCACGTGGCCGATCGTCCAGTCGGTGTAGTGGCTGAGCGAATTGACCGCCTTGATGGACATCACCGGCCCCTCGAAGGTGGACATGCCGTAGAAGCCGAGCGAGGCGACCGTGAAGCGCAGCCCGGGGTTGGTGCGCAGCTTGTCCCACGCGCCCGAGAGCGTCATCACGCCGTTGATCATGCCACCCCAGGACGGCATCCACAGCATGATGGAGAACACCATGCCGAGCGTCTGCGCCCAGTCGGGCAGCGCGGTGTAGTGCAGGTGGTGCGGACCCGCCCAGATGTAGAGGAAGATCAGCGACCAGAAGTGCACGATCGACAGGCGGTAGGAGTAGATCGGCCGGTCGGCCTGCTTCGGGATGAAGTAGTACATGATCCCGAGGAAGCCCGCGGTCAGGAAGAAGCCCACCGCGTTGTGGCCGTACCACCACTGGATCATCGCATCCTGCACGCCGGACGCCAGGCCGTAGCTCTTCGAATGGCCGAGCGTCACCGGCAGCGCCAGGTTGTTGCCGATGTGCAGCATCGCGACGGTGATGATGAAGGCGAGGAAGAACCAGTTCGCGACGTAGATGTGCGGCTCTTCGCGCTTGATGATCGTGCCGCCGAAGGCCACCAGGTAGTGCACCCACACCACCGTCAGCCACAGGTCCACGTACCATTCGGGCTCGGCGTATTCCTTGCCCTGCGTGACGCCGAGCACGTAGCCGAGCGCCGCGGCGACGATGACGAACTGGTAGCCCCAGAAGAGGAACCAGCCCATCGGCTCGCCACCGAACAGCCGCGCGCGGCAGGTCCGCTGCACGACGTAGAGGCTGGTGCAGAACAGCGCGTTGCCGCCGAAGGCGAAGATCACCGCGCTGGTGTGCACCGGGCGCAGCCGCCCGAAGGTGGTCCATTCCAGGTCGAGATTGAGGAGCGGCCAGGCGAGCTGGGAGGCGATCAGCACCCCCATCAGGAAGCCCACCACGCCCCAGAACACGGTGGCGATGGCGAAGGCGCGGATCGGCGCCTCCACATAGGTCTCGACGCGCACCGCGGACGGCGTCCCAGTCGCCGCTCCGGCTAGGCTCGCGTCGTAGCCTGTTGCTGACATGAGGTCGGTTCTCCCCGTCCGCGCGCCCGGGTCGCGACCGACCGGCACGTGGCGCGAGAAAACCCTCCAACTGGGGAACCGTCCTTGATCAGGATCAAGTCGTGCTGCGCCGCACAGCGTCTAACGTGAGTGTCACGCGCGGCGCATGTCGCACGTCCTCGTTCCCGCTGGCGCCGCGGCGTGCCCGGCGGGAAGATGACGCGCGATCCATCCTCGCGCGACACGTCGCGCGGCAGGCTGGGCGCGACACACTGGGGAGGCGTGCCGAGATGACCACCGAAACCGCCGAGGCCGCGGCGCCCGCGGGGCGCGTGCAGATCCAGGTCGTATCGAACGACCGGCCCTGGACCTGGCTTGAAGCCGGATGGCGTGACCTCATGGCCACGCCGCATATCGGCTTCTTCTACGGCGGTGCCGTCGTCGTCGCCGGCTGGGCGCTGGTGCTGCTGCTGATCGCCGCCGGCGCGCTCTGGGCCGTGCTGCCCGCCGTCGCCGGCTTCTTCCTGGTCGGGCCCGTGGTCGCCGCCGGCCTTTACGAGACCAGCCGACGGCGCGAGAAGGGCGAGGCGGTCTCGCTCGGCATCGCGCTGCAGGCCTTCCGGCGCAACGCGCCGCAGCTGGCGCTGATGGGCGCGGTGCTGCTGATCATCAACCTGTTCTGGGTGCGGATGGCCGGGCTGCTCTTCGCGGTCTTCTTCGGCCTCGGCTTCTCGCCGACGCTCGAGCAGCTGCCCGGCGCGCTGCTGCGCTCCGACCAGTTGCTGCCCTTCCTGATCGTCGGCACCGGCGTCGGCTTCGTGCTCGCCTCCATCGCCTTCGCCGTCTCGGCGGTGTCCATCCCAATGCTGGTGGACCGCGACATCTCGGCCATCGAGGCGATCGTCATCTCCATCAAGGCGACGCTCGACAACTGGCGGGCGATGGCCTTCTGGGCTGGGCTGATCGTGGTGTTCACCGCGATGGCGCTGGTGCCCTTCTTCCTCGGCCTCGCGCTCGTGCTGCCGCTGATCGGCCACGCCACCTGGCACGCCTACCGCGACATCGTGCGGTAGGCCGGCGCGGCGCCGTCGCGTCTCCTCCAGGCACCGCAGCGCGCGTCAGACGATCAGCACGTCGACCGCGCGCAGCGCGCCGATGCCGTCCAGCACGACGACGCCGCCGGGCAGCACGACCTCGAGACCCGACGGCCCGGCGCGCGACGCGGCCAACACCGCACCGGCGGAGCCGAAGGCCCCGCCGGTGAACAGCAGGATGTCCTCGCCCGGCGTGAAGTCGCGCACCACGTCGCGCCCCTCGTTCGGGCCGAAGACGAAGACGTCCTGCCCCTGCCCGCCGATCAGCGTGTCGTCGCCCGCCAGACCCTGCAGCGTGTCCTGCGCCGCACCGCCGGACAGCAGGTTGCCGAGGGCGTTCCCCACCAGCCGGTTCGACGCGGCGTTGCCGATCCCGCCGACCGTGCCACCGAGCAACACCAGCACCTCGAGCCCCTCCGGCAGCACGTAGCTTCCGTTCGCGATCTCGATGCGGACGGTGTCGATGCCCGCGCCCGGTTCCTCCAGGATCCGCTCGCCGGCGCCGCGCACGACATAGGTGTCGTTGCCGAGGCCGCCGATCAGCAGGGTCCCCGGCCCGCCGCCCGATTCCAGCGTGTCCGCGCCCTCCCCCCCGCGCAGCTCGCCGCCGTCAGGGCCCGCACGCAGCAGATCGTCGCCGGGCCCGCCATCGGCACGGTCGAAGCCGGTCCCGGTCTCGATCGTGTCGTTGCCCCGTCCGCCGAGCAGCGTGTCGTTCCCCGCCCCGCCGCGCAGCAGGTCGTCGCCATCCTCGCCCAGCAGCAGGTCGCCGTCCGCCTCGCCCTCGAGCGTGTCGTTCCCGATGCCACCCGCCAGCAGGTCGTTCTCGTCGCCGCCGAGCAGCAGGTCAGCGCCCTCGCCGCCGAGCAGCAGGTCGGCCTCCGCGCCGCCCTCCAGCCGGTCGTTGCCCGCGCCGCCGTCGAGCACGTCCCTGCCGTCGCCGCCGGCGAGCGTGTCCGCTTCCGTCCCGCCCTCCAGCCGGTCCGCGCCCGCTCCGCCGACCAGGCTGTCCGCCCCGGCGCCGCCGCGCAGCGTGTCGGCACCCTCCTCCCCGTCCAGCGTGTCGCTGCCGGGTCCGCCGTCGAGAAGGTCGCCCGCCGCGCCACCGAACAGCAGGTCGCCGCCGTCGCCGCCGAGCAGCGTGTCCGCATCGCCGTCGCCGCGCAGCGTGTCGGCGTCGCTCCCACCCGACAGGCTGTCGGCGCCCGTGCCACCGAGCAGGCTGTCGGCCCCCGCCCCCCCATCCAGCGTGTCGGCCGCGTCGCCGCCCTCCAGCGTGTCGTTGCCGAGGCCGCCGAGCAGGCTGTCCTCCCCCGCCTCGCCGAGCAGCCAGTCATTGCCGTCGCCGCCCGCCAGCGTGTCGCGCCCGGCGCTGCCGAACAGCGTGTCGTCGCCGACGCCGCCATCGGCGCGGTCATCGTCGCCGCCGCCGGAAAGCCGGTCGTTGGCGAGGCCGCCGAACAAGCTGTCCGCGCCGGCGCCGCCTTCGAGCGTGTCGTTCCCGGCGCCGCCGTCGAGCGTGTCCGCCCCGGCCCCGCCGTCGAGCAGGTTCGCACCTTCGTTGCCGGTCAGGATGTCGTCGAAGGCGGCGCCGAAGGCCGCGATGTCGCCCGCGCCGTCGCGGATCCGCAGCCGCTCGATCCCGGGGGCGATGGTCGCGGCCACGCCGACGATCATCGTGTCGACGCCCTCGCCCGGCTCCTCCCGGATCGCATCGAGCAGGTCCTCGATGAGATAGGTGTCGTCGCCCGGCCCGCCCACCAGGCTGTCCGCGCCTGGGCCGCCGTCCAGCGTGTCCGCGCCCTCGCCGCCGGCCAGCGAATCGGCGCCGTCGCCCCCGCGGAGCAGGTCGTTGCCGGTGTAGCCGTCCAGCCGGTCGTCCCCGGTGCCGCCGTCCAGCGTGTCGGCGCCGGCATTGCCGAACAGCGCGTCGTTGTCGGCCAAGCCGAGCAGGCTGTCCTCGCCCTCCCCCCCGTCGAGGCTGTCGGTCCCGCTGCCGCCGTCCAGCAGGTCGCGTCCCGGTCCGCCGACCAGCGTGTCCGCACCCTCGTTGCCGCGCAGCGTGTCGTCGCCTTCTCCGCCGGACAGCCAGTCGTCGCCGAGGCCGCCCACGAGGCTGTCGGCCTCCGTCCCGCCGTCGAGGCGGTCGTTGCCCGCCCCGCCGTCCAGCGTGTCGGCGCCCTCCCACCCCTCCAGCGTATCGTCGCCGTCATCGCCCAGCAGCCGGTCGTTGCCGCCAAGGCCGAGCAGCAGATCGGGGCCCGCCGTCCCGGCCAGCGTGTCGGCCGCCGCCGTGCCCTGCTGCACCGGCGTCGCCGCGCCCGGCGCCAGCACGGTGACGGTCAGCACGAAGGCGGAGAGGTTCAGCCCGTCCCAGACCTCGATGAAGACGTCGCGCGGGCCGACGAAGCCGGTCAGCGCGACGCCCTCGCGCAGCTTCAGCATCGTGCCGACCACCTCGAGCAGCGCCGCGTCGGGGAAGGCGACGGTGAATTGCAGCGCGCCCGCCGTGTCGGGATCGTCGGCGACGAGCGTGCCGATCGCCGCGCCGGGATCGTTGTTCAGCACCGTCCCGCCGCTGAGGAAGCGGAGGTCCGAAGGCGGCGTGTCGTCGGTGCCGAGCAGCGCGACGGTCCAGCTCTGCGGCAGCGTCAGCCATCCCGCCGCGGTCCGCACGGAGACGCCGAAGCTGAAGGCGTGCGGCACCGGCCAGGCTTCCGCGTCGAAGGCGCCGACCGGCACGATCGACAGCGTCTGGCGCGCGCGGTCGAACGTCGCCTCGAACAGCGCCGCATCCGGCCCGGTCAGCGCGACCTCGAGCACGCCGCCCGAGAAGACGAGCGCGCCCTCCCAGTCGCCAGGCCGCGCATTCTCGAAGATCGTGTCCGGCACGGTGGCGGAGACCACCGTGACGGAGACCGTGACGGACATGGCCGCGCTCGGTGTCGGGGAGACGGCGTGCCTACGCCGCCACAGCTTGCCGATCGGTGAACGGCGTCAGGCCACCAGCCGCACCGCCATCCCCGCCAGCACGACGGCGTTCAGCGCGAACAGCGCGGCGCCCGCCAGTTGCAGCGTCGGCCCCGCACGGCGGAGGAACAGCCTGCCGAGCAGCGCCACCCCGACCAGCGCCGGCACGGTGCCCGCGACGAAGGCCGTCATGGCGATCGCGCCGGCCAGCGCCGAGCCCGTCGCCGCCGCGCCCGCCAGCGCCGCGTAGAGCAGCCCGCAGGGCAGCGCCGACAGCATCACCCCGAGCGCGACGCCGCGCAGCCCGGTTGGCG
>NZ_JAKJIB010000330.1 GCF_021864505.1 Falsiroseomonas oryziterrae
CGCGCAGCCGCGCGCCGGTCTGGTCGAGCGCGGCGAGCAGCTCGGTGCGCGCCGGCACGGCAAGCTCGGCGGCGGCGGTCGGCGTCGGGGCGCGGCGGTCGGATGCGAAGTCGATCAACGTCGTGTCGGTCTCGTGGCCGACCGCGCTGATCAGCGGGATCGGGCAGGCGGCGGCGGCGCGCACCACCACCTCCTCGTTGAAGGCCATCAGATCCTCGAGGCTGCCGCCGCCGCGGGCGACGATCAGCACGTCGGGACGGGGGATCGGGCCGTCGGGTTGGAGCGCGCCGAAGCCGTCGATGGCGGCGGCGATGCGCTCCGCGGCGCCGGTGCCCTGCACGGGCACGGGCCAGAGGAGGATGCGGCGCGGGAAGCGGCGCGCGATGGTGGTGCGGATGTCCTGGATCACCGCGCCCGCCTCGCTCGTCACCACGCCGACCACGCGCGGCAGCAGCGGCAGCCTCTTGCGGCGGGCCTCGTCGAACAGCCCGTCGGCAGCGAGCTTCGCCTTCAGCTTCTCGATGCGGGCGAGCAGCGCGCCCTCGCCGGCATATTCCAGCCGGTCGATGACGAGCTGGTACTTGGAGCGGTCGGCATAGGTGGTGAGCTTACCGGTGGCGATGACCTCGACGCCGTTCTCCGGCTGCACGGCGAGTCGCGGGACGGCGGTGCGCCAGACGACCGATTCGAGCTTCGCGTTCTCGTCCTTCAGCGAGAGGTAGATGTGCCCGGACGGGTAGCGCTTGCACTCGGTGATCTCGCCGCGCACGCGCACGCGGCCGAAGGCGCCTTCCAGCGTGCGGCGGACGGCTCCCGAGATCTCGGAGACGCTGAATTCCGGCACGTTCGACGATGTGGGGGAGCCCGGCGGGGACGTGGTGTCCATGGCCGGACCCTATGCTAGGACGGCGCGGCGCGGAACAGGCGCGATCGTTGCGGGGGCGCGGAATGCGGGTGCTGGTGGTGGGCGGCGGGGGGCGCGAGCACGCGCTGTGCTGGGCGCTCGCCGCCTCCCCGTTGCTGACGAAGCTCTGGTGCGTGCCGGGCAATCCTGGCATCGCCGAGCTGGCGGAATGTACGCCCATCGGTGCGACCGATATCGCCGCGCTGGTCGGCTTCGCGACCGACAAC
Source organism: Falsiroseomonas oryziterrae (assembly GCF_021864505.1). GTDB lineage: Bacteria > Pseudomonadota > Alphaproteobacteria > Acetobacterales > Acetobacteraceae > Falsiroseomonas > Falsiroseomonas oryziterrae. Next base: position 1,132 of record NZ_JAKJIB010000330.1, read on the forward strand.
AAGGTGGACCTGGTCGTGGCGGGGCCCGAGGCGCCGCTGACCCTCGGCCTGGCGGATGCCTGCGCCGCCGCCGGGATCCGCTGCTTCGGGCCGAGTGCCGCCGCCGCGTGCCTTGAGGGCAGCAAGGCCTTCTGCAAGGAGGTGGCCGACGCGGCCGGCGTGCCGACCGCCGCCTGGCGGCGCTTCGAGGATCCGGCGGCCGCGCGGGCCTATGTGCGCGAGCGCGGCGCGCCGATCGTGGTGAAGGCGGACGGTCTCGCGGCCGGAAAGGGCGTCGTCGTCGCGCAAACGCTGGCCGAGGCCGAGGCCGCCATCGCCGACATCATGGAAACCCGCGTGCATGGCGAGGCCGGCGCCTCCGTCGTCATCGAGGAATGCCTGGTGGGGGAGGAAGTGTCCTTCTTCGCCCTCTGCGACGGCGCGGCGGCGCTGCCGCTGCAGGCGGCGCAGGACCACAAGCGCGTGGGCGTGGGCGATACCGGCCCTAACACCGGCGGCATGGGCGCCTATTCGCCCCCGCCCGCCTTCACCGATGCGCTGCGCGACGAGGTGATGGCGCGGATCATCCGGCCGACGCTGGACGAGATGGCGCGGCGGGGGACGCCGTTCCGCGGCGTACTCTTCGCCGGTCTGATGCTGACGGGTGACGGCCCGAAGCTGATCGAGTTCAATGTCCGCTTCGGCGACCCCGAATGCCAGGCGCTGATGCTGCGGTTGCGCTCCGACCTGCTGCCGGCGCTTCTGGCCGCCTGCGACGGCGAGCTGGCGCGGTTCGACCTGCGCTGGGAGACGGACCACAGCCTCGTCGTGGTCATGGCGGCCGAGGGCTATCCGGGCACGCCGCGCAGGGGCAGCGAAATCCGCGGGCTAGAGGCGGCGGCGCAGCTGCCGCGGGTGCAGGTGTTCCACGCCGGCACGGCGCGGCGCGAGGACGGCGCGCTGGTGGCCGATGGCGGCCGCGTGCTTGCCGTCGGCGCGACCGGGCCGACACTGCAGGCGGCGCGTGATGCGGCCTATGCCGCAGTAGGGAGGATCGATTGGCCGGGCGGCTTCTGTCGGAGCGATATCGGTTACCGCGCGCTCAGCGGAGCAGCACCCAGCCCAGCAGCGCCAGCGGCGCCACGATGACCAGGGCGGCGGCGACGCGCAGCGTCAGCATGGCGAGGCGGACGAGCAGCATCGCGGCGCCCGCGCGTGCCGCATCCGCGGCGTCCGTCCCGGCCTCGGCGGCAAGCCGCGTGGCATCCCGCTCTCCCATGCGCGTGAGCATGGCGGGCGGGCCGACGCAGCGCCAGGGGATTTTCGCGCGCTGGTTGCGCTCGCCCGCAACCGCCGCGAGCAGCATCAGGCAGCCGTGCGGCGCCGGCCGATGAAGCCGCTGATCGCAATCGACGGCTACAACCTCGCCCTCGAGCAGGGAACGGGCGTCGCGACCTATGCGCGCGGCCTGTCGCGGCGACTGCAGGCGCTCGGCGCGGAGGTCGGGGTGCTGTACGGGCACCGCTCCTCCTCCGGGCGCGACGGGCTGCTGCGGGAGGTGACCTTCTTCGACCCGCGCGGCGACCTGCCGGGCTGGCGCCGGCCGCTGGACGACTTTCTGCGCATGATCCGGCTGCGGCGCGGCGTGGATGCGGTGGAGGTGCCGATCGGAAGCGTGGAGACGGCGGGGCTGGAAGCGCGGCTGCCCGCCTTCGACCGCATCTGGAACGTGCCGAGCCTGTACCGCGCCGCGGTCCTCGGCTTCGGCGCCAGCGGCCGCTTCGGCACCGTGCGCCTGCCAGGCGCGCCGGCGGTGATGCACTGGACCTATCCGGTGCCGCTGCAGGTGCCGGGTGTGGCGAACATCTACACCATCCACGACCTGGTGCCGCTGCGCCTGCCCTTCACCACGCTCGACAACAAGAAGCGCTATCTCGGCACGGTGCGCGGCATCGCGGAACGCGCCGCGCACATCGTGACGGTCAGCGAGGCGTCGAAGCGCGACATCATGTCGCTGCTCGGCGTGCCGGAGGAGCGGGTGACCAACGCCGGACAGGCGGTGGAACTGCCGGATCGCGCGACGCTGAAGCCGGACGCGCTGGTGCGCGGCGAACTGGAAGGCTTCTTCGGCCTGGAATGGGGTCGCTACTTCCTGTTCTTCGGCGCGATCGAGCCGAAGAAGAATGTCGGGCGCCTGATCGAGGCCTATCTCGCCTCCGGCTCCGAGCATCCGCTGGTGATCTGCGGCAAGCAGGCCTGGAACGCGCACCAGGAACTCGGACTGCTCTACGAGGACGACCGGCGCGACTTCGTCCCCCGCGGTCCGATCGAGGGCGTGCAGGGCATGACGCGGCGACTGCGCGACAAGGTGGTGCTGATCAACTACGTGCCCGGGCGGCTGCTGACCGGCCTGATCCGCGGCGCGCGGGCGATGCTGTTCCCCTCGCTCTACGAAGGTTTCGGCCTACCGGTGATCGAGGCGATGCATCTCGGCACGCCGGTGATGACGTCGAACAGCTCCTCGCTGCCGGAGGTCGCGGGCGATGCGGCGCTGCTGGTGGACCCGTACGACACGCGAGCGATGGCGGAGGCGATCCAGGCGCTCGACCGTGACGAGGCGCTGCGCGCGCGGCTGGCGGCACTCGGCCCGCCGCAGGCGGCGAGCTTCAGCACAGAACGCTACGCGCTGCGGCTGCGCGATCTCTACGCGCGGCTCGGCATCGCGCTGGACGGCCCGGGGTAGCTTCGACGCTGTTGCGGCGGCGCTCCGCCGCCATGGAGACCGGCTCCGGTCGTGGCGCGGGACCCAGGCCAAGGACCTCGGCGCAATGCCTGCCGGGCCGATCGTCAGGGTGCGCGCAGGATGACGATGCGCGCCGCGCCGTGCGCGCGCTCGGCCAGGGGCGCGTAGCCGGGCAGGTCGAGTGGCTCGGCCTTGCCCAGCTCGGCCACCACCAGCGCGCCGGGCGCGATCCAGCCCGCGGTGCCGAGCGCCGCCACCGCGCGCGGCACCAGCTCCTTACCGTAGGGCGGGTCGAGGAAGAGCAGCGTGCAGGGCGCGGGCGCGCGTGGCGGCCGCGTAGCATCGCCGGCGATCACGCTCGTCGCCTCCGCCTCGCGCAGGCTCGCGACATTGGCCCGCAGGGCGGCCAGCGCGGCACGGTCCTGCTCGATGAAGGTCGCGTGGGCCGCGCCGCGCGACAGCGCCTCGAGCCCCAGCGCGCCGGTGCCCGCGAAGGCATCCAGTACGCGCGCGCCATCCATGGTGTCGCGCCCCGCCCAGGGGGCGTGCCAGAGCATGTCGAACAGCGCCTGGCGGACGCGGTCTGCGGTGGGCCGCGTGCCCTGCCCCGGCGGCGCGGCGAGGCTACGGCCGCGGTGACGGCCGGCGACGATTCGCACGCGGCCTCCGCGGTTCGGCGT
>NZ_JAKJIB010000331.1 GCF_021864505.1 Falsiroseomonas oryziterrae
CCCGGCGCGTCGGGCCCCCTGCTGGACGCCGGCTGCGGCACCGGCGGGCTGCTGCGGGTGCTGGCCCAGGCCTGGCCGGCGCGCGGGGCTGTCGGGCTCGACTTCATGCCCTCCGCGGCGTTGCGGGCCGCCCGCAAGTCGGGCCGGCCGGTCACAGCGGGCGACACCAACCGGCTTCCCTTCCCGGATGCGAGCTTCGGGGCCGCCATCAGCATCGATGTGATCTGCCATGCCGGGGTCGATCCGGCGCAGGCGCTCTCCGAGCTGCATCGCGTGCTGCGGCCGGGCGGCACGCTGGTTCTCAACCTGCCCGCGTATGAATGGCTGCGCAGCGCGCATGACGTGCGCGTCCACAACGCCCGCCGCTTCACTGCGACCGGCGCGCGACGCCTGCTGGACGCCGCCGGGTTCGCTGCGATCTCCGCGCGCTACTGGAACGGGCTGCTGCTTCCGCTCATGGCGCTGCAGCGCAAGGTGCTGCACCGTCGGCCCGATGCGCCGAGCGACGTGACCGACTTCCCACCCTGGATCGACCGCACCCTGCTCGCCGTGTCGGAAGCCGAGCGCTGGCTCGGCGCGCGCGGCGTGCCGATGCCCTGCGGCGGATCCGTGCTGCTGACGGCCACGCGGCCGTGATGGAGACTGCCTTGACCGAACCCGCCTCTCCGATCGGGCTCTCGATCGTCGTGCCGGTCTATCGCGGCGCGGCGACGATCGGCGCCCTGGTCGCCGCGCTGTCCGACCTGAAGCCGGATGGCGGGATCGAGATCGTCCTGGTGAACGACGGCAGCCCGGACAATTCGGGCGAGGTCTGCCGCGAGCTCGCCCGCACCGCCAGCGTGCCGCTGACCTACATCGAGCACGCGCGCAATTTCGGCGAGCACAATGCGGTCATGACCGGGCTGCGCCATGCGCGCGGCCGCTACGTGATCACCATGGACGACGACCTGCAGAACCCGCCGGAGGAGGTCCTCAAGCTCTACGACCACGCGCGGCTCGGGAACTGGGACGTGGTCTACACGCGCTACGCCAAGAAGGAGCACGAGGGCTGGCGCAACCTCGGCAGCCGCTTCGCCAACGGCGTGGCGGACCTGCTGCTCGACAAGCCGAAGGGGCTCTATCTCTCCTCCTTCCGCTGCATGTCGGCGCTGGCGGTGCGCGAGGTCACGAAGTATCGCGGCCCGTACCCCTACGTGGACGGGCTGCTGATGCAGGTGACGCAGCGGCTCGACTCCATCGAGGTGCGGCACCTGCCGCGCGCCGAGGGGCGCAGCAACTATACGCTCAAGCGCCTGGTGCTGCTGTGGCTGAACCTGGCGACGAACTTCTCCGTCCTGCCGCTCCGGCTCGCGATCCTGGCCGGCGTCGCCATGGGCGTCCTCGGCCTGCTCGGGGCGCTGCTGGTGATCGTCGAGGCGCTGATCGGCGTCACGCCCTCCGGCTGGGCCTCCACCATGACGGTGATGCTGCTCATCGCCGGCGTGCAGTTCATGATCCTCGGCGTGCTCGGCGAATATGTCGGCCGTGCCTTCCTCTCGGCCAACGGCAAGCCGCAGGGCGTGGTCCGGGAGGTGATCGCCGCCGAACCGGCTGCGGAGCCGCAGCCGGCCGACAAGCCGCGCATGCGGGCGGTGTCGTGAGCGCCATGGCGGCGGCCTGGCTGACGCTTGCGGCGGCGATCGCGAGCTCGCTGATCGGCCAGGTGCTGCTGAAGGCGGGCGCGTCTGGGTCCGTCGCCGCCTCGGCCGGCTTCATGGACCAGCTGTTCCGCTGGCAGACGATCGTCGGCCTCGGCTTCTACGGCGGCGCGGCGCTGCTCTACATCGTGGCGCTCCGCAAGATCCCGATGAGCGTCGCGCTGCCTTCCACCGCGGCGAGCTACGTGGTCATCGCCATCGTCGGCTGGGCGGCCTTCGGCGAGTCGCTCGACGCGATGAAGCTGTTCGCCATCGGGCTGATCTGCCTCGGCGTCGTGCTGCTCGCGACGACCGCATGAGGCGCACGGGATCCGCGCTGCTGTTGCTGCTGCTCGGCGCCTGTGCCGCCGCGCCGCCGGCCTGCCCCCCTGGCCTGCAGCAATCGACGGTGCTCGAAGCCTTCTTCGGCCGCAGCAGCGCCGGGCGCGAGGTGGTGGGCGACGCCGACTGGGCGCGCTTCATGGACGAGGTCGTGACGCCCGCCTTCCCGGATGGGCTCAGCGTGCTCGATGCCGCGGGTCAGTGGCGCGGGCGGGATGGCCGCATCGCGCGCGAGCGCAGCAAGCTGCTGGTCGTTGCGCTGCCCGGCGGCACGCCAACGCAGGCGATGGAGCGCCTTGCTCCGGTTGCCGCCGCCTACCGCGCCCGCTTCGCGCAGGAGAGTGTGATGGTGGCGACGCGACAGGGCTGCGTGGGCTTCTGATCCACGGCCCACCCCCTTTCCCGCAAGCGGGAAAGGGGGTGGGCCGTGCCGGTGATCACGCCGCGCCGAACAGTGTCCGGTGCATGACGCGGTATATCTCCGAATTGTCCATCACGCCGGTGATCTGACCGCTGTTGAGCCCGATGCCGCGCACCAGCATCGCGCCGGAGGCGTCCGACACCGACGCCCAGGCAACCGCGAAGGGCAGGCGCTGGCCGTTGCGGTCGGGCGCGGCGATGAAGGGCACGCCGCGCGTGCCGCTCTCGCCATCGAGCGGCGCGCCGTTGCGGTCGCGCTCGGCCAAAGGCTGGCCCGGCGTGACGCCGCCCGAGCCCGCGCGCGGGCCAAGCACCTGCAGCGCGCCGGCATCGGAATCGGCGGTGGTCAGCATCAGCGTGTTCGGGTTGCGGCCGATGAACTCGGCGATGACCCCGATCGCCGCATCGGCGCGCTTGCCGGCCTCCAGCATGCCGCGGGCGTTGTTCACGTTGCCGAAATTGTCGGTCCCTTCCTCCTCCGCCACCAGCAGGAAGCCGCCGGGCGCGCGCGACAGGATGGCCAGCGCAGCCTGCACCATCTCTGCGAAGCTCGGCGCCGTCTCGACGTAGAGCGGCAGGTTCTGCTGGGCGAGCGTCTCCTCGTTGCGGTCGTTGAAGGTGTGGTCATGCGCGAAGATGCCCCAGACCCGCGTCGCGGTCGGCGGCAGCGCGGCCAGCTCCTCCTTCGTGAAGACCAGCGTGTAGCCCTTGGCGCGCAGCTCCTCGACGAGGTTGCGGCCATCGGTGCGGGCGCCCTCCCCGAAGCGGCCCTGCGTGCCGCGCGGCAGGTACCAGCGTTCGCCGCCCGCGAGATGCACCGGCACGCCGCTCTCGGCGACGAGCCGCGTGATCTCCTCGAGGCTGTTGCGCCGCGCGGTGGAGGCGACGAAGGCGGCCGTCCCCGGCTCATAGGCGGCGCCGGTCTGCACGAGGCCGACCGCCTTGCCGCGCGCCATCGCTTCCTGCGCGATGGAGCCCTGGAAGCCGGACGCGCCGGCGATGGGCGTGTTGCCATCCTGCCCGAAGCTGTCGGCCTGCACCTTCACGCCATAGGCATGCGTGGTCGCGCCGCCATGGCTGGTGCCGGTCAGTGCGTCCTTCATGTGGCCGAGATAGATCGCGGTCGCCGGCAGCCGGTCCCAGTTGGTGCGCCCGTCCGGGCCGACGGTGACCATGCGGATCGCGTTCCACACATTCAGCCCCGCTCCGTCGGGATGGCAGAAGATGACATTGCCAGTGGCCGCCTGGGTCGGGGCGGGGGCAGGGGCCTGGGCCTGGACCGGGGTGGAAGGCAGCGTGCCGGCGGCGGCCGCGGCCGCACCAGCTGCAAACAGGGAACGGCGCGTCTGGCGCATGACGATCTTCCTCCACGCGGCGCATTCCGCGCCGTCATCAAAACGTCATAGCTTTGTCATGAACGCCTTCGCAAGCGGCGCTCAGCCGAAGGCGCCGACCTCGTGCGCGATCGCGGCCGAGCATTCCCGCACCAGCGCGAAGAGCGCCCCCATCGGCGCGAACAGGTCGGCATGCTCCCGCGCATAGCTCGCCCCCTCGCGCGGCGGAGCGGGTTCGGCGAAATCCAGGCCCGCGGAGGGGTCGGCGGCGGCGGGGAACACCTCGCCGAGCAAGGCGAGCGCCCGCTCCACGTCCAGCTGCAGGATGCCGCGCAGCACGCCCTCGCGCGTCGCGCCGTGGCGCGGGCTGAACTCCGGCAGCTTCACCGCCAGCAGCCAGATCCGGTGGATCAGGGCCAGCCGCAGCGCATGCAGCAGCACCAGCCTGTCCGCCATGCGCGGCAGGTCCGGCCAGGCGGCGCGCAGCGCCAGGTGGTCGGCCTGCAGGCGGCGGAACATCCGTCGCACCGGGGCGGAGAGGTCCAGCCGCTCCAGCGCCTCGGCCACAGCCATCAGCTCCTCCCGTCGTCCGGGGCGAGAGGTCGCGCCGGCGCGGTCGAGCCAGGGGCCGGGATCGAGCGTGTCCACCGCCGCGCGCAGCACGCCGAGGTCGCTCGCCGCGGCGGCATGCGCGGCCATCGCCAGCGCGCGGGCGAAGCGCGGGCTCTTGGCGCGCAGCTCGGCGAAGGCGTCCGGG
>NZ_JAKJIB010000332.1 GCF_021864505.1 Falsiroseomonas oryziterrae
CAGCCCAAGGCCCCGGCGCCCGCGGCGCCCGCACCGACGCCGGCCGTGGAGCTGGCGCCGGCGCCCGCGCCGCCGGCGGAGCCCGAGCCGCCATCGACGACGACACTCACCGACCACGACGTGCTGATCGGCTACGGCCGCGTCGGATCCCTCATCGCGCCGGCCCTGCTCGCCGCCGGCCGCCCGCTGCTCGTCGTCACGACGGAGGACGACCGCGCCGAGGCGGCACGCGAGGCCGGCGCCGAGGTGCTGGTCGGCAATGCCGCCGATCCCGAAGTGCTCGCTGCCGCCAACCTCACCGCCGCGCGCCGTCTCTTCTGCACCGTGCCGGAGGCCTTCGAGGCCGGCCAGGTCGTGCATCAGGCGCGCGCCGCCAACCCGCGGCTCGAGATCCTGGCCCGTGCCCATTCTGAGGAGGCGGTCGCGCACCTGGCCGGTCTCGGCGCGACGACCACGGTGCTGGGCGAGCGCGAGATCGCGCTGCGCATGCTCGAACAGGCCGGCCCCGCCTCTCCCTCTCCCGCGTAGCGGGGGGGGCGACGCCAACGGCGTTGGACACCAGGGTCAGCGGCGGCTTGCCGCCGCTTACGCCGGCTGGTCGGAGTGGGGGACCTCGCCAGGAGCGCCGTGCGGGCGCGCTACCTGCCCGCCAACTCGCGCGCGACGAAATCCAGCCGGTCCTGGCCCCAGAAGATCTCGTCCTCGATCACGTAGCTCGGCGCGCCGAAGACGCCGCGCGCCAGCGCCGCCTCGCTGTCCTCGCGCCGCTGCCGCACCCATTCGTCGCGATCGGCTTCCTTGAGCAGCCAGGCAGGATCGAGCCGCACCTCGGCGATCAGCTCCGCCAGCACGTCGCGGTGGCCCGGATTCCGCTCCTCCTCCCACAGCGCCTTCAGGATGCGATGCGCCAGCGCGACCGCCTGCGCATCCGACTTCAGTTCCCGCACCGCAATGACGCATTGCGCGGCCAGCGTCTCGTCGAAGGGGAAATGCGTCGGGTCCAGCTCGATCGGGATGTCGAGGAAGCTCCGCCAGCGCCGGAGCTCCGCCATCCTGTAGGCTTGGCGCTGCGGGCTGCGCTGCGGCAGCGGCAGCCCGCCCGACGCGGGGAAGATCACCGCCCGCAGATCCACCGGATAGGGGCGCAGCACCGCGCCGTGCTCGCGCGCGATCGCCTCGATCCGCGCCGCCCCCAGATGCGTCCAGGGGCTGTTGAGCGAGAGGTAGTAGTCGATCTGCGCGGCCATCGTGAGGCTCCCGTCACTGCACGCGGATGTTGCGCGCCCTGATCATGTCGCGCCACTTGGCGTTCTCGGCGGCGAAATAGGCCGGCCACTCCTCCGGCGTGCCGACCGTCGGCACCACGGCGAGCGTCGCCAGGCGCTGGCGCGTCTCCTGCGCCTCCATCGCCGCCTTCGCCACCTCATGCGCGCGGCGGACGATCTCGGGCGGCAGCCCGGCCGGCCCCTGCAGCGCGATGTGTTCTTCCACGACGACGCCCCGGAACCCCTGCTCGGCGAAGGTCGGGATCTCGGGCGCCAGCGGGCTGCGCTCCGCGCTCGCGACACCCAACGCCCGCAGCGTTCCGGCCTGGATCTGCGGCAGGATGCCGGACGCCGCCTGGAAGACCATCGGCGTCTCGTTCGCCAGCACCGCCTGCACGGCCGGCCCGCCGCCGCGATAGCCGACATCCGGGATCTCGATCCGCGCCTCCTGCAGGAAGAGCTCGGTGGCGAGATGGGTGGAGCTGCCGGTGCCCGAATTGGCATAGGTGATGCGGTGGTTCGGCTGCCGCGCGAGCTGCACGAATTCCTGCACGTTCCGCGCCGGGAAGGCCGGGTTCACCACCATGATGATGGGCATCGCCGCCAGCCGCCCGATGCCCACGAAGTCGCGCTCGTTGTCGTAGGGCAGCTGGTAGAGCCAGGGCGCCATCGCATAGGTGCTGACGGTCGAGACCAGCAGCGTCGTGCCGTCGGGCCGCGCGCGTGCCACGCTGTTGAAGCCGATCGTGCCGTTGGCGCCGGTGCGGTTGTCCACCACGAAGCTGCGCCCGGTGTCCTGCGACAGGCGCTGCGCCAGGATGCGCGCCACCGCGTCGGTCGATCCGCCCGCTGCCCAGGGCACGACGAGGGTGACGGCGCGGTCCGGCCACTGGCCTTGGGCCCGCGCGACGGCAGGCAGCATCAGCGGCGCGGCCAGCAGGCCGAGGCGGCGACGGGTGAGCATGGTTCCCTCCGGTTGCTCTTGGCGCGGACGGTGCCCCCGTTGCGCCCCCGCCGCAAGCAGGGCGAAGCTTGCGGCGGAGGACACGCCCATGACGCCGCGCCGCGCGCTGCTCGCCACGCCGCTTGCCCTTTTCGCCGCGCCCGCGCGCGCGCAGGCTTGGCCGTCCCGTCCCATCCGCCTCGTCGTGCCCTTCGCCCCCGGCGGCACCACCGACGTGATGGCGCGCCTGCTCGCCGAGCGTCTCGGCCCGCGGCTCGGCCAGCCGGTGGTGGTGGAGAACCGCGCCGGCGCGGGTGCCACGATCGGCGCCGCGGCAGTGGCGCAGGCGCAGCCGGACGGGCACACGCTGCTGATGTCGAACTCCACCTCGCATGGCGTCTCGCCCGCGCTCTATCCGCAGATCCCCTACGACCCGATGCGCGACTTCACCCATGTCGCGCTCGTCGCCACCTCGCCCTCCATCCTCGTCGTTACGCGCGCCCATCCGGCGCAGAACCTGCGCGACTTCCTCGACCGCGCGCGCGCCGCCGGGGAGTTGGACTTCGCCGTGGCCGGCATCGGCACCTCGAGCCATCTCGCTGGCGTGCGGCTCGGCCTCGCGCTCGGCGTGCGCGTCAACGCGATCCCCTATCGCGGCGCGGGGCCGGCGCTGACCGACACCATCGCGGGCAACGTCCCCGCCATGCTGGACAGCCTGCCCTCCGCCGGCCCGCATGTGCGCGCCGGCGCGCTGCGCGGCATGGCGGTCACCAGCGCGACGCGCGCCGGCCTCTTCCCCGACCTGCCCACGCTGACCGAAGCGGGCGTCGAGGTCGTCAGCGCCGCCTGGTTCGGCCTCTCAGGCCCGGCCGGCCTGCCGCCCGCCATCGTGCAGCGGCTGGCCGCCGAGACCCGCGCGACGCTGGCCGATCCCGCGACCGTGGCGCGCTTCGAGGAGCTGCTCGGCGCGCCCCCGCCCGAGAGCACGCCGGAGGCCTATACCCGCTTCGTGCAGTCCGAACTCGCCGCCTTCGCGCCCATCGTGCGCGCCGCCGGCATCACGCCCTAAACCCCTCTCCCGCCTGCGGGGGAGGGTGGCGGCGAAGCCGCCGGGTGGGGGTTCGACCGTCCCGCCTCAGCTCCCCAGCGTCTCCGCCGCGAAGATCTCCTCCACCGCCAGCTCCCGCCGCGCCAGCCCCTGCGCGTGCGACCAGCGGCAGAGCGCTGCGAACTCCGCGCGGTTGGCGGCGACGCCGTAGCGCCAGGGATCGGGCCCGAGCAGCGCCCGCATCGCGTCCCACTCCTCCGCCAGGAAGGGGAACATCGTCGCCGGCGAACTCTTCGCCAGCGTCTCCACCCACGCCGCCTCCGCCGCGCGCTTGGCGGCGAGGAAGCCGTCAAACAGCGCGCGCGCCAGACCGGGCACCGCCTCCAGCACCTCCCGCCGCACCCCGATCAGGTGCATCGTCGGGAAGAAGCCCGTCCGCCGGCACCACGCCTCGGCCGCCGCGCGCGGATCGGGGAACAGCCGCACCACGCGCGGATCGCCGGCGGCGAAGGAGGCGGGCGGCGTCGGCGACATCACCGCATCCAGCTCGCCCGCCAGCAGCGCCGCATCCAGCGTCGCGCCCTCCGGCAGCGGCGCGACGTCGAACCCCTGCGGGAGTTCCAGCTTCAGCCGCTCCCGCCGCCCCGCCACGTTGGTGCCCGCGGTGCACCAGGCGATGCCGTTGACGTCCACGCCATGGTCGTCGGCGAGGATCCCGCGCAGCCAGAGCGCCATCGTCATCCCGTATTCCGGCACCCCGACGCGCCGGCCTTCCAGGTCCTTTGGCCCCGCGATGCCCGCGTCGCGCCGCAGGTAGATGCAGCCATGCCGGAAGGCGCGCGCGACCGGCACGGGCAGCGCGACATACCGTGCCTCGCCGCGCGACAGCTGGATGAGCTGCGACGAGAGCGACAGCTCGCTGACATCGAACTCCGCCCGCGTCACCGCGCGCGGAAAACTCTGCTCGGACGGCAGCGGCACATGCACCAGGCGCACGCCCTCGACCGCGACGCGGCCGTCGAAGAGCGGCCGCACCCGGTCATAGTCGCCGCACGCGACCGTCAAGGTGCGCATCAGGCGTCGCCCAGGTCGTCGGCGGCGCGGCCGCGGGGAGGGCGCTGCCCTCCCCGAACCCCTCCCGGCAGGAGCCGGCGGGCTCCTGGACCTCGATCAGTCATGGCTGGGAGGGAGGGGGCCGCGGCCCCCTCCCTCCCAGCCATAAATTCATGGGT
>NZ_JAKJIB010000333.1 GCF_021864505.1 Falsiroseomonas oryziterrae
CCAGCCATCTGTTTTTCAGCGCCGGGAGGGAGGGGGCCGAAGTGCCCCCTCCCTCCCGGCGCTACACTGACGCAGGTCCAGGAGCCTCCAGGCTCCTGGTGGGGGGTGCAGGGGGGCAAGGCCCCCCTGCGGCGCGCCCTGCCCTCAGCGCACCGGCGGGGCGTACATCAGCCCGCCGCGGGTCCAGAGGTCGTTCAGGCCGCGGGAAAGGCCGATCGGCGTGTTGCGGCCGAGGTGGCGTTCGAAGATCTCGCCGTAGTTCCCGACCGCCTTGATCGCGTTGTAGGCCCAGCGCCGGTCGAGGCCCATGAAGGGCCCGTGGTCGCCGGAGACGCCGAGCAGGCGGCGGATCTCGGGGCGTTCGCTGCGCAGCATCTCGTCCACATTGGCCTGGGTGACGCCGAGTTCCTCGGCCTCGATCAGCGCGTAGATCGTCCAACGCACGATGTCGAACCACTGGTCGTCGCCGTGGCGGACGGCGGGCGCGAGCGGCTCCTTCGAGATGATGTCGGGCAGCACGACGTGCTCGTTGGGCCGCGGCAGCGCGCTGCGGATGCCGGCGAGCTGGGAGGCGTCGGTCGAGAAGGCGTCGCAGCGGCCGCTCTCGTAGGCGATGCGGGTCTCGTCGTTCTGCTCGAAGACGACGGGGCGGATGCTAACGCGGTTGCTGCGCGCCCAGTCGGCCAGGTTCAGCTCGTTGGTGGTGCCGGAAGTCACGCAGATGGAGGCGCCGTCGAGCTGGGTGGCGCGCTGGAGGTTGAGGCTGCGGCGGACCAGGAAGCCCTGGCCGTCGTAGAAGGTGACGGCGGTGAAGTTGAGCCCGTTCGCGGTGTCGCGCGACTGGGTCCAGGTGGTGGTGCGCGGCAGCAGGTCGATCTGGCCCGATTGCAGCGCCGGCAGGCGCGCCGCGGAGGTGACGACGGTGAAGCGAACGCGGTTGCCGTCGCCGAAGATGGCGGCGGCGACGGCGCGGCAGGTGTCGGCCTCGAGCCCGACATAGGTGCCGCGGCTGTCGGTGACGCCGAAGCCGGGTGCGCCGGGATGGGCGCCGCAATCGACGACGCCCTTGGCGCGGGTGGCGGTCAGCGTCGGCCCGGGTGGCGCCATCGTCTGCGCGAGGGCCGGCGCGGTCAGCAGGGCGGCGGCGCCGAGGGCGAGCAGCGTGCGCTTGATCATTCCCGTTCTCCCGGTTCGGGCTGCGCGGCGCGGGCCGCCAGCCATTGCAGGGCGGCGACGCCGCCGAGTGTCGCCGCGCCGATCAGGAGGCGCGTCGTGTCGTCCAGGACATGCGCGAAGGCGGCCGCCAGGCCTGCAGCGCCCATCAGGAGGCGCAGCAGGATGTTGACCGGCGCGAGCAGGAAGCCGGCATAGGCGGAGGTGATGAGCGTCAGCGCCGCGAGCTGGATGGCGGTGGCGGTCGCGATGTCGAGCAGCGAGCCGCGCAGCATGATGCCAGGGTCGTAGATGAAGGCGAAGCCGACGGTGAAGCCGGCGATGCCGAAGCGCGTCGCGTGGACGGAGGTGATGGTCGGGCTCGCCTTGGCGATGGCGGCGGCGGCGAAGGCGGCGGCGGCGACCGGCGGCGTCGCGTCGGCGATAACCGCGAAGTAGAAGGTGAAGAGATGCGCCTGCAGCGGATCGATGCCGAGCGGCCGGCCGAGCTCCAGCACCTGCGGGACGCCGATCGCGGCGGCGATGATGTAGGAGGGCGTGGTCGGGATGCCGAGGCCGAGCACGAGGACCGTCAGCGCGAGCAGCACCAGCAGCAGGCCGAGGTTGCCGCCGGCCATCTGCTTGATGATGCCGCCGAAGGCCACGACCATGCCGGTGGCGGTCAGCGCGGAGACGACGATGCCCGCGCCGGCGATGGCGACCGCGAGCGGCGCCATCGTCAGGCCGGCATTGGCGAAGCTGTCGAGGATGTCGCGCCAGGACATGCGGGTGCGGCGCTTCAGCATGGCGACCGCGACCATGGCGATGGTGGCGCAGAAGGCGGCGTAGTTGCCCGACCAGCGCTCCATCATGAGGTACACGAGCACCGCGATGGGCAGCACGAGATGCGCGTCGGCCAGGACCTCGCGCCAGGCGGGGATGTCCTTCAGCGCCATCGCCTCGATGCCGAGCTTCTTCGCCTCGAAATGCACAGCGGCGAGGATGGCGAAGTAGTAGAGGCCGGCGCCGATGGCCGCCGCGACGACGATCTCGCCATAGGGGATGTTGGTGATCTCGGCCATGACGAAGGCGGCCGCGCCCATCACGGGCGGCATGAGCGCGCCGCCGACGCTCGCCGCGCTCTCGATCCCGCCGGCGACGGCGGGGCGGTAGCCGAGGCGGACCATCAGCGGGATGGTCATGGCGCCGGTGGTGATGACGTTCGAGACGCTGCTCCCGCTCATCGTGCCGAAGAGGCCGGAGGTGACGACGGCGACCTTGGCGGGCCCGCCGGAGTATCGCCCGGCCACGGCGGCGCCGAGGTTGGAGAAGAGCCGGCCCGTCCCGCTGCCCTGCATGAAGGCGCCGAACAGGATGAAGACGGCGATGGTGGTGGCGACGATGCCGGTGAGCGGGCCGTAGACGCCGCCGGCCGTCGGCACGAGCCAGGACGCCTCGACGATCTCGGCCGGGCTGAAGGGGCGCGCGTTGAGGACGCCGGGCACGAGGTATCCCCACTGCATGTAGACCAGCGACCCGGCGACCATCCAGGCGAGGCCGGGTTCGACCGCGCGGCGGATCGCCTCGAGCAGCGTGACGATGCAGGTGATGCCCAGCACCATCATCGTGGGCGTGAAGGGGTCGACGTATTCCATGCGGTCGGCGACCGCCATCCAGTTCCACATCACCCAGGCATGCGGCGCCGCGGAGGCCGCGGCCCAGGCCCAATCGAGGACGGATGGGCGATGCTTCGGCGAGCGTGAGGTCGCCGGGTAGAGCAGGAAGAGCAGCGGTGTGAACACCAGCAGGTGGAGGCCGCGCATCTGGATCGGCTCGGGAAAGCCGAAGCCGCCGAAATAGAGATGCACGGCGGCGGCGGCTGCAGCCCAGGCCCAGCAGATCCATCGGAGCGGGCCGCGCAACTCCCTCATGCGCGACCAGCCGGCAGGACCATCCGCCCCTCGGTGCCCTGGCGAGGCTTTGCCTCGCCAGGCTGAGGCGTCACGGCAGGATCAGGCGCCAAGACCGGGGTCCCCGCGACGGCGCGCAGCGACGTCGTGGGGCTTCAAGCGGCGGGCATCACCCCCGCTTCGCGGAAGGCGCGCGCGGCGCCGGGATGCAGCGGCACGCCGGCATAGCGCCAGGAGGTGCGCGGATCCCAGGCCCCCATCGAGGCGTGGATCGAGACCAGGCGCTGCCCGCGGTTGCGGATCAGCGTGCGGGTGATGCGGTAGGCGGCCTCGTCCGACACGGATGCGTGCACCAGGATCACGCTGTCCATCGTCGTGACCATCAGGTCGCGATCCTGCAGCGTCGGATAGGTGGCAGCGGGCAGCGTACCTTCCGCATAGGCGAAGCTGTCGATGAGGTGCTTCCGCACGTCATCGGGGAAGCCGACGAGGCGCGAGGCGCGCCGCCCCTGCCCGATCTCGGTCAGGATCGCGGCCGGCTTGGCGAGCGCGGCGTAGAGGTAGTCCACCTGGCCGTCCGCGTAGGCGGCGGCAATGTCGGCATAGCTGCCGTTGAGGTAGCGGCCGCCATTGGCGCGGATCTGGTCGGGCGAGGTGCCGAGGAAGCGCAGGATGCGCTGCAGGGTCATTTCGTCCGTGCTCGACCGCTGCGGGCAGGCGATGCGGAGGCCGCGCTGCGTCAGGATGCCGCGCATGTCCTCCGGCCCCTGCCCCACCGCGCGGACCAGGTTGTGCTCGGTCGGGCTGTAGCCGGTGCCGAGGCTGCGCAGGTTCTCGTGGCGCGCACTGTAGGGGTCCTCGCCCTTCGCCGCGGCGGCGGTGAAGGTGTCGATGCCCCAGCCGAGCGGCGACTGGTTGTTGTTGACGCGGGTGGAGTTGGCGAGGCCGCCGCCCGGCACGACGCGGATGCGGAGATCGGGGTTCTCTTCCGCGATCAGCGAGGAGAGGCCGGCAGCCATGGTGTACCAGCCGCCGCCGACCGAGCCTGCGACCCATTCCAGCGTCTGCTGCGCCCGCGCCGTGCGGACGAAGGGCAGCGCGAGGCCGGCGCCGAGCACGGCGCGCCGTGACACGAAGAGGCTCATGGCCCGTCTCCCAACCTTCCCAGGCAGGGATCATGCGGGCTCGGCCGTCGCCCGTATCTTGCCGGTGGATGGAGTCTTCGCAATGCGCCCCGCGCCCGGGGGCAGATCGCGCCCGGCTCAGCCGCGCGACAGGTAGGGCCGCGCGGCCTCGATCGCCGGGCCGCAGGAGGGGGCCACGTCGCGCAGCACCACCTCGGGGCGCGCGGTGCCGAGCCAGGCGGACAGGGCGGTCGTGACGGCCCACCACGGATCGCCGGCGGCGCGCTCCACCAGC
>NZ_JAKJIB010000334.1 GCF_021864505.1 Falsiroseomonas oryziterrae
CGGCATGAACGAGGCCTGGGCCGCCCGCGCGGCCGAACTCGCCGCCGCGATGGCGGCTGCCGGCGCGCGGCTGCCGCGCGACTGGCCGAAGGAACTGCGGCCCGCGAACCCCGCGGCCGAGGACAACCAACAGACGGGAGAGCGGAAAGATGGTTGACGAGAACGGGCGCGGCTTCGGCCGGCGCGGATTGATGGCAGGCGCGGCGGGGCTCGCGCTGGGCGGGGCCTTCGGCGCGCCCGTGCTGGCGCAGGGCGCGCGCACGCTGCGCGTGCGCTTCGGATCCGACATCTCGCAGCTGGATCCGGCGCGCATCTTCCAGAACGAGAACCAGTCCATCGCGAGCCACATCTACAACGGCCTCGTGCAGTACGATCAGCGCACCAACGCGATCGTGCCCGACCTGGCGAGCAGCCACGAGGTCTCGGCCGACGGCACGGTCTGGACCTTCCGCCTGCGCCCGAACGTCACCTGGCACAAGGGCTACGGCGCCTTCACCTCGGACGACGTGAAGTTCTCCTTCGAGCGCGTGCTCGATCCCGCGACGGGCAGCCTCTACCGCGGCCAGTTCGCCGGCCTCCGGGAGATCCAGACTCCGGATCCGATGACGGTCCGCCTGGTGCTCGACGCGCCGAATTCCGGCTTCCTCCACAAGCTCTGCGCCTTCAACCAGGGCTGGATCGTCTCGCGCCGCGCGGTCACCGAGATCGGCGAGCGCTACAGTATGAACCCGATCGGCACCGGGCCCTTCGTGTTCGAGCGCTGGACGGCGGGCAACGAGGTGCGGCTGTCGGCCAATCCGGACTACTTCGCCGGCCCGTCCACGCTGTCGGAGGTGGTCTTTCGCATCGTACGCGACGAGACGGCGGCGGCCATCGCGCTCGAGAACCGCGAGCTCGACATCTTCTACGCGCTGCAGGCGCCGGAGGTGATCGAGCGGCTGCGCCGCGCGCAGGGCGTCACGGTGCTCGACCGGCCGGCCAACAACACGGTCAACCTGGTGCTGAACACCACCGCCGGGCCGCTGCGCGACGTGCGCGTGCGCCGGGCGATGGCGCATGCGATGAACCGCCGCGCGCTGATCGACGGCTTCTTCCGCGGCACCAAGTTCGAGGCGACGAGCGTGCTGACCTCGACCTTCCAGGAGTTCAGCGAGGAGGGCGTGCCGCGCTACGCCTTCGACCCCGATCGCGCCCGCGCCCTGCTGCGCGAGGCGAATGTCTCCAACTTCCGCTTCGAGATCACGACGGTCGGCCTCAACCCCTTCGACCGCTTCCCGGTGGCGCTGGCCAACGACCTGCAGCAGGTCGGCATCCAGGCCACGGTGCGCGTGCTCGAGCGCGGCGCCTATGTGCAGGCGCGCAGCAGCGGCAACGTGCAGTCCTGCATCACCGCGGTCGTCGGCCCGCCCGACCCGGACAGCCCCCTGGTCACGCTCTACCACACGCGCAGCCATCCGCCGGGGCTCAACACCTCGCGCTACGACCGCGCGGACGAGCTGCTGGCGGAAGCCGCGCGTGCGCCGGACCTTGCCGGGCGCCGCGCCGTCTACAACCGCCTGCTGCGGCAGACGATGGAGGACCTGCCGGTGATCCCGCTCTACGCGGACCGGCTGTTCATCGCGCATGGCCCGACGGTTCAAGGCTTCGTGCAGAACAGCCTGTTCACCGTCAACGTCACGCCGGTCTCGCTCCGGACGTCCTGATGCTGCTCTACGTCGCCCGTTGCGCCGGCCAGCTCGCCGTCGCGCTGGTCGGGATCGTCACGGTGGCCTTCTTCCTGATGCGGGCCATCCCGGGCGATCCCGCCCTCTACATGCTGGGCGACTTCGCGACCGCCGAGGCGCTCGCCACGCTGCGCACGCGCCTCGGGCTCGACCTGCCGGTCTGGCAGCAATACCTCGTCTTCCTCGCCGGCGCGGCCCGCGGCGAGCTCGGCATGTCCGTCGTGACGGGCCAGCCGGCGCTGGCCGAGATCATGGCGGCGGTGCCGCCCTCGGCCGCGCTGGCGGTGCTCGGCATGCTGGTCGCCATCCTGGTGGGCGTGCCGCTCGGGATCGTCGCCGCGGTGCGGCAGGGCAGCGCCGTGGACGTCGCGGTGATGCTGGTCGCGCTCGGCGGCATTTCCTTCCCGGTGTTCTGGGTCGGGCTGGTCGCCATCCTGCTGCTGTCGCATGAGTTCCGCCTGTTCCCGACGCTTGGCGCGTCGAGCGAGCCGGGCTTCTGGACGGCGCTGCACCACATCGCCCTGCCCGCGCTGGTGCTCGGCGCGTCGGTGGCGGCCTACATCGCGCGGCTGACGCGCTCCACCATGCTGGAGGTGCTCGGCCAGGACCACATCCGCGTGGCGCGCGCCATGGGCGTGCCGGAGCGCCGGATCGTCTGGAAGCTTGCCTTCCGCAACGCCCTCATTCCCATCCTGGCGGTGATCGGGGTGACCTTCGCGTGGTCGCTCGGCAACGCGATCCTGGTGGAGGCGGTGTTCAGCCGCCCCGGCCTCGGCTCCACCATCCTCAAGGCCATCCTGGCGCGCGACTACCAGCTCGTGCAAGCCGGCGTGCTGGTGCTCGCGGCCGCGGTCGTCATCCTCAACACGTTGCTCGATCTCGTCTATGGCGCGATCGACCCGAGGCTGCGGCGCCGATGAGCATCACCTTCGACGACGCCGAGGCGCGGCAGGAAGCCGCGGCGCGGCGCCGCGCGGCCTTCCGCCGCTATGCGCGGCATCCGGGCTTCGTGATCGGTCTCGTGGGGATCGTCATCCTGGTGCTGGTGGCCCTGCTCGCCCCCTGGATCGCGCCGCATTCGCCGCTGCGCACCGACCTGATGAACTCGCTCGCGCCCCCTTCGGCGACCTACCCGCTGGGGACCGACCAGTTCGGCCGCTGCGTGCTGTCGCGGCTGATCCACGGCACGCAGGTGTCGCTGCAGGTCGGCTTCTTCGTGGTCCTGATCTCGCTCAGCGCCGGCACCATCCTCGGCGCCGTCGCGGGCTATGCCGGCGGCTGGGTGGAGCGCGCGCTGGTCGCGGTGATCGACATCCTGCTGGCCTTCCCTTCCTTCCTGCTGGCGCTCGCCCTGGTCGCGGCGCGCGGCAACACGCTCGACTCCATCATCCTGGCGGTGGCCATCGCCTACACGCCGCGCGTCGCGGCCGTGATGCGCTCGGTCGTGCTCACCATCCGCCCGCGCCCCTTCATAGAGGCGTCGCGCGCCATCGGCCTGTCGCACTGGCGGATCGTGCTGCGCCACGTGATCCCGAACGCCCTGCCGCCGGTGATCGTCGTGGCGACCGTCAGCGCGGCCACGGCGATCCTGGCGGAGGCCGGCCTTTCCTTCCTCGGCCTCGGGGTCCAGCCGCCGACGCCGACCTGGGGCAACGTGATCTCCGAGGGGCAGACCTCCATCACCACCAATCCGCTCATCTCGATCTCCGCCGGGCTCTGCATCGCCTTCACGGTGGTGGCGCTGAACCTGCTCGGCGACGGGCTGCGCGACACGCTCGATCCGCAGATGCGGCGCAACACGGGAAAGCTGCTGTGAGCGCCTTCGAGCTGCGCGGCCTGACTGCCGCCGTACCCGGCGAGTCCGGCGCCGTGCGCCTGGTGGAGGACGTCTCGCTCGAGGTGCGCGCCGGCGAGACGCTCGCCGTGGTGGGCGAGAGCGGATCGGGCAAGACGGTCACCTTCACCTCGGCGCTCGGCCTGCTGCCGAAGCCGGGCCGCGTGATCGCGGGCGAGGCGCTGCTGGAAGGCGTCGATCTGCTGCGGCTGGGACAGGAGGAGCTGCGCCGGATGCGCGGGGCGCGGATCGGCATGGTCTTCCAGGACCCGCTGACCGGTCTCAACCCCGTCTTCACCGTGGGCGAGCAGATCGCCGAGGTGCTGCGCGCGCACCTGCCGCTCACGCGCCGCGCCGCCCGCGACCGGGCGGTGGAATTGCTGGCGCGGGTGCAGATCCCGGACCCTGCCCGGCGCCTGGACGACTACCCGCACCAGTTCTCGGGCGGCATGCGCCAGCGCGTGCTGATCGCCATGGCGATCGCGCTCGGGCCCCGCGTGCTGGTGGCGGACGAGCCGACCACGGCGCTCGACGTGACCGTGCAAGCGCAGGTGCTGGACCTGCTCGGCGAACTGCGCGCGGCGGAGGGGATGGCGATGGTGCTGATCACGCACGACCTTGGCGTGGTCGCGCGCCAGGCCGATCGGGTGGCCGTGATGTATGCGGGGCGGGTGGTGGAGACCGGCACGGTCGAACAGGTCTTCGCCGCGCCGCGCCACCCCTACACGATCTCGCTCTTCCGAAGCATCCCGGACCTCGACTCGCCCGCAGGTACGGCGCTGGCGCCGATCGCCGGCAGCCCTCCCGATCCGGCCCGCCGGCCGCCCGGCTGCGCCTTCGCGCCGCGCTGCTTCGCCGCCGAGGACGCGGCAGGGTGCCGCAGCATCGCGCCGGCGCTGCACGGGGTTGCGCA
>NZ_JAKJIB010000335.1 GCF_021864505.1 Falsiroseomonas oryziterrae
GCCCGCGCCACAGGTGGCTCCGGCGGCGGCAGGCCGGCGCCGAGGCCGCCCGGCCGGTCCGCGCCCGGCAGGCCGGGCGTCGGCACCGGCGAACGGGCGGGGCTTGCACCCGGCACGAAGGTTGGCCGGTAGTCCGGCACGTTGCGGAACGCCTCCTCCGGGCTGCCGAGCAGCGTGGGCCGCGGCGCTTCCTGCGCCGGCCAGACATTGCCGGCCTCGGCGAGCAGCGGGGCGAATTCCGGCTCGCCGCCGCGGACGCGCTGCGCGGTCAGGCTGTCCGTCATGGCGGGGCTGCGGGCCGCCGCACCCGGCAGCCAGGGTCCGCCCATCGGGGACCAGCTCGACTCGCCGAAGCCCGTCCCGGGGGCCGAGCAGGCCCCGAGTGCCAGGGTGAGGCCGAGAACGACGCCGGCCGGCGCGCGCCGCGTGACGGAGGTCATGGGAGCCTTCCCGAACAGCATTTTCAGCAAGATGCGCTGCCCTTCCCGAACCCTCAAGGGCGCGCCGGTTCCCGTGGCTGCGAGGCATCGCGCTGGGACGGTCCGCCCGCATGGCGCAGCCCGGCCTGGAGGTAGTCCCACCCCGTGACGAGCGTGAGCGCCGCCGCGGTCCAGAGCATCAGCTCGCCGATCAGCGAAACCGGCAGGAAGGACAGGTGCAGCACCGACGCCGCGCTGTCGCCGGCCAGCAGCGTGCCGAGCGCGCCCATCTGGAAGCCCGTCTTCCACTTGGCCAGCTTCGTCACCGGCAGACCGACGGCAAGGCCCGCGAGATACTCCCGCAGCCCGGAGACCAGGATCTCGCGCAGAAGGATCACGATCGCCGGAAGCAGGCCGAAGACGGTCAGGCGCTCCGTCCCCGCCAGCAGCATCAGTGCCGCGCCGACCAGCAGCTTGTCGGCGATCGGGTCCAGCATGCGGCCGAAGTTGCTGATCTGCTGCCGCTCCCGCGCAAGCTTGCCGTCGAAGTAGTCGGTGATCGCCGCGGCCGAGAACACCACGCAGGCGCCGAAGTCGGCCCATGGGTTGCCCGCCAGCGCCAGGGCCACCAGCAACGGAATGGCGGCGATGCGCGACAGCGTCAGCAGATTCGGCAGGTCGGTCGGCATGTCGGTTCCCGTCTAGCAGACGACCCGTGCCTGGGCGAGGCGCGACGCGACCTCAACGCGGACCCGGCCGCCCGGACCGGCGGTCACCCCTCCGCCGGGTGGAAATGCCCGTAGATCTTCCGCGCCACCGCCGGCCCGATGCCGGGCGCCTTCTCGAGATCCTCGAGCGCCGCGTTGCGGACCCCGCGGGCGGAGCCGAAGTGGTTGAGCAGCTTGCGCTTCAATGCGCTGCCGACGCCCGGGATGTCGTCCAGCTCGCTGCGGACCAGCGCCTTCGACCGCCCGGTCCGATGGGCGGCGATGGCGAAGCGGTGCGCCTCGTCCCTGAGGCGCTGCAGGTAGTAGAGCACCGGATCGCGCGGCGGCAGCTGGAACGGATCCCTGCCGGTCTGGTGGAACCACTCCCGCCCCGCGTCGCGATCCACGCCCTTGGCGATGGCCGCCAGCGGGATGTCGTGCAGCCCCATCTCGTTCAGCACCTCCCGGGCGGCGGAGAGCTGCCCGGCGCCGCCGTCGATCAGCACGAGGTCGGGCCAGCTGCCCGATTCGCGCTCCGGATCCTCCTTCAGCGTCCGCCCGAAGCGCCGCTCGAAGACCTCGCGCATCATGGCGAAGTCGTCTCCGGGCCGGGCGTCCCTGATGCCGTATTTGCGATAGTGCTGCTTGAGGAACCCGGCCGGGCCGGCCACCACCATCACGCCATAGGCGTTGGTGCCCATGATGTGGCTGTTGTCGTAGATCTCGATGCGTTCCGGCGCGTCCGGAAGCTCGAAGAGCCGTGCGACGCCCTGCAGCAGTTCCGACTGCGCCGCACCCTCCGCCATGCGGCGCTCGATCGCCTCCCGGGCGTTGGTGGCGGCATGCTCGACGACGGCGCGCTTGTCGCCGCGCTGCGGCCGATGGATCTCGACCTTGCGGCCGGCCTTCAGGGCGAGCGCATCGGCCAGGATCCCGGCATCCGCCGGGTCGTGGCTGACCAGCACCAGGGGCGGCGGCGGCAGGTCGTCGTAGAGCTGGGCCAGGAAGGCGCCGAGCACCACCTCCGCCGATTGCTCCGACCTGGCGTGGGACAGGAAGTAGGGCCGGTTCCCGTTGTTGCGCCCGCCCCGGAAGAAGAACACCTGCACGCAGGACTGGCCGGCCATCTGGTGCAGCGCGACGACGTCGGCGTCGCCCACGCCTTCGATGTTGATGCGATCATGGCCCTGCACATGCGTCAGGCCCCGGATGCGATCGCGAAGCGCCGCCGCGCGCTCGAACTCCAGCCGCTCCGCCGCCTCCTCCATCTCCCGCGCGAGCCGGCGCTGGACACTGGGCGTCCCGCCGGAAAGGTACTCCTTCGCCTCGCGCACCAGCCCGGCATAGTCGGCCTCGCTAATCCGCTTCACGCAGGGCGCCGAGCAGCGCTTGATCTGGAACAGCAGGCAGGGCCGCGTGCGGCTGTCGAAGACGGTGTCGCGACAGGAGCGCAGCAGGAAGACGCGCTGCAGCGCGGTCAGCGTCTGGTTCACCGCCCAGGCGGAGGCGAAGGGCCCCCAGTAGCTCGCCCCCTTGCGGCGCTCGCCCCTGTGCTTGGCGATCTGCGGATAGGGGTGGTCCTCCGTCAGGACCAGCCAGGGATACGACTTGTCGTCGCGGAGGACGATGTTGTAGCGCGGCCGCAGCCGCTTGATCAGGTTCGCCTCGAGCAGCAGCGCCTCCGCCTCGGAGGCGGTGGTGACCACCTCCATGCTGCGCGTTTCGTGCACCATGCGGCGGAGGCGTTCAGGCAGCCGCGACAACTGCGTGTAGGCAGCGACGCGCCGCTTCAGGCTGCGCGCCTTGCCGACGTAGAGCGCCTCGCCCTTCGCATCGAGCATTCGGTATACGCCTGGGCTGAGCGGCAGCGTGGTGAGCGCCGTCTCGATGGCGACGAGGCCTGCCAGTTGCGGCGGGGTAGGCTCTTCGACGGCAGGGGTTTCGGTCTCGGTCGTCATGCTCCACCGATATGGCCTGAGCGCATCACGTTGAGGAGCAAGGGCTCTCGACGTTTGTCCACGGAAGCTGTGGACAAGTCTGTGGAGCGGCGGGGGGGAAGCGCGCTGAAGCCGCGATCTTCTGCGCGCAACAGGATGTTGCCCAGTTTCTAGGCATATTGGCCAAGCTATTGATGCGGAACGTTTTTTATCGCCGGGATGTCACACGCCTGTCGCGAAGCCTGTCTTTCCGGTTGAGCCCGGCGGCCGCCTCACGAAGCGTTGACGGCAGTGGACAAACCACGTGTCAAGCCTGTTCGCACCTGAATCAAGCGCTTTGTCGAAGCCCGTGCGCCCCGGGTGACCATTGCGCCCGCCGCATGGCTCCTGCGGCAGCTATCGGCGCCGCTCCACCACCACGCCCACCGCCTCGACGTCCGGGAAGGCTTCGGGTTTCTCCACCGTGACCCGGGCGCGTTCCACCCGAGGATCCGTCAGCGCGGCAGCGGCGATCCGCTCGGCCAGCGTCTCGACCAGCAGCACATGCCCCGTCTCGACCTCGGACCGGGCCAGCTCGACCAGGCGCTGGTAGTCCACCACGCGCGGGAAGCTGTCTGGGCCGATCCCGTGCGGCGCCGCCTCGTCCTCCACCAGCAGCTCGACATCTAGCCGGATGCGCTGGGGCGCCGCTTTCTCGTGCGGATGGATGCCCAGCCGCGCCATCAGCTCCAGCCCGCGCACGAAGACGACGCGCCGGCGGCGGTCGGCATCAGGGACGTAGGTCACTCGGCGCTGTCCGCCGGATCGCGCGAAGGCGCCCATTGCAGATGCTGCCCGCCATCCAGCGCGATCATCTGCCCGGTCATCGAAGGCAGCGCCAGGATCGCCAGCAGCGCCGCCGCGACCTCATCGGGCGAGGTGCCGCGCCGCAGCGGGACGGAGGCGCATTGCCGGTCGAACTGCTCCTGGCTCTGCCGCGGCGAGGGCAGGGCAGGGCCCGGTCCGATCCCGTTCACCCGGATGCGCGGCGCCAGCGCCAGCGCCAGGCTCTGCGTCAGCGCCCAGAGCCCGGCCTTGGAAACGGTGTAGGAGACGAAATGCGGCGTCAGCGACCAGACGCGCTGGTCGAGCAGGTTGACCACTACGCCCTCCGCCGCGGCGGGCAGCGCCTTCGCCATCGCCTGCGCCAGCACGAAGGGCGCCCGGAGGTTCGGCTCCAGGTGCTGGTCCCAGCTTTCGCGCGTCGCGTCGTGCCACTCGTCGCGTTCGAAGGTGGAGGCGTTGTTGACCAGCACGCCGAGCGGGCCGAGCGCCGCCTGCGCCGCCGGCACCAGCCGCGCGACCTCCGCCTCGCGCGCCAGGTCGGCGCGCAGCGCCACGGCGCGACG
>NZ_JAKJIB010000336.1 GCF_021864505.1 Falsiroseomonas oryziterrae
CCGCCCATTCCGGCGCTGCTGCCCATCCCGGCGCCGGCCGTGTGCATCCCGCCGCCGGGCAGGCCCGCCCGGCCATGCATCCGGTCGTGGAAGTCGCGTTCCATGACGTGACGCCGGTGCGCGGCGGAGCTGCGCGCGAAGCGCGCCACGGCGAAGCCGGCGAGCGCGGCCGCGCCCATGAAGAGGAACGGCTGCCGGCGCGCGAAATCCTCGGCGCTGCGCAGCATGTCGCGCGGGCTGCGCTCGCGGATCGCGCGCGCGATCTCGTCGACGCTGCCGGCGGCGTCGTGCACCAGGCGCGCGACCTGGGGGCTGTCGCGTTCCAGCTCGTCCGCGGCCCGGTGGATGGCGCGAGCGAGGCCCTGCGCGTGCTCGGCGCCGGCCTGCTTCGTATCCTCGGCCAGCCCCTCGGCGCGCTCCTTGGCGGTGTCGAGCAGCGCGGCGCCTTCCTGCTTCAGGCCTTCGGCCGCGGCGGCGGCTTCCTGCTTCACGGTCGTCGCGGCATCGTTCGCCGCCATGCGCGCCTCGCGCGCCGCCGCGCGCAGATCCTCGCGTGCCTGGCCCGGAATCGCGGAGCCGGACGGCTGCTGTCGGCCGGACATGCCGGTGTCGGACGGATCGCTCATGCTTCCGCGCCTCCTGTCGGTGTGAGTGCTGCGCCGTCGCGCGGCGCATCGTGGCCACCACAACGAGGCTGCGGGCAGGACGTTCCGAAGCGGGACACCATGCCGCCCGGGGCGGGGCGGGGCGGGTGGGCGCTGGCGCGGGCGGCGCGCTTGCGCCGTCCCCGCCGCTGGTCCATAAGCCCGCGGTCGGCGCCGGGGCTCCCTGGCGGCGGCAAATCCGCACGCGGTGCACCCTTCCGGCCCGGTCTCGGGCGAGGGGTCCGGTCCCCGACCTTTTCCGAAGGCGGGGATGGCGCCGCGGAGGCTCAACCGGACCACTGGAAGAAGGATCTTCGCCCGATGGCGATGCCCGACGTCACCCTGCGCGGCCTGCTCGAGGCCGGCGTGCATTTCGGCCACCACACGCGCCGCTGGAACCCCCGGATGGCGCCCTACATCTTCGGCGTCCGCAACCAGGTCCACATCCTCGACCTGCAACAGACCGTGCCGATGATGGACCGCGCGCTGCGCGCCATCCGCGACGTGATCGCCGGCGGCGGGCGCCTGCTGATGGTCGGCACCAAGAAGGCGGCGGCGGACTACGTGGCCGAGAGCGCGGGTCGCTGCGGCCAGTACTACGTGAACCACCGCTGGCTGGGCGGCATGCTGACCAACTGGAAGACCATCCAGGGCAGCATCAAGCGCCTGAAGCAGATGGAGGAGCGCCTCGGCGGCGACGTGCAGGGCCTGACCAAGAAGGAGGTCCTGATGCTGACGCGCGAGAAGGAGAAGCTCGACCGCGCGCTCGGCGGCATCAAGGACATGGGCGGGCTGCCCGACATCATCTTCGTCATTGACGTGGTGAAGGAGAAGCTGGCGATCGAGGAGGCCAACAAGCTCGGCATCCCGGTCGTGGCCGTGGTGGACAGCAACGCCGACCCGCAGGGCATCGCCTTCCCGATCCCGGGCAACGACGACGCGATCCGCGCCATCAACCTCTACTGCGATATGGTCGCGGGCGCGGTGCTGGATGGCCTGGCCGGCGCGCTGCAGAGCTCGGGCGCCGATGTCGGCGCGATGGAGCAGGTGCCGGACGAGGTCCTGCCGGAAGCGCCCGTCGAGGCCGCGCCGGCGGAGCAGCCGGCCGCCGAGTGAGGGCAGCGGGGACGGTGCGTCCCCGCCTTTCCACCGACATCATGGGCCGGGGCGGTGCGCCCCGGCCTGCCTTGCATTGAACCGACCTGATCGGGAGTGACGTGAGATGGCCGAGATCACCGCGGCGATGGTGCGCGAGCTGCGCGAGCGGACCGGCGCCGGCATGATGGATTGCAAGAAGGCGCTGACCGAGGCGGGCGGCGACATGGAGGCCGCGATCGACTGGCTGCGCAAGAAGGGCCTCTCGGCCGCGGCCAAGAAGTCCGGCCGCGTCGCCGCCGAGGGCCTGGTGGGCGTCGCCTCCGGCCCCAACGTCGCCGCGATGGTCGAGGTGAACGCCGAGACCGACTTCGTCGCGCGCAACGAGCTGTTCCAGACCTTCGTGGCCGAGGTGGCGGGCCTCGCCCTCTCGGTTGGCGACGACGTCGAGAAGCTGAAGTCGGCGACCTTCCCGGGCACCGGCCACTCCACCCAGGACGAGCTGACGCGGCTGATCGCCACCATCGGCGAGAACATGACGATCCGCCGCGCCAAGGTGCTGCGCGTGCCGTCGGGCACGGTCGCGACCTATGTGCACAACGCGGTGAAGCCGGGCCTCGGCAAGATCGGCGTGCTGGTGGCGCTCGAGGCGGCGTCCGAGCTCGAGGCGATGGAGATGCTGGGCCGCCAGATCGGCATGCATGTCGCCGCCACCCGTCCGACCGCGCTCGACATCGAGGGCGTCGAGATGTCGGAGCTCGAGCGCGAGAAGGCGGTGCTGCGCGAGCAGGCGGCCGGCTCGGGCAAGAAGCCCGAGATCATCGAGAAGATGATCGAGGGCCGCATCCGCAAGTACTACGAGGAAGTGGTCCTGCTGGAGCAGGTCTGGGTGCATGACGGCGAGAGCCGGGTGAAGCAGGTGGTGCAGAAGGCGGGCGGCAAGCTCGCCGGCTTCGCCCGCTTCCAGCTCGGCGAGGGCATCCAGAAGGAGACCGGCGACTTCGCGGCCGAGGTCGCCGCGATGAGCAAGGGCTGATGCGCCCGGCCGGCGGGGCATCGCCCCGTCGGCACGCCTTGTTGAACGGCCCACGGCGCAGCCCGCCGCGGGCCGTTCCGATTCCTGCGGTGCGGGGCGCTGCGGCGCGCGGGCGGAGCCGCGCCCGCCTGCCTTGCGGTTGCCACACCCCCGCGCCTATGTTCCGCCGCCGCGCCGCCCGGCCCCAAACCGGCCCCTTGGCGCCCTGTCCGGAGCCCCGATGACCGACACCCCCCGCTACAAGCGCGTCCTGCTCAAGGTGTCCGGCGAGGCGCTGATGGGCACGCGCGACTACGGGCTGGACAATGCGACCCTGAAGGCGATCGCGGAGGACATCCGGGACGTTGTCGCGCTCGGCGTGCAGGTCTGCCTGGTGATCGGCGGCGGCAACATCTTCCGCGGCGTCGCCGGCGCCTCGGCTGGCATGGACCGCGCCCAGGCCGACGGCATGGGCATGCTGGCGACCGTGATGAACGCGCTCGCGATGCAGAACTGGCTCGAGAAGGCCGGCGTCTCGACCCGGGTGCAGTCGGCGATCTCCATGGCCTCGCTCTGCGAGCCCTTCATCCGCCGCCGCGCGATCCGGCACATGGAGAAGGGGAGGGTGGTGATCTTCGCCGCCGGCACCGGCAACCCCTTCTTCACCACCGACACCGCCGCGGCGCTCCGGGCCGCCGAGATGGGCTGCGACGCGCTGCTCAAGGGTACGCAGGTGGATGGCGTCTATTCCGCCGACCCGCGCAAGAACCCGAACGCCGAGCGCTACGTGACGCTGACCTATCTCGACATGCTGGCGCGCGACCTCGCGGTGATGGATGCCGCCGCGATCAGCCTCGCGCGCGAGAACAAGCTGCCGATCATCGTCTTCAACATCCACGAGCCGGGCGCTTTCACCGCCGTCATGAAGGGCGAGGGGAAGTTCACGACGGTCGTGGACCAGTAGGAAGCAAGAAGGGAGAGAGCGGGATGCCCGCCGATTTCCAGGCGCTGAAGCGCGACCTGCAGCGCCGCATGGATGGCGCGATGGAGACGCTGAAGAAGGAGTTCGCGGGGCTGCGCACGGGCCGTGCCTCGCCCGCGCTGCTCGAGCCGATCCGCGTCGAGGCCTACGGCACCAACCAGCCGCTGAACCAGGTGGCCAACATCTCGGTGGCTGGGCCCGGTCTGCTCTCGGTGCAGGTCTTCGACCGCTCGATCACCAAGCAGGTGGAGGTCGCGATCCGCGACTCGGGCCTCGGGCTCAATCCGATGGCGGAAGGCCAGGTCATCCGCGTGCCGCTGCCGCCGCTGACGCAGGAGCGCCGGACCGAACTGGCCAAGACCGCGGCGAAATACGCCGAGGCCGCGCGCGTCGCCACCCGCGGCGTCCGCCGCGATGGGATGGAGACGGTGAAGGGCTGGGAGAAGGACAAGAAGGCCGAGGCCAGCCAGGACGACGTGAAGCGCTGGAGCGACGAGGTGCAGAAGATGACCGACGCGCACATCAAGGCCATCGACGCCGCGCTCGCCGCGATATCGCCGCCGCGCGCCGTCACGCGATCCGGCGCCTCCTGCAGCGGGCGGTTGGTCACCACGACCACGTCCTTGCCGGCATAGGGCCAATCCGCCGCGCCGCGCACGACATCATAGGT
>NZ_JAKJIB010000337.1 GCF_021864505.1 Falsiroseomonas oryziterrae
GAGGGTTAACCAGCCGGCAACGGCGGCGGCGGCGACCATCCAGGGGGTGGGCGGGGAGGGGCGTTGGGCCATGACCGGCTCCGTCGATGCGTCGCCCCTCGCAACGCCGCGTGCGGCCACCGGATGCAGCCGGCGCCGCCCGCGCCGCGTTGCGTCCCGGATGACGGACAAGCTCGATGCGCTGGTGGTCGGCGGCGGGCCGGCGGGATTGACCGCCGCGCTCTACCTCGCGCGGTTCCGCCGCCGCGTCATGGTGGCGGACGAGGGCGACCCGCGCGCCGCCTGGATCCCCTCGAGCCACAACATCCCGTTCTTCGCCGACGGCATCCCGGGGCCCGAGATCCTCCGCCGCCACCGCGCCGCGCTCGCGCCCTATGGCATCCGGGTGCTGCGCGCCCGCGTCGCCACGCTACGACGCGACGGCCGGGACTTCGTGGCGGAACTCGACGGCCATGCGCCGGTGCGGGCGCGTCATGTCCTGCTCGCCACCGGATCGCGCGACAACGAGCCGGATCTGCCCGACCTGCCCGACGCGGTGCGCCGCGGCCTGATCCGCTACTGCCCGGTCTGCGACGGCTACGAGAGCCGCGGGCAACGAATCGGCGTGATCGGCCACGGCGCGGGCGGTGCCGGCGAGGCCGCCTTCATCGCCCGCACCTATTCCGACGACATCACGCTGCTGACGCTCGGGCGGCCGATGGAGATCGACGCCGATAACCGCGCGACGCTGGATCGCCACCGCGTGCGGATCGTGGAGCGGCCGGTGACTGCGGTGGAGGTCCAGGGCGACCGCATCGCGGCGATCCGGATCGACGGACAGGAGTTGCGCTTCGACGTGCTCTATTCCGCCCTCGGCCTGCGCTACCGGACCGAGCTGGCGGATGCGCTCGGCGCCGCACGGGACGCGAAGGGCGCGCTGACGGTGGATGCGGGCATGATGACCTCCGTGCCCGGCCTCTACGCCGCGGGCGACATCGTGGCGGGCCTCGATCAGATCGTCGTCGGCATGTCCCATGCCGCCATCGCCGCGACCCGCATCCACAATGCCTGCGCGATGCGGACCGAGGACGAAGGTTAGCGCTCCCCCGTCCCTTCCCCGCATGCTGGGAAGGGTCGGGGTGGGGGTCGAAGCATCAGCGCCCCATCCGCGCCATCGCGCCACGTCACCCCCGGATCACCGTGCGGATCGCGAAGCTCGACTGGATGCGCGCCACGCCCGGCATGCGGCTCAGCGCCTCCTTGTGCAGGCGCTCGTAATCCGCCGCGTCGCGCGCCTCGACGCGCAGCAGGTAGTCCGACATGCCCGTCATCAGGTGGCACTCGCGCACCTCCGGGCATTTTCGGACCGCATCCTCGAAGCGCCGCAGATGCTCGTCTGTCTGCCGCTCCAGCGTGATCTGCACGATCACCGTCACCGTGTCCTTCGCCGGCGGCTCGTCCAGCACCACCGTGTAGCCGCGGATCGGCCCCTGGCGCTCCAGCAGGCGCAGCCGCCGGAGGCAGGCGGAGGGCGAGAGACCCACCGCCTCGGCCAGCGCGGCGTTCGGCATCCGCCCGTCCCGGCGCAGTTCCCGTATGATCGCCCGGTCCACCTCATCCATGCGCAATATCCTGCGGAAACGCGCAATATCATGCGAGGATTTCGCTAGTTGCGCCAGTCCATGCGTCGGAATCGCCGGAAATCCACCGATCCTGCCGCCTATCCTGCGCCCGTCACGAGCGGAGGCTTCGATGCGCGTCCTGGTCCTCGGTTCCGGTGTCGTCGGCGTCGCCAGCGCCTGGTACCTCGCCCGCGCCGGCCATGAGGTGACGGTGCTGGACCGCCAGCCCGCGCCCGGCATGGAAACCAGCTTCGCCAATGCCGGCCAGGTCTCGCCCGGCTACTCCGCCCCCTGGGCTGCGCCGGGCATCCCCATCAAGGCGATGAAGTGGCTGATGATGCGCCACCGCCCGCTCGTGCTGTGGCCGAAGCTCGACGGCGGCCTCTACGCCTGGCTCGCCAAGATGCTCGCCAACTGCACCGAGGCCGCCTACGGCACCAACAAGGCGCGCATGGTGCGGCTCGCGGAATACTCCCGCGACTGCCTGCGCGACCTGCGCGCCGAGACCGGCATCCGCTACGACGAGCGGACCCGGGGCACGCTCCAGCTGTTCCGCACGCAGAAGCAGCTCGACGCGGTCGGCGCCGACATCGAGGTGCTGAAGGCCTTCGGCGTGCGCCACGCGCTGCTCGACCCCGCCGCCTGCGTCGCGGCCGAGCCCGCGCTCGGCCTCGTGCCCGGCAGGTTCGTCGGCGGCCTCCAGCTCCCGGGCGACGAGACGGGCGACGCCTTCCTCTTCACCCAGCGCCTCGCCGCGCTCGCCGCCGCCGCCGGCGTCACCTTCCGCCACGGCGTCACGATCCGCGGCCTGACCACGGAGGCCGGCGCCGTCACCGGCGTCGAGACGGACCAGGGCCGCGTCACTGCCGACCGCTACGTCGTCGCGATGGGCAGCTACACGCCGGCGCTGCTGCGCCCGCTGAACGTCCATGTCCCGGTCTATCCGGTGAAGGGCTACTCACTGACCCTGCCGGTCACCGACGAGGCGGCCGCGCCCGTCTCCACCGTGATGGACGAGACCTACAAGGTCGCGATCACGCGCCTCGGCGACCGCATCCGGGTCGGCGGCACGGCGGAGCTCGCCGGCTTCTCGCTGCGCCTGCGCAAGCCGCGGCGGGAGACGCTGGAGCATTCCGTCACCGACCTCTTCCCGCGCGGCGGCGACGTGGCGCAGGCCAGCTTCTGGACCGGCCTGCGGCCGATGACGCCGGACGGCACGCCGGTGGTCGGCCCGACGCGCTACGCGAACCTGTTCCTGAACACCGGCCACGGGACGCTGGGCTGGACCATGGCCTGCGGGTCGGGCCGCCTGCTGGCGGACCTCGTCACCGGCCGGACGCCGGAGATCGCCTCCGACGACCTCGCCCTGTCCCGCTACGCGGCGGCTTGATCTGGACTTTCCTTTCGGTGGCCATGTTTTCCGCAAGATTTCCGGTTGAAACCCTGCGCGTTGTGAACACCTAAGCTGACGAGCGCAGGGAGACGGAAATGCCGGGCCACGACACGCCGCTGATCGCGACGATCGCCGCCGGCTTCGTGCTCGCCTTCGTGCTCGGCATGCTGGCGCATCGCCTGCGCCTCTCGCCGCTCGTGGGCTATCTCGCCGCCGGCATCGCGGTCGGCCCCTTCACGCCGGGCTTCGTCGCCGACGCCAAGCTGGCGCACGAACTCGCCGAGATCGGCGTCATCCTCCTGATGTTCGGCGTCGGCCTGCACTTCTCCTTCAAGGAGCTGATGGAGGTGCGGGCCATCGCGGTCCCCGGCGCGGTGGCGCAGATCGCCGTCGCGACGCTGCTCGGCATGGGCCTCGCCTGGACGCTCGGCTGGGGCATCGGCGCCGGGGTCGTCTTCGGCCTCGCCCTCTCCGTCGCCTCCACCGTCGTGCTGATCCGCGCCCTGCAGGAACGGCGCATCCTGGAGACGGAGCGCGGCCGCATCGCCGTCGGCTGGCTGATCGTCGAGGATCTGGCGATGGTCCTCGCCCTCGTGCTGCTGCCGGCCCTCGCGCCGCTGCTGACCGGCGGCGGATCGCTCTCGGCCGGCCAGGTGGCGACCACCGTCGGGCTGACGCTGCTGAAGGTCTCCGCCTTCGTCGCCGTCATGCTGATCGCCGGCCGCCGCCTGATCCCCTGGATCATGCACCACGCCGCGCATACCGGCTCGCGCGAGCTGTTCCGCCTCGCCGTCTATGCCATCGCGCTGGGGGTCGCCTTCGGCGCGGCCAAGCTCTTCGATGTCTCCTTCGCGCTGGGCGCCTTCTTCGCCGGCATGATGATGGCCGAGAGCCGCCTGTCCCAGCGCGCGGCGGAGGAAGCGCTGCCGCTGCGCGACGCCTTCGCCGTGCTGTTCTTCGTCTCGGTCGGCATGCTGTTCAACCCGGCCGTGCTGGTGGAGCAGCCGCTGGCCGTGCTCGCCACCGTGCTGATCATCGTCTTCGGCAAGTCGGTTGCGGCGTTCCTCATCGTGCGCGCCTTCGGCCATCCGGCCGGCACCGCCATCACCGTCTCGGCGGCGCTCGCGCAGATCGGCGAGTTCTCCTTCATCCTCGCCGGCCTCGGCGTCGCGCTCGCCATCCTGCCGCCCGAGGGACGCGACCTGATCCTGGCCGGCGCGATCCTCTCGATCCTGCTCAACCCCTTCCTCTTCGCCGCCGTGGAGCGCGGCCGGACGCGCCTGCTGACGCGCATCCGCTTCACCTCCGACGCGCCCGCGCAGCCCAAGGCCCCGGCGCCCGCGGCGCCCGCACCGACGCCGGCCGTGG
>NZ_JAKJIB010000338.1 GCF_021864505.1 Falsiroseomonas oryziterrae
AGGCGGCCGGCCGCGTGGCGGCGGTGGCGGAGGCGCACGCCGCGCTGCAGCGCAGCCCCGACCTGCGGCGCGCCGATGCCGGCGCGATGATCGCCGACCTCTGCGACTTCGTCGGCCGGCTCGACCCCGCCGTGCGGGTGAGCTGCACGCGCCAGGGCGAGGCCACGCTGGACGTGGACCGTGCCATACCGCTCGGGCTGGTGGTGACCGAGCTGCTGACCAACGCCGTGCGCCACGCCTATCCGGAAGGGCGCGGCGGCGCGGTGCGCGTGCATGTCGTGGCGTCCGGCGCCGGCGTGGAGGTGACGGTGGAGGACGACGGCATCGGCGTGGCGGGAGAGGCCGACAAGGGCAGCCTCGGCCGCGAGCTTGTGCGCAGCCTGTCGGCGCGGATCGGCGCGGAGATCGAGAGCCGAAGCGAGCCGGGCCGCGGCACGCGGGTCTGCCTGCGCCTGCCCGCGATGCCCGCCAACGATGCCGCCGCACCCGTGGCCGTGACGGCGTAGAGCAGTATCCGATCCGACTGATTCGATCGGATCGGATCCCTCGCTCCCGGAATCTCGGCTGCAGCCTGCCGGCGGCCGCGCCGCGGCCTCAGGCGTCGAGCAGCATCTCGAAGCCGCCATGGATCATGCGCCTGCCGTCGAAGGGCATCGGGTTCGCCTCCGGGCTCAGGCGCGGATCGGCCATCACCTTGCGATGTCCCGCGTCGCGCACCGCCCTGGACGGCCAAACGATCCAGGAGAACACCACCACCTCTCCCGGCTCGCGCTTCACCGCCATGGGGAAGGAGGTGAGCTTGCCGTCCGGCACGTCGTCGCCCCAGCACTCCACCACCTGCGTCGCGCCATGCTCGCGGAACACCTCGGCGGCGAGGGCGGCGTGGCGGCGATAGGTCTCGCGGTTGTCCGCCGGCACGGCGGCGACGAAGCCGTCCACGTAAGGCATCGCTGGTCCCTCCATCCGGCGGCGGAGCATGCGTGCGCCGACCGCGGCGAGACAAGCGCGCGTCAGGCCGCGCCGTTGCCGGGTGGGGCGAATTCCGGGACGAGGCGGGCGAGCTCGGCCAGCGCGCCGGCGCGGTCGCCGGCGACGCAGAGGGTGGCGACGCGGTCGATGGCGGCGGCCATCTCGGCGGCGTCGGTGGTGCGCGGCACGGCGACCAGCAGGCCCGGGAAGTTGGTCGGGTGCGGCGGTTCCTGGCCGTGGAACAGCTCCTCGTAGAGCTTCTCGCCGGGGCGCAGGCCGGTGAAGCGGATCTCAATGTCCTCGTCGGGCTTGAGGCCGGCGAGGCGGACCATGCGGCGCGCGAGGTCCACGATCTTCACCGCCTCGCCCATGTCGAGGACGAAGATCCCGCCTTCCCGCAGCTCGGGCGGCTGGTCCTCCCGGTCGGTGGCGCCGACGACGGAGGCCTGCAGGACGAGGCCGACGGCCTCGCGCACCGTCATGAAATAGCGGCGCATGTCGGGATGCGTGACGGTCAGCGGCCCGCCGCGCTCCAGCTGCCGGCGGAACAGCGGCACGACGGAACCGGTGGAGCCGAGCACGTTGCCGAAGCGCACGGTGACGAGGCGCATGCCGCCATCCCGTCGTGCTTCGCGGTCCCGCGCCTGGCAGTACATCTCCGCGAGGCGCTTCGACGCGCCCATCACGCTGGTCGGGTTCACCGCCTTGTCGGTGGAGATGAAGACCATCAGCGAGCAGCCCGCCGCGCGGGCCGCATCCGCCACCACGCGCGTGCCGAGCGTGTTGGTGAGCAGCCCTTCCAGCGGGTCGTTCTCCACCATCGGCACGTGCTTCAGCGCAGCGGCGTGGAAGACGAGCTCGGGGCGGATCTCCGCGAGCAGGCGGCGCATGCGGTCCTCGTCGCGCACATCGGCGAGGACCGCGCGGCGCGGCACGTCGGGGTGGCGCTCCCGCAGTTCCAGGTCGATCTCGTAGAGCACGTATTCGCCGTGATCGAGCAGCGTCAGGCTCGACGGCGCGAAGCCGGCGACCTGTCGCGCGAGCTCGCCGCCGATGGTGCCGCCCGCGCCGGTGACCAGCACGCGGCGGCCCTGGATCAGCCGCGCCATGCCTTCGCGGTCGAGCGGGACCTGCGGGCGGTCCAGCAGCTCCTCGATCTCGATCGGGCGCAGCGGCAGGCGGTCGGCCTCGCGCTCGCCGGGGCGGCGCTGGGCGGGGCTGAGGGCGCCGAAGCTCGGCAGGCGCTTCACCGGCACGCCGTGGCGGTCGCAGGCATCGAGCAGCGATTGCAGCGCAGGGCCCGACAGGCGCGTTGTGGCGAGGACGACCATGGCCGGCAGCCGCGCCTCGTCGCGCAGCCGGTCGAGGACCGCGGGCGCGTCCTCCACCGTGCCGAGCACCTCGACGCCCTGGATGCGGCGGCCGGTCTGGCGTTCGCGGAGGGAGAGGATGCCGGTGACGC
This sequence comes from Falsiroseomonas oryziterrae, assembly GCF_021864505.1. Lineage (GTDB taxonomy): Bacteria > Pseudomonadota > Alphaproteobacteria > Acetobacterales > Acetobacteraceae > Falsiroseomonas > Falsiroseomonas oryziterrae. The sequence goes on from NZ_JAKJIB010000338.1 coordinate 2,432, forward strand.
GGTAGGCGGCCGCGCGCTCCTGCTCCAGCGCGCGGAGGTAGAGGTCGGTGCCGTCCTCGGCGCCGACCAGCAGGACGGATTGGGCCTGCGCGCCGGGGACCAGGCCGCGGCCGCTATGGGTCAGGCGGGCGGCGGCGCGCGGGGCGGCGAGCAGGGCCGCGAGCGTCACGGCGTGGATCAGCGGGATGGCGACGTTGGGCGGCCGCCAGGCGTCGGCCAGGTTGATGACGACCCAGAAGATCACCGCCGCCGCGACGGCGGCGCCGGTGGTCGCGAGCAGGTCCGCCATGGAGACGAAGCGCCAGTATTGCCGCGGCAGGCCGAGCTTCCAGCCGGCGCCGAGCAGCGTGGCGGCGGCCAGCGGCAGGGCGAGCCCCCACCAGGCGCCGGGCGGCCAGGCGCCGGGCGCGGCAAGCCAGATCGCGACGGGCACGGCGAGCGCCGCGACCGCCGCATCGAGGCCCATATTGGTCAGGATCCTGTCCCGGGCGGTCGCAGCCATCGGGTGGGGGCATAGACCGGGCGGGGCGTGGCCGGAAGGGCGGGCCCGTGGCATACACCGCCGCCGCAGGACCGGGGTTGGGGCGATGGCCGACGGCAGGCTGGTGATCGGGACGAAGCGCTACTCCTCCTGGAGCCTGCGCGGCTGGCTCTGCGTCCACATGGCGGGGCTCGACGTGGAGGAGGTCGTGGTGCCGCTCGCCGGCGGCAGCACGGAGGCGATCAAGGCGATCTCGCCCAACGGCATGGTGCCCTATCTGGAACACCTGGGCGCACGGATCTGGGAGAGCGTCGCCATCGCCGAGTACTGCGCCGAGGTCGCGCCGACGCTCTGGCCCGCGGACCGCGTCGCGCGCGCCCATGCGCGGGCGATCGCGGCGGAGATGCATGCGGGCTTCCGCAACCTGCGCATGAACATGCCGATGAACCTGGGCCGGACCTTCCCCGGCAAGGGACGCACGCCCGAATGCCTGGCCGACATCGCGCGGATCGAGGCGATCTGGGCCGAGGCGCTGGCGGCGCATACCGGGCCTTTCCTGTTCGGGCGCGCCTTCACGCTCGCGGATGCGATGTATGCGCCGGTGGTGACGCGCTTCCTGACCTGGCAGCCGGAGCTGACCGAGGTGTCGCGGGCCTATTGCACGGCGGTGCGCAACCATCCGCTGGTGGCGCGCTGGTATGACGAGGCGGCGGCCGAGCCGACGGCGTGGCTGCTGGAGAAGTACGAGAACCCGGCGTGACGGGGACGGCGCTCGCCCTCGACCATATCGGGCTTTGCGCGCGGGATCCGGCGCCGCTCTGGGCGGCGTGGGAGGGGCTCGGCTTCGCGCTGTCGCCGGTCGCGCAGCAATCGGGGCGGCGGACGCCGGACGGGCCCGTCGAGCCCTTCGGCAGCGGCAACCGCTGCGCCTTCCTCCGCCACGGCTATGTGGAGCTGCTCGGCATCCTGGACGACACGCTCTTCGCCAACGGCGTGGACCGCTTCGTCGCGCGCTACGAAGGCGCGCATATCCTGGCGCTGGCGATGGACGACGCGGAGGCGAACCTCGCGCGGCTCCGGCGCGGCGGGCTGCAGATCCCGGGCGTCGCCTGGCTGCAGCGGCCGGTGGAGCCGGGTGGGCCCACGGCGCGCTTCGCCCGCCTGCCCTTTCCCGACGCGCCGGAAGGCCGGGTGCAGCTGGTGCAGCACCTGACGCCGGAGCTGGTGTGGGATGCGCGCTGGATGGGGCATCGCAACGGCGCCGAGGCGCTGGAGAGCGTGATCGTCGCCAGCGCGAACCCGGCGGAGACGACGGCGCGGCTCGCGCGGCTCGGCGGGATGCCGGCCGAGCCCGACGCGCTGGCTGGCTTCCGGCTGCGCCTGCCGGGCGGGGCGCGGGCCGCGGGGCCGGATAGCCCGGCGATGGAGACGCGCATCCGCG
>NZ_JAKJIB010000339.1 GCF_021864505.1 Falsiroseomonas oryziterrae
TTCAAGGAAAAGAGGGCATACGAGATAAGCAAGAGACAGGAGTTGAGACGAGTGCTCTTCGGATCAGGGCCTGGGCCGGCCTGTTTGCGATGGGCGTCGGCGCAGGCGCAAGCGATGCGGCGCGGGAGGCTGCCGGCGCGAAGCCTGCGACGGTCCTGGGGATCGCCGCCGAGCCGAGGCTCGGGGAGGCGCCGCCCGGTGTCGGGTCCGGATGCGGCTGGTCCGCCGTCGATGCCGCTGCCTGCGACGACGGCGGCGCCTGGGCCGGCGTGGCCGTGCCGTCCTCCGCCCCTTGCGCTGCGATGGCGGGGGATCGCGTTGCAGCCGGCTCGACTGCGGAGGGCACGAGCGAGGCGATCTCCCGGGGCGCAGTCGCGGGCGAATCCGCCGCGGCTGCCGTCCCCGCCCGCGCCGCGTCGGCATCGGCCGGGACCTGCGGCGGCGGGGGCACAGGTCGCCACGGCAGGACGGCAGCGATCGACGGGAGCGAAGCCGGATCGGCCAAGGCGCGGGTCTGGGTCAGCAGGGTATCCGTGACGCCCGGCTCTGCCGCTTCCACCGGACGATCGGCGGGCATCTCCTCCATGATCGACGCAGCAGGACGCGCCGGGATCGATGCGGCCGGCGCCGCCGTGGTCGCCATGCCGTCCGGCATCGGAAATGCCGGCGGCTCGCCTGCAGCCTCGATGGGCGCGTGCGACGGGCGGTCCGCGTGGGGGACGCCGCCCGGCGCGGGCGGGCCGCCGATCGGCAGCAGCGCATCGAGCAGGGCCGTGAAGGCGCCTTCGCCGCCCGGCATCGGTGCACCCTGCGGGAGCACGGCGATCGGTCCGGCTGGGATGACGGGCATGTCCATGCGGTGGCTTTCCGTGCGGCGCGGCAATCGCTCGCCGCGGCCGGGACTGGCGCAAGCGGCGTGCCGGGCGGCGCGACCGGGTCGCGGCGTCTGCGACGTGCCGGCCGGAGCGCTTCCTGCCTTCGCCGGGCAGGAATTGCCGGTTGCCGGCAATCGTGCCGGCGGTGGTCTGCCTGGGAAGGCTGGCACGCGGCTTGCGGCTCTGCCTGCGCGAACCTTCATGCGCGAACCTTCCTGCGCGAACCTTCCTGGAGAGGCCACTTCGATGTCGCTGCTCGGCTCGATGACCACCGCCATCAGCGGGCTCACCGCGCAGGCCCGCGCCCTCGGCCATGTGTCCGACAACGTCGCCAACAGCCAGACGGTCGGGTTCAAGCGCGTGGACACCAACTTCACGAGCTGGCTGACGCGATCCACGCTGCGGCTGCATCTGCCAGGATCGGTCGAGGCGCGGCCCGACTACACCAACACGGTGCAGGGCACGATCGAGCAGGTGGAGAATCCGCTGGCCATGGCGATCGCGGGCCAGGGCTTCTTCTCCGTCGCCCTGTCGCGCGGCGGCCAGCCCGGCAACGTGCTCTTCGACGAACGGCAGTTCTTCACCCGGGCTGGCGACTTCGCGACGGACCGCGACGGCTACATGGTGAACGGCTCGGGCTACTACCTCGAGGGCTGGCGGATGCTGCCGAACGGCGAGCCCGACCGCACCAACCTCTCGCCGATCCGCATCAGCGAGCTGGTGTTCAACCCGGTGCCCACGGGCCGCATCGATCTCGCGGCCAACCTTCCCTTCAACGTGCCGAGCGTGGCTGCCGCCCCGGTCGTGCCGCCGGCGACGTCCTGGGCACCGGCCGAGACGCCGGTCAGCAGCGTGATCCAGATCTACGACGCGCTCGGCAACCAGCGGCAGGTGACGCTCGACTGGTGGAAGCTCGACGACGACACCTGGCGCCTGCGAATCACGCCGGCCGGCGATACGCTCGGCCCGGCGGGCGGACGCTTCGTGGACGTCAACTTCGGCGGCGCGATCAGTTCGGGGCCGCCGGCGATCACGGCGCCACCCGGCACCATCTCGTCGATCACGCCGCTTGCGAACATCACCGGCACCGCGCCGCCGCCGGCCGCGGCCGGCGATCCCGCGTTCCTGGGGTTCACCGCCGATTACGGCTTCGGACCGCAGGCGGTGCAGCTGCGCCTCGGGGGATACGGCGTGCCGACGGGGCTGACGAACTATGCGGGCACCGAGTATGGCGTGCGCGACCTCAGCCAGGATGGCGTGCCGCTCGGCGCCTTTTCCGGCGTGACGGTGCGCGAGAACGGCGACGTCGCGGTCAACTACGACAACGGTCAGACGCGCATCGTCGCGCGCGTGCCGATCGTCGCCTTCAACGATCCGGACAAGCTGCAGCGCATGGACGGGCAGGCCTTCATGCGCACGATCGAGAGCGGCGAGGCGCGGGTCACGGATGTCGGATCGAACGGCGTGGGCAAGCTGGTGACGGGGTCCGTGGAGCGGTCGAACGTCGACATCGCGGCGGAGTTCTCGAAGCTGATCCTGGCGCAGCGGGCCTATACGGCGAACACGCGCATCGTCACGGCGTCCGACGAGATGCTGCAGGACACCATCAACATGCGGCGCTAGCCCGGGGCCGGGCGGGCATGACCTCGTAGGGACGGCGCATGAGCCTCGACCTCGCACTCAGCGTCGCGCGCAGCGGCCTGCGCCTGCTCGACCGCCAGATGGCGCGGACGGCGGACGACATCGCGAATGCCGGCACCGAGGGCCACACGCGCAAGATCCTCGGCGGCGAGGCCGTCTCGGTCGGCGGGGTCGGGATCGGTGTCCGCGCGCTGCCGCTCGCGCGCGACGTCGACCTGGCGCTGCAGGCCGCGGCGATGCGCGCCGGCGGGGATGTGGCCGCGGGCGAGCTGCGCATGCGTCTCCTCGGCGGCATCGAGGCGGCTCATGGCCGTCCGGAGGATGGCGACAGCCTGGGCGGGCTGCTGGCCGCGCTCCGCGCCAGCCTCGTCGCGCTGCGCGAGGCGCCGGAGGACGCGATCCGCCGTGCGGCTGTCGTGGGTGACGGGGAGGATCTGGCGGCTCGCTACAACGGGCTGGCGGCCGCGATCGGCTCGGCGCGCCAGCAGGCGCATGACGCGCTGGTGGCGGAAGCGAAGGCGGCGAATGCGGCGCTGGGAGAGATCGGCGCGCTGACGCTCGACATCCGGCGCGAACTGGCAGCGGGGCGGACCGCCGCGGACCTCGAGGACACGCGGGATCTCGCGATCGCGCGGCTCGCGGAGTCGCTCGACATCTCGGTGATCCGCGGCGAGCTGGGCAATGTGACGCTGGTCGCGCGTGGCGGGCTCGTGCTCCCGCTGGACGGTGCGGCCTTCGCGATCGCGCCGGCGACGGTCGGCGCCGGTGCCTGGCATGGCGGGACGGGCACGCTGCCCGGGCTGACGCTGGGCGGGCAGGACGTCACGCGGCAGGTGCTGGGCGGGCGGATGGCCGCGGCGGCCGAGTTGCGCGACGTGACGCTGCCGCGCATGGCGGCGGAGCTCGACCTGTCGGCGGCGCAGACGGCGGCCCGGTTCGAGGCCCAGGGCCTCCGGCTGTTCACCGACGGCGCCGGGGCGGTGCCGGATGTCTCGCTGCCCTACACCACCGGCGGCGCGCTCGGCTTCGCAGCCGTCATCCGCGTGAACCCGGCGGTCGCCGGCAATCCGACGCTGGTGCGCGACGGCACGCATGCGGTGGTCGCCGCGCCGGGCGGCGCCACGGCCTTCGTCCCCAACCCGCCGGGCGGGCCGGCCGGCTTCGCCACGCTGCTCGACCGGCTGCTCGACTTCACCTTCGGGCGGGAGGTGGCCGTCGGCGTGCCGCATGCGGCGATCGCGACCGGCGGGCTCGGGCCCGACGGGACGCTTGTCTCGGGGCTCTCCGGCCTGGTGACGCTCGAGGCCCATGCCGCAGCACTCGTCGCGGCGCAGGCCGGCGAGCGCGGCGTCGCCGAAGGGGCGCGCGACCGCGCCTCGGGCCTCGGGCAGTTGCTCGGCGCGCGGATGCAGGCGCGGTCGGGCGTCGACGTGGACAGGGAGGTCGCGGCGATGGTCGAGCTGCAGAACGCCTACACGATGAATGCCCGCGTGGTCGCCACCGTGCAATCCATGTGGGACGCGCTGTTCAGCGCGGTTCGATAGCGATGTCCATCCTCGCGACGATCGGCGGCACGGCGCTCGACCAGGCGCGGCTGCGGGACCGGCTCGATGGCTTGGCCCGGCAGGTGGCGACGGGGCAGCGCGGCACGACGCATGGTGCGCTCGGGCCGTCGGCGGCGCGTGCGGCGATCGACCTGCGCGGCGAGGTGACGCGACGCGAAGCCTATGCCGGCGCCGCGGAGGCGGCGCTCTCGCGCATGGGCGCGGCGCAGGGCGCGCTCGGTCGCCTGGAGGCGATCGCGACGGAGCTGGCGGCGGAGGCGATGCGCT
>NZ_JAKJIB010000034.1 GCF_021864505.1 Falsiroseomonas oryziterrae
GGCGCGTCGTGCAAGCGCGTCCAGCCGACCGCGACGTCCTGCGCGCCGACGCCGGACCACAGCAGCAGGCAGAGCGCGGCGGCCCTCCGGGGGCCGGAGGTCGCGGCGGCCAGCACGGAGGGGTCCCGCAGCGCCGCGGCGGTCCCGCCGGCCATCAGCCCGAACTCCTCGAAGTCCACGCTGGCCGAGACGTCCATGGCGAGGCAGAGGGCGACATCCACCGGATCCATGCCGGCTTTGTTGCAAAGCGCGGCGCGTCCCGCCATGTGGATCGCGCGACACAGAGGGGCGGCACATGATCGGACGGCGCGGCGTGATCGGGACGGCGGCGATGGGGGCGGGGCTGCTTGCCGTGCCGGCCCTGTCCCAGGGTGCGTGGCCGAACCGGCCCGTCCGGGTGATCGTGCCCTTCACGCCGGGCGGGGCGACCGACGGCATGGCCCGCGTGACGGCAGGCAAGCTGCAGGAGAAGCTCGGCCAGCCCTTCGTGGTGGAGAACCGGCCCGGCGCGAACGGCGCGGTGGGCGGGCAGGCGGTCGCGCAGGCGGCGCCGGATGGCTACACGCTCTGCTTCTCGGCCTCGATCCAGATCCTGGCGCGGCTGGTGATGCGCAACCCAGGCTACGACCCGGTGACGGACCTGGCGCCGGTGGCGCGCGTGGGGCAGGGGCCGCTGCTGCTGGTGATGAACCGCGCCCGCCCGCAGCAGACGCTGGCCGACACGCTGGCGGCGGTGCGCGCGAACCCGCGCGACTGGTCCTTCGCCGTGTCCTCGCTGGGCGCGGCGGGCCACCTGGCGACCATCGAGTTCACCCGCCAGGCCGGCGTCGAGCTGACGCATGTGCCCTATCGCGGCACGGCGCCGGCGCTGACCGACGTGGTGGCGGGGAACGTCCAGCTGATGTTCGACCCGATCCTGGCGACCCTGCCGCAGGTGCGGAACGGGAGCGTCCGCGGCTTGGCCATCACGGCGGCCGCCCGGAGCCAGGCCGCCCCGGAGATCCCGACCGCGGCCGAGGCCGGCATGCCGGGCCTCGATATCCAGTCCTGGTGGGCGCTCTGGGGCCCGCGCGCCCTGCCGACCGAGATCACAGCGCGGATCGGCGAGGTGCTGCGCACGGGGATGTTCGAGGCGGATGTCCTGCAGCGGGTCGGCACGCTCGGCATCGAGCCGCTGGCCGAGCTCGGACCGGACTTCGCCGCCTTCATCCGGCGCGACTTCGAGCGGAGCGAGGCACTTCTGCGCCTGGCGAACTTCCAGCCGGAGTAGCCGCGGCGGGGGCAATGATCACGGGCCCGTGATTATGCCTCTGTCGGCGACCGGGGCCGCGTGCTAACGCTCCGGGCGGGAGACAGCCGGGACAGGCTGGACGTCTGGGATAGCGAAGGAAGCAGGCCATAGACGGGATGCGCTACGCCGTGCCGGGCGCGCATGACGACAGTCATGCGGTGCCCGTATCCGAGCTGGTCAGCGGCATCGCCAGCAGCTGGCCGTCGGACCGCGTGACGCTTGGGGCCCTGATCGAGGCGCTGGGCCATCGCGGCTACGGCGTGCTGATCGTCCTCTTCGCGCTGCCGAACCTGCTGCCGATCTACATCCCCGGCCTCAGCCCGATCTTCGGGATTCCCCTGATGATCATCTGCGCGCAGCTTGCCTGGGGCCTTCCGGCTCCGCGGCTGCCGGCCTTCCTGATGCGCCGGTCGATGCGCCGCAACGACCTGCGGCTGATCGCCGAGAAGGCGCTGCCCTGGCTGCAGCGCGTCGAGCGCTATGTGAAGCCGCGCCCGTCCTTCGTCACCAGCCGCCTGGGCGAGAGGCTGATCGGCGCCTATGGCGTTTGGCTGGCCACCATCGTGATCGTCCCGCTGCCCTTCACAAACGGCCCGCCCTCGCTCGCCTGCCTGATCATGGCGATCGGCGTGATGGAGGAGGACACGGTCACCATCATCGCGGGCGCGCTGTTCGGGGTATTCGCGAGCTTCCTCGGCCTGTCTATCATCGGGACCCTATTCTGGGTGCTCGTCGCGGGCTTCAACTGGCTCTTCGGCCTGCCCTGATCCGCGGGGACCGCGATGGACGCCGACGCCCTTCAGCCCGAGGAGAACGCGCCGATCTCGCGCATCGTCGCCGAGGTCGCGGCCGCCTTCCCGGGCGAGCGCATCAGCCTCGGCGAGATGGCGGAAGCGTTCGGGGACCGGGCCTTCGGCATCCTGTCGCTGCTTCTGCTGCTGCCGGGACTGTTGCCGGGCATGGCCAGCGTCTTCGGCACGCCGCTGCTGATCCTCGGCGTCCAGATGGGCCTCGGCTACCGCGTGCCGCGGCTGCCCCGGATCCTGGCGCGGCAGACGATCAAACGGTCCGACCTGCTGCGCCTCGCCTCGGCCTCCTCGAAGGGGCTGAAGCGCGTGGAGCGCTTCGTGCGCCCCCGCCCCGGCTTCTTCACCGGGCCGCTCGGCGAGCGGATCATCGGCTGGTTGACGGCCTACGTCGCGATCATGCTGATCCTGCCGGGGCCGGGCACCAACGGCCCACCGGCCTTCGGCAACATCGTCATGGCGCTCGGGCTGATCGAGCACGACAGCAAGGTGACGCTGCTCGGCGTGGTGCTGACGGTGCTGGGCTGCGTCTTCGCGACCGCCATCCTGCTGGCGCTGGCCTGGCTCGGCTACGAGGCGCTCGGCTACATGCTGTGAGGGGCGCCGCCAGGTGGCGGCGCGTGAGGCCCGGAAAAGCGAACCGCCGGCCTCGTTACCCGAGAGCCGGCGGCCGAACTGGTGGAGCCAAGGGGAGTCGAACCCCTGACCTCTTGAATGCCATTCAAGCGCTCTCCCAACTGAGCTATGGCCCCGCAGTCTTGGGAGGCGCGCCGTATAGCCCCCACCCCAGGGGCGTGCAAGGGGCCCGCCCCCCTTCCATGCTGCGCCGCACGCCAATAGGGTGCGCGCCGAGCCAGCCAGGGAACCGAATGCCGCCATGCGCAAGGTCCACAAGGACGCGAAGGACGCCCTCGCCGGGCTGCTGAAGGACGGCATGACCGTCATGTCCGGCGGCTTCGGCATCTCCGGCATCCCGTCGCTGCTGATCGAGGCGATCCGCGACAGCGGCGTGAAGGGTCTGACGGTGATCTCCAACAACGCCGGCATTGACGGCGTGGGTCTCGGGATGCTGCTCGAGACGCGGCAGATCCGGAAGATGATCAGCAGCTACGTCGGCGAGAACGCGACCTTCGCGAAGCAGTACCTCGCGGGCGAGCTCGAGATCGAGTTCAACCCGCAGGGCACGCTGGCCGAGCGGATCCGCTCTGGCGGAGCGGGCATCCCGGCCTTCTTCACCAAGACCGGCGTCGGCACCGCGGTGGCCGAGGGCAAGGAGACGCGCGACTTCGACGGCGAGGCCTATGTGATGGAGCGCACGCTGTTCGCCGACCTGGCGATCGTGCACGCCTACATGGGCGACCACGAGGGCAACCTCGTCTATCGGAAGACGGCGCGGAACTTCAATCCGATCATGGCGACGGCGGCGAAGGTGACGGTCGCGCAGGTCGAGCACCTGGTGCGGCCGGGCGAGCTGGAGGCCGACCACATCCACACGCCGGGCATCTTCGTGAAGCGCCTGGTCGCCTGCCCGCCCGGCTTCGAGAAGCGCATCGAGCAGCGGACGGTCCGCAAGCATCCGGCGCCGGCCGCCGGCCCCGACCACCTGCCGCGGTAAGGAGACGACGGACATGCCCTGGACCCGCGACGAGATGGCCGCGCGCGCGGCGCGCGAGCTGCAGGACGGCTACTACGTCAACCTCGGCATCGGCATCCCGACGCTGGTGGCGAACCACGTGCCGGACGGCATGACGGTGCAGCTGCAGAGCGAGAACGGGATGCTCGGGCTCGGGCCGTTCCCCTACGAAGGCGAGGAGGATCCCGACCTCATCAACGCCGGCAAGCAGACCATCACGCAGCTGCCGACCTCGTCCTTCTTCGATTCCGCGCAGAGCTTCGGGATGATCCGCGGCGGGCATATCGACCTGTCGATCCTGGGCGCGCTGCAGGTGGCGCAGAACGGCGACCTCGCGAACTGGATGATCCCGGGCAAGATGGTGAAGGGGATGGGCGGCGCGATGGACCTCGTCGCCGGCGTGAAGAAGGTGATCGTGCTGATGGAGCACACCGCCGGCGGCAGCGCGAAGCTGCTGAAGGCGTGCAACCTGCCGCTGACCGGGCGCCGCGTGGTGGACATGGTGATCACCGACCTCGGCGTCTTCGCGATCGACAAGAAGGGCGACGCGCCGATGCGGCTGGTGGAGCTGGCGCGCGGCGTGACCGAGGACGAGGTGCGCGCGAAGACCGAGGCCGACTACAAGGTGGCGGTGGCGGCGTGACGGTCAGCGGATCCGGCCTTCGCTCGTGAGCGTGCCGACTTCCGCTCCGATCATTCTATTGCCGGTCCTGGAGGATCGGCCCAGCCTGATTGCGCTGTTGCGGGAAGTTGGTCGGCTGCCATCCATGGAGGGCGGGCGGATTGTCGTCGTCGAGGATGGATCACTTCTAGACCCCGTTCAAACCTCGGATATCGCCGATGCCGGGCTTACCGGCGAAGTGGTGCGGCTCGCGCGGAATGTGGGGCACCAGCGGGCTATCGCCACGGGCTTGTCATACATCGCGAGAACGCATCCCGAAGCCTCGGTCGTCGTCATGGATGCGGATGGCGAGGACACACCTGACGTGATTCCGGAACTCCTTGCAGCGCTGCACCGGGACGGCAAAGACGCCGTGGTCGCAGAGCGGCGGCGCCGTTCCGAAAGCGTCGGCTTCAAGGCCTTCTATCTGCTCTATCGCTTGTTCTTTCAGGCGGTGACAGGTCACGTCATTCGCTTCGGCAATTTCTCTGCGCTGTCTCCCGTCGCTGTCCGACGCCTCGTTCTGATGCCCGAGCTCTGGCTGCATCTCGCGTCTTGCCTGATCGTGTCGCGGATGCGCATTGCGAGCGTGCCAGCTGATCGTGGTGTACGTTATTTCGGTCGATCTCACATGAGTTTCGTCTCGCTGGCTCTGCACGGCATGAGATCGATGATGGTGTTCGCCGAGGCCATCATGGTGCGTGTGGGGATCCTGTGCGGAGTGCTCGCTGCTGCCGCCGGCAGTCTGCTCGCCATCTCGGCAGGCCTGAAGCTTGCGGACATTGCCACGCCCGGTTGGTACTCCACGGCATCTGGTATCCTGGTTGTCATCGTGCTGCAGGCTGGGATGCTGGCGTTTCTGATGCTGATGGTCATGGGCGCCTCGCTACGTGGGCCGCCGGCGGTCGCCGTTCCGCTCGATCTCTTGATCATGCGTGTCGACCGTGTCGATGCAGACCCCGCCGTCGATCTCACTGGCACCGATGGTCGACCTGCGGCGTTGAGTGCCGGAAAGGGTCGGTGAGGTCGTCGGAAAAGCGCCCCATGATTTCGCGGTGACGCGGGAGGAGCGTGGTTCGGTATCGCCGCGTCCACGTCGCGGTCGTTTCGCCACGGCGTGTCAGGCGGACGCACCCGTCGGAGATCGTGATGGTGCCAGAGTTAAGCTGCTCGGTGAGGCGTACTGCCACGAGTTGGTGCTCTGGAAAGAACTCTCGGACGAGAAGCTCCTCGAAGGCGCCTTCTCTGATGGCGCCGCCGCGTTGCAGCAGTTTCTCAAGAATGTAGATCGACAGGGAACGGTCGATCACCGTGGGGACCATGATTGCGTAGAGAGTTGCAACGAGCGTGGCAATCGCAAGAAAAAGGGCGCTCTCGAGACCGTCCGTTCGGAGACGGCGTCGGAGCCAGAGCAGCCAGGCGGCTGCGGAAAGGACCAGCGCGATTCCGACGTCGAGCAACGCGGCATAGGCCACGACCCGTACAGGGAAGAACCTGAAGTGCACGATGTGCACTGCCATGAAGACCACGAGCAGAAGGCCGACCAGCACTGCGCCGGACACGAGCCGTGCGCCGAGATCCGCCCCTCTGCCTCGCAAGGAGCGAGCGCGCACAACGTTCGATGTCATCCGCGAGTCGAGTCCTTCTGCCATACGCCGAGAATGGATTTCCCCACGCGACGACCCAGCAGCGGGTCCAGCCGCCGCGAGAACGGAACCAAGAGACCATCCCAGAAGCGGATCTGGGCCGGGCTTGGTTCGGACGAGCGCAGCAGTAACCGGTTCCCGATGCTTGCGAGCAACCCGGCGCTGTCGAGGTAATCGAGCTTCAGACAGGTAAGGTGGACCGGCGCGGCTTCGCGCAAGCGCACCCGATCATAGCGTCGGACATGTCCGATCGCCGCATCGAAGGGGCTGAATAACCAGGAATGAGCCGGCGATAAGACGACCAAGCGTCCGCCCGTGGCCAGATGCCTCGCAGCTGTCGCGAGTTGGGCGCGGTCTTCCGCTATGTGTTCAAGAACATCGATGTAGAGGATAGTGTCAAAGAGTTCGTCTTCGCTGAGATCGTCGACTGTGCCGACCCGAAGCTGAAGCGCTGGGGACAGCAATGAAGCCTCGTGCCTTTTGCGAAGCTGCGCAGCAAGGTTCGGATCGGGCTCGAGCGCCAACCAACTCTCGTGCGGTGCGTCGCCTAGCACGTCGAACGTCGCGCCGATGCCTGCGCCCACGTCAAGTATGCGCCGACCCAGCCAAGGCCGCACAAGCGATGACCAGTAGCGCTTCCAATTGCGCGCAGTCGCGAATAGCTCCAGCTCCGATCCAGCATAGCGAAGCTCTGTCAACTCTATCCGTCTCCGATGCTGCTGAGGCAAACAGACCCGAAGGCTAGACCTGAACTGCTGAAGGACCCCGGAGCAGACGTTTCTCCGCTGCCCGGCGCTTCGTCACCTTTCACAAGCAGGCGTCTTGGCATACACCTGGGTCTTGGGCAATGTCTTCAGGCGAAGCAGAGGCATCCATATGGCGCAACTCGCGGGCCTGTCTTTACTCGCATCTGCGTACTGTGGTCTCCTCATGGCTCTGGGCAATCGTCCATTTGAGGATTCCACACCCCTCGGCTTTGTCTTCAATGACATGGCCTTCCGCATGCTCCAGGGTCGTTTCGATATCGATCCAGAAATCATTGCTTTCGAAGGTTTTGTGCGGGACGGGCGCACCTACGCGTATTTCGGCGTTCTACCCGCTCTAATGCGGATGCCGCTCATCCCCTTCGTGGACCTGAGGCAGGTCGATGTGACGCGGATATCCATGTGGGGCGCCTGCGTCGTCGGAGCGCTGGCAAGCGCGTCCGCCGTCGGAACCGCGCTGCGCGCCGCAGCGCCCGGCCCCTTCCGCGACCTGCTCGAGACCCGCCTGAAACTGCTCGCTGTGTTCAGTGGACCGCCCATCCTTCTTGCGTTTCAAAACGGACCCTACGCCGAGGCCATCGCGTGGGCGTGGGCCTTCGCTAGCATATTCGTTGCTCTGGGCCTGCAAGGTCTCACCGCGCAGGGGGGGTTCACTGTCGCAACGCTCTTCGCCATGGCGGCTGCCGCCGGGCTGTGCCTGCTCACCCGAGCCACGACGGCGCTCTCGCTCTACATCAGCCTCGGCTTGCTGCTGGCGTGGTTGCTTTGGGGAGCGCTTCGTTCAGCGCCGTCAATTGGCCGGATCTTCGAAGCACGCTTTCTCGTCCCCTCAGGCACCCTCTTGGTGTTCATCGTCGCTGCGGGATTCGTGAACTGGGCGCGCTGGGGCGATCCCCTCGTCGCGGCAGACATGCGTCTGCAGATTCATATGGTCGAGATATTCCCGGAGCGTCTCGCGCGCCTGGAGGAGTATGGCTTGTTTGACATTAGGCGGCTTGGACATGGGATCTCGTACTACTTCTTTCCTATATGGATCTTGTATGTTGACGGCGATTTTCCGTTTCGGCCTCGCGTCAGTGAATTATTCGACGCGCTCGAGCTTCCGCCCAGCAGCTTTTTCTTCTCAGATCCTCTGAACTTGGCGCTCTCCGGTCTCGGCATTGCAAGCCTCGCGTGCGGCGTGCGTGGTATGCCGCGACTGGGAGCGCTTGCCCTGATGGCCGGACTTTGCGTGGCGCCGGCCATGATGCTCGTCGGCTGGTACATGGCGTTCCGATACCGAGTGGAGTTCGCCCCGCTCTTCACCACACTCGTCTGCATCGGCGCGATCCACTGGACTGCGCGCGCGCGGTCCTGGTCGGAGGCGCAGCGGCGAAGGGCAGCGCGTCTGGTCGTCATGCTGTTCCTGGCGCAAATCGCCGGGGCGCACCTGCAGTCCTTGGCTTCGGCGATTCTTCCGCCAGGCTACGCATTCCATCACATGTCGGGGCCGGTCGGGACCCTGTTCATGGATTGCCTCCGGTCCGATTGCCCAAGGCCAGACTGACGTCGTGCGGGGGTTGGCCGCTGAAGGTCGGCCCGGCAGACGCAAGGATCGATGTGGACATACGCTCGGCACCTGTCTGGAAGGACGACATGACCCGTCAGCGACACGCGTTGGCGCGCGCAGGCTGGCTCTGCCTCTTCCTCGCCCTCGGCGTCCTCTACGGACTCCTGCTTGCGTGGTTGAGCGGCTCGCCCCGTGCCTTGCATGGCCTTGTGTTCAACGACATGGCCGCGAGGCTCATGGCGGGCCGCTTCGACATCGACCCCGCTGTGATCGGGGCAGAGCGATTCGAGCGGGACGGGCGCAGCTTTGCCTATTTCGGCATCCTCCCGGCTGTCTTGCGGATGCCGCTTGTCGGCTGGCTCGGGCTCGGCGGCTTCGACATGACCCGGCAGTTCAAGGCCTTCGCCCTGGCTCTGGGCGCCGCGGCGCAGGCGGCGGCGGTCATCGTCGCCTTCCGTCCCCTGGGCGCGAGTACCGCGGCCGGCCTATTGAAGCCGCCGCTTGTCTCGGCCGCCTTGCTGAGCGGCCCGCCCGTCATGCTGGCCATGAGGCCCAGCATCTTCGACGAGACGGCGGCCTGGGCATGGGCCTTCGCATCGATCTTCGCGGCGCTCGTGCTGCACGGATTGACCCGGTCCGGAGGCTTACGCACCAGCCTCCTCTGCCTGCTGGCGCTCGTGGCCGGCCTGTGCCTGCTGACGCGCCCCACGACGGCACTTGGCCTCTATCTGTCGCTGGCCCTTCTGATGTTGTGGCTCGCCTGCAGCGCACGGAACGGCGTGCGCCCCCGTCCATCCGAGTTGATGCGCCGGCTCCTGTCGTGGCAGTTTCTTCTGCCTGCCGCGGTCGCCTCCGCTTTCGTGCTCGTCGCGGGCGGCATCAACGTCGCGCGCTGGGGAAATCCCTTCACCGTCGCCGATCTGCGCGCACAGGTCGACATGATCGCGATCTTTCCCGACCGGCTCCCCCGGCTCGAGGAATACGGTCTCTTCAACCTGGGGCGCCTGGGCTACGGGCTTATCTACTATTTCTTCCCCGTCTGGGTCCTGCATTGGGGAAGCGGCCTGGTCCTTGGCGAACGCATATTGGTTCTCTTCGATGCGTTCGAGCTTCCGCCGAGCAGCTTCCTCATCTCGGATCCGCTGACCATGGCGCTTGCGGCCCTCGGGGTCGTGGCGTTGGCGCGGAACCGGTTGGCCGGCGTGCCGCGCGGTGGGGCGCTCGCTCTGGTCGGCGGCCTTTGCGTTGCGCCGGCACTCATGCTGACGGCCTGGTACATGGCTTTCCGCTATCGGCTCGAGTTCCAGCCGCTGTTCTTCACGCTCGCCTGCCTCGGCGCGGCGAGTTGGGCAGCGCGCGATCCGGCAGGGGAGGGCTTCGTGCGCTCCTGGCGCGTCAGGTTTGTCGTTGGCCTGTGGGTGCTGCAGATCGCCTCTGCGCATCTGCATGCCCTGGCCTACGTCGTGTCCCCGTTCGGGCCCGGGCATCCGCATCTGTCGGTGAGCACGCCGGCACTCAACGATCGACGCATCGGATTCGCAGGCGGCTGACGGGACGTCGTCCCAATCGAACTCCGGCCACCGCGGCGCGTCAACCGCGCCCGCGTGCGCCCGCCGCGCGCCCGCATCAGCCCCCGTAAAGTCTCGCCAATTCCTCGCCAAACCCGGTCAGGCTGCGTGCGCGAACGCGACGCGGCCGCCCCGGCGGCGCGAGCCCGACCATCGCTTCCGCAAGCCGCACCGCGGCCGTGGTGCCGTCCACCAGCGGCACGGCGACCCTGGGCGCGAGCACCGGCGCCAGGCCGGCGAGGGGGCCGCCGGCCAGGATAAGGACCTCCGCCCCGTCCTGCTCGATCGCCTCCTCGCACAGCGACACGAGCAGTTCCGCCCGCTCCTCCGCGACGCGGCCCGGGTCGCCGGTGAAGGGCGGGCCCATGCGGAAGCCGGTGCAGCGCGCCGTCAGGCCGTGATGCGCAAGGCAGTCCTCGAACATCGGCCGCAGCGCGGTGGTGAACGACACCACGCCGAAGCGCCGGCCCAGCATGCAGGCCGCATGGAAGGCGGCTTCCGAGATGCCGAGCACCGGCACGTCGAGCAGCTCCTTCGCCGCGTCCAGCCCCGGATCGCCGAAGCAGGCGATCACCGCCGCGTCGTACTGGCCGCGCCGTTCGGCGAGCGCGGCCAGCGTCGCCTGTCCCGCGACCAGCCAATCGGCGCGGCTGACGATCAGCGGCAAGCCGAAGGGCGCCGTCACGGCCTCGATCTCGACGCCGGGCGAGGCGGCCGCGCGCGCCGCCGCCTCGATGCGGTCGGTGACGGCGGGCGTCGTGTTGCTGTTGACGACCAGGATGCGCATCAGCGGCGTCCGTCCTGCAGCCAATGCGCGGCGATGTCGCACCGGCGCGCGACCCAGATGCCGGGCGTGCGCGCGACATGCGCCAGCACCGCCTCCAGCCCCGCCATCCGTGCAGGCCGGCCGATGATGCGCAGGTGCAGCCCGATCGAGAGCATGCGCGGCTGGGTCCGGCCCTCCCGCAGAAGCCAGTCGATCGCGCCGATGCAGTAGCGCGCGAAGTCGTCGGCCTGGACGAAGCCGCCGCCGGGCTGGAAGCGCATGTCGTTGGTGTCGAAGGCGTAGGGCAGGATGACATGCGGCCTGCCGTCGGGGCGCGCGACGGTGCGCGGCAGGTCGTCGTCATAGGCGTCGGAATCGTAGAGGAAGCCGCCCTCCTCAATCAGCAGCCGCCGCGTGTTGACCGAGGGGGCGCTGCGTGTATGCCAGCCGACCGGGCGCGCGCCCGTCGCCGCCTCGATCGCGGCGACGGTGCGGGCGATGACCGCGCGTTCGGTGGCCTCGGGCATGCGGGCATGCGTCTCCCAGCGCCAGCCATGCGCGGAGACCTCGTGGCCGCGCGCATGCGGCTCGGCGGCGAGATGCGGCGCGGCGGCGACGGCGCGGCCGCAGGCGGAGAAGGTCGCCTTCACGTCATGCGCGTCGAGCAGGTCGAGGATCCGCCAGAGTCCGACGCGGCTGCCATAAGCGTAGTGCGTCTCCATGCAGGGATCGCGGTGGCCGACCACTTCCTCGCGCGCCTCGTAGACGCTCTCGTTGCGCTCGTCGCCGCTGGACAGCGCGAGTTCCGCGCCTTCCTCCACATTCACCACGAAGGACAGCGCCAGCCGCGCGCCGCCCGGCCAGCGCGGGTCGGGCGGATTGCGCCCGTAGCCCGAGAGGTCCCGGTCCGCCGCGGGCATGCCGCCCGGCACCTGGCTCATCGCGTGTCTCCGCAGGTCATGGCTCGCGGCGCAGGGTCACACGCCTTCGATCGCGACGCGCCAGGCATCCGCCGGATCGGCGTTCGCGGCGAGCCAGTCCGGTCCCCCTTGCGCCACCCAGACAGCCGCGGCGATGCGCGACGCGACGACGAGCGCCGCCAGGTCGCGCTCCCCGTAGGTCCAGCGCGCCTGCGCGGCAACCACGATCTGGCCGAGGAACGCGCCCTTCCACAGCATCGGCGCATAGGCCGAGGAGCCCATGCGCGAGGTCTTCAGGTATTGGCGGAAGCCGGCATCCTCGTCGGTGTTGGTCAGCAGCAGCGGCGCGCCGGAGCGCAACACGCGGCCGGGATGGCCGCCCTCGATCGGGATCATCAGCCGGTGCTGCTCGGGCGGGAAGCCGACATTGCCGACGAGCATGTGCCAGCGCCGGTCGGGCGTGACCATGAAGCAGCCGGAGACGCGGTAGTCGCGCTCGCTCTCCTTCAGCGCACCGGGACGTTGCGCCGCGGCGCGGTCGCCGAGCGTGTCGTGGCAGCCGCGCGCGAGTGCGCGCATTGCCGCCTCCGGCCCATCCGCCGACGATGCCGCGGCGCCGGCCTCTGACAGCATCGCGAGAATCTGGTCCATCCACGCACGCTCCCTTACGCCGCCGGAACGCGCAAGCCGCCTTCGCGCAGGTCGCGCGGTGTCGCGCCGAGCCGCGCGCGGCAGTGCAGGCGCAGCGTCGCCGCGCTGCCGAAGCCGACGGCGGCGGCCACCTCCTCGACCGGCAGCCGCGAGGCCTGCAGCAACTCCTGCGCTCGGCGGAGGCGCTCGGCGATCAGCCAGTCCCCCGGGCTCATCCCGGTCGCTTCGCGGAAGCGGCGATGCAGGCCGCGACGGCTTGTCGCGGCCGCGTGGGCAAGCCGCGCGACATCCCACGGCTCGTCGAGCCTGCGCCGCACCTCGTCCAGCACGGTTGCGAGGCGCGCGCCGCTGCCGCGCTCGGGCGGCACGGGACGCAGCAGGCGCTGCACCTGCGCGCCGGCGCGATGCGCCGGCAGGACGAGGCGATGCGCGACGCTGTTCGCCGCCTCCGGCCCGAAGTCGCGGCGGACCAGGTGCAGCATCAGGTCGAGACCCGCCGCGCTGCCCGCCGCGGTCAGCACGCTGCCCTCGTCCACGTAGAGCACGTCCGGCACCAGGCGGATGCGCGGGTGCCGTGCGGCGAGCGCAGCGTGGTAGCGCCAATGCGTCGTCGCGCGCCGGCCATCAAGCAGCCCCGCCGCCGCGAGCACGAAGGCGCCCGAGCAGAGCGACAGGATCCGCGCCCCGCGCGCATGCGCGATGCGCAACGCGTCGCGGAGCGGCTCCGGCACCGGCGCGTCCACGCCGCGCCAGCCGGGGACGATGATGGTGCCCGCCCGATCCAGCACCTCGAGCCCGCCATCGGCGACGACCGTCAGCCCGCCCGCGGCCCGGATCGGGCCCGGATCGACGGACGCGACGGCATACCGGTACCAGCGCGGGCCCATCTCCGGCCGCTTGAGGCCGAAGACCTCGACCGCACAGCCGAACTCGAAGGTGCAGAGCCCGTCATAGGCGAGCACGGCGACGAGCGGGTTGGCCGGTCCATCTGGCACGATCCTGCGGATTTCGGGCACGGCGGAGCCTCACGCGATGGGTGCTCGGCACGGCATAGCAACATGGCGCCGCGTCGCGCAGACCCATCCACGCCGAGGAACCGCAGGATCGTGCCAAGCCCCGTCACCGAGATCGCCCCCGTCGCGCCGGCCGAGATGGCCGCGCATGCCGCCCGCCGGCTCGCGTTGGAGACCGACTGCGCCGATGTCCATGCGGCGTTGTCCGCCGGCGCCGATTTCGTGCTGCTCGACGTGCGCGGCCGCGCCGCCTTCGCCGCCGGACATGTGCCGGGCGCGGTCAGCCTGCCGCATCGCGACATCACCGAGGCGCGGCTGGCGGCCTGGCCGGCGGAGACGGTCTTCGTCGTCTATTGCGCGGGCCCGCATTGCAACGGCGCCGACCGCGCCGCGCTGCGCCTGGCGATGCTCGGCCGCCGCGTGAAGACGATGCCGGGCGGCATCACCGGCTGGTGCGACGAGGGCCTGCCGCTGGCGACGGGCCGCGCGGGCCCGCCCTCACCCGACACTAATGAATGACTCGCAATCCCTCCGGATATCGCAGCAATCTGGCGCCGGGAGGGCTGGTCATGAACCAGATCCGCTGGGATGACGGCGGCGCCTATGAGCGCTCGATGGGGCGGTGGAGCCGCTTGGTCGGCGACGTCTTCCTGGACTGGCTCGACCCACCCACCGGCCGGCGCTGGGTGGATGTCGGCTGCGGCAACGGCGCCTTCACCGAGCTGGTGATGCAGCGCTGCGCGCCCGCCGAGGTGCAGGCCCTCGATCCCTCCGAGGGGCAGCTCGCTTTCGCACGCACCCGCCCGGGCGCGGCGGGCGCGATGTTCCGGCAGGGCGATGCGCTCGCCTTGCCCTTCGACGAGGACAGCTTCGACATCGCCGTGATGGCGCTGGTGATCTTCTTCGTCCCCGAGCCCGCCCGCGGGGTCGCGGAGATGGCGCGCGTCGCGCGGCCGGGCGGCGAGGTCGTCGCCTATGCCTGGAACTTCACCGCCGGCGGCTTCCCCTACGAGCCGATCCAGGCGGAGCTGCGCGCCATGGGCTTCAAGCCGCCGCTGCCGCCCCATGTCGCGGTCGCGACGCCGGCCGGGCTTTCGAGGCTCTGGACCGATGCCGGGCTGCAGGACGTGACGACGCAGGAGATCACGGTCCACCGCGCCTGGCCGGATTTCGATGCCTTCTGGAACGACACCACCGTCTCCGGCGCGCTGGCGACGCTGATCGGCAGCCTTCCGCCCGAGCAGCTGGCGACGCTGCGGGCGCAGGTCGCGGCGCGGCTGCAGCGGCCGGATGGCCGCATCGCCTATGACTCGCTCGCCACCGCCATCAGGGGTCGCGTGCCGGGCTGAGCCCCTACCCCACGAAGCGCGCGTCGCGCTCGGACTGGATCGCCTCGTAGGCCAGCTTCACTGCGGGCGCGCCATGCGCGCGCTCCAGCCGGCGGACGGTGAAGTGGCCTTCGGCGACGCCGCGGAAATGCTCGAGGAAGGCGAGGTTCACGCCGGCGCCGGCCGCCGCGCCGATCAGCGGCGCCGCCTGCGCCGAGAGCTTGATCGCCACCGGCCCGCCGAAGCGCGCCGCGATCGCGCCGATGAAGCCGGGCAGCAGGATCGCCGACACGCCGCGGCCGGCGGCGGTCTTCAGCGCCTCGGCCAAGGCCAGGCGGACCGCGAAATAGCCGGATTCCGCCGCATCGTCGCGCGCATCGCGCCCGCCGAGGGCGAAGACCTTCAGGCATTCGGCCGCGACCTCGGGCCGCGACAGATCCTCGCCGTTCTCCGCCGCGATGGCGGCGATCTGGCGCAGCAGCAGCGTCGTCGAGACCGGCAGTTCGAGCAGCGTGCCGGGCAGGCCGAAGGCGCCGCCCGCCGCGCCGGAGGCCGCGGCCATGCCGCGATGGAACCAGGCGGAGGGAACGGAAGGCGGCGTGCCGGCCGGGTTGGTGCGGAGCGCGGTTTTCATCGCCGTGGTGATGGCACCGCGCACCGCACCGTCGAGCATGCCCTGCACGGGGCCGGGCAGCCGGTTCTTCAGCGCCTCCACCGGCGTGCCGACCAGCGCGGCGAGGCGCGCGGCGAGCGAGACGTCCTCAAGCTGGCGCACCGCACGAGCGAGCTCCGCACGGGCGCTGGCGGGCAGGGCAGGGGCCGTCGGAGCGCGGCTGGTGGTCACGGACATGGCGGGGGCGATATGGGGACCCGCGACGCCGGCTTCAGTGGCGGTGCGTCGCGCGATCGCGCATCACAGGATGAACCTGCTGAGATCGGCGCTCGCCGCCAGCGGTGCGACGCGGCCGCGGACCATCTCTCCATCCACCGTCACCGTCTCGCCCGACCGGTCGCTCGCGGTGAAGGAGATCTCGTCCAGCAGCCGCTCCATCACCGTCGCCAACCGCCGCGCGCCGATGTTCTCGACCGTTGCGTTGATCTCCGCCGCGAGCTCCGCCAGCGCATCCACCGCATCGTCGGTGACGTCGAGCGTGACGCCTTCGGTGCCCAGCAGCGCGACATACTGCTTGACCAGGCTGTGCTCCGGCTCGGTCAGGATGCGCCTGAAGTCCTCGCGGGTCAGCGCCTTCAGCTCGACGCGGATCGGCAGGCGGCCCTGCAGCTCGGGCAGCAGGTCGGACGGCTTGGCCATGTGGAAGGCGCCGGAGGCGATGAAGAGGATGTGGTCGGTCTTCACCGGCCCGTGCTTGGTCGTGACCGTCGTGCCCTCGATCAGCGGCAGCAGGTCGCGCTGCACGCCCTCGCGCGACACGTCGCCGCCGCGGAAGCCGCCTTCACCGGTGCGCGCGCAGACCTTGTCGATCTCGTCGATGAAGACGATGCCGTTGTTCTCGGCATTCGCGACCGCATCGCGCGTCAGCTGTTCGTTGTCGAGCAGCTTGTCGGCCTCGTCCTTGGCCAGGGCGATCCGCGCCTCCGCCACGGTCATCTTCCGCGGCTTGGTGCGGCCGCCGAACATCTTGCCGAGCATCTCCTGCATGTTCTGCATCTGGATGCCCTGCGCGCCCGGCAGGTCGATCATGCCGAGCGGCATGCCGCCGCCGGCATCGGCGAGCTGCACCTCGACCTCGCGGCTTTCGAGCTGGCCCTCGCGCAGCATGCGGCGGAACTTCATCCGCGTCTCGCCCGACGCGCCCTCGCCGACCAGCGCGCTGACCAGCCGCTCCTCCGCCGCCAGCTCCGCCTTGGCCTGGACGTTCTTGCGCGCCGTGTCGCGCGTCTGCGTGATGGAGGCCTCCACAAGGTCGCGCACGATGCTGTCCACGTCGCGGCCGACATAGCCGACCTCGGTGAACTTCGTCGCCTCGACCTTCAGGAAGGGCGCGTTGGCGAGCTTCGCCAGGCGCCGCGCGATCTCCGTCTTGCCGCAACCGGTCGGGCCGATCATCAGGATGTTCTTCGGCACCACCTCCTCGCGCAGGCCGGGTGCCAGCTGCTGGCGCCGCCAGCGGTTGCGCAGCGCGATCGCGACGGCGCGCTTCGCCTCGCCCTGGCCGACGATGTGGCGGTCGAGCTCGCTGACGATCTCGCGCGGAGAAAGATTCACGGCCTCAGTCACGATTCGAGAACTTCCAGAACGATGTTGCCGTTGGTGTAGACGCAGATCTCGCCGGCGATCTTCATCGCGCGCCGGCAGATCTCCTCGGCGCCGATGCCGTCCACCGTGACGAGGGCGCGCGCCGCGGCCAGGGCATAGTTGCCGCCGGAGCCGATGCCGATCACCGCATCCTCCGGCTCCAGCACGTCGCCCTGGCCGGTCAGCAGCAGGCTGCGCTTGCCGTCCGCGACCGCCAGCAGCGCCTCCAGCCGGCGCAGGTAGCGGTCGGTGCGCCAGTCCTTCGCCAGCTCGACGCAGGCGCGTTCCAGCTGGTCGGGGAAGCGTTCCAGCTTGGCCTCCAGCCGCTCCAGCAGGGTGAAGGCGTCGGCGGTGGCGCCGGCGAAGCCGGCCAGCACCCGGCCATTGGCGATGCGCCGGACCTTGCGGGCATTGCCCTTCACCACCGTCTGGCCGAGCGAGACCTGCCCGTCGCCGGCCATGGCGACCCGGCCGTCCTTGCGGACGCAGAGGATGGTGGTGCCGTGCCAGCCGAGGGGGTCGTGGGGAGAACCTGTCATGAACCCTAGATGGCCGCATCGCCGTCCCGCCGCAACGCCGCCCGCTTCCCCCTCGCCAAGCCGCCCGCGCGCGCGTAAACCGGCCGCATGGACGGCAGCCTCAACCAGGGGGTGATGCGCCGCGCCGAGATCGCGCGCGCCACCTCCGAGACCGACATCCGCGTCACGCTCGACCTCGACGGGTCGGGCCAGGCGGAGGTCGCGACCGGCATCGGCTTCCTCGACCACATGCTGACGGCGCTGGCCCGCCATGCGCTGCTCGACCTCTCGGTCGCGGCGAAGGGCGACCTGCACATCGACGACCACCACACGACCGAGGATGTCGGCATCGTGCTCGGCCAGGCGGTGCGAGCGGCGCTCGGCGACAAGCGCGGCATCCGCCGCTTCGGCCAGTCCCTGCTGCCGATGGACGAGGCGCTGGCCGAGGCCGCGATCGACATCTCCGGCCGGCCATTCCTGGCGTGGTCCGTTCCGTTCCAGCGTCCCAAGATCGGCAGCTTCGACACCGAGCTGGTGGAGGAGTTCTTCCGGGCCTTCGCCTTCAACGCCGGCATCACGCTCCACGTCACCTTGAAGGCCGGCACCAACGCGCACCATGTGGCCGAAGCCTGCTTCAAGGCCGTCGCCCGCGCCCTGCGGATGGCGGTGGAGCAGGATCCGCGCGCCGGGGGCGCGATCCCGTCCACCAAGGGCAGCCTGGAGGGGTAGGTGCGGCTCTATACGGTGCATGGCGAGCCGCCCCGCGAGGCCACCGGCCCCGAAGGGTGGCCGGAAGCGAAGCCGCGCCCGCCCGTGCTGGTGCGCGAGGGCTTTTCCCTGCGGGCCTTCGTGTTCGGCTTCCTCTGGTTCCTGTTCAACCGGTTGTGGTGGGAGGCGCTGGGACTGCTGGCCCTGACGCTCCTGGCCGCCTTCGCGCTCCCCGATCCGTATGCGGGGCTCGCGGTGTTCGGGCTGCATCTGATCGCGGGCTTCGAGGCCCGCGACCGCCTGCGCGCGCGGCTCGCGCGCCGCGGCCTGCCGGTGCTCGGCGTGGTCGCGGCGCCGGACGAGGACATCGCCTGGTTCCGCCTCGGCCAGCAGCGGCCCGACCTCGTGAAGGCGGTTCCGTGAAGGTTGCGGTGATCGATCCCGGCTCGGGCAACCTGGCCTCGGTCCGGCGCGCCTTCGAGCGCGTCGCGCGCGAGGCCAACGCGCCGGCGGACATCGTCGTCACGACGGAAGCCGGCGACCTCCGCGACGCCGACCGCATCGTGCTGCCCGGCCAGGGCGCCTTCGCCGCCTGCCGCCGCGGCCTCGACGCGCTCCCAGGCATGACCGAGGCGCTGCAGGACGAGGTGATGAACCGGGGC
The DNA here is from genome assembly GCF_021864505.1 of Falsiroseomonas oryziterrae. Taxonomy (GTDB): domain Bacteria; phylum Pseudomonadota; class Alphaproteobacteria; order Acetobacterales; family Acetobacteraceae; genus Falsiroseomonas; species Falsiroseomonas oryziterrae. The sequence goes on from NZ_JAKJIB010000034.1 coordinate 18,742, forward strand.
AAGCCCTTCCTGGGCATCTGCGTCGGCATGCAGCTCATGGCGGAGCGCGGGCTCGAGCACGGCACGACGCCGGGCCTCGGCTGGATCGCCGGCGAGATCGCGCCGATGGACCCCCGCGATGCCCACGGCGCCGCCCTGCCGCTGCCGCAGATGGGTTGGAACGCGCTGCGCCCAGCGCGCGCGCATCCGCTGCTCGACGGCGTGGCGGAGGGCGACCACGCCTATTTCGTGCATTCCTACGCGCTGGCCGGCGGACGCGCGGAGGAACTGGTCGCCTCGGCCGAGTATGGCGGCGCCGTCGCCGCGGTGGTCGGGCGCGACAACCTCGCCGGCACGCAGTTCCACGCCGAGAAGTCGGGCTCGGTCGGGCTGCGAATCCTGGCCAACTTCCTGGCGTGGCGCCCATGAGCCAGCCACGCGCCGTCGTCGAGAAGCTCGCGGTCGAGATCGCGACCATGCTGAGCGAGCACGACCTCGAGGATCTCTGCGAGGCGACCAACGCCGCCATCATCGAGGGCGGCGGCTTCGGCTGGGTGCAGCAGCAGGACCGCGCTGTGCTCGCGCGGCATTTCCGCGGCGCGCTTCTGGTGCCCGACCGTACGATGTTCCTCGCACGCCTCGACGGCGTGGTGGTCGGCTCCGCGCAGCTCGTCCGGCCGCCGCGCAACAACGAGGCGCAGGCCTTCGCCGCGCAGCTGACCAACGCCTATATCGCGCCCTATGCCCGCGGCTTCGGCCTGGCCCGGAAGCTGGTCGAGCGTGTCGAGGAACATGCGGCCGCGATGGGCTTCCGCGTGCTGAACCTCGATGTGCGCGAGACGCAGGAGACCGCGATCCGGCTCTTCGAGGGGCTGGGCTATGTGCGTTGGGGGACGCATCCGGCCTATGCGCGCGTCGATGGCCGCACCGTCGCCGGCCATTTCTACTACAAGCTGCTCGAGCCCGGTCGCGGCCGCTCGACGGAAAGCCTCATCTCCGGGACCTGATCGCGCGATGGCCTTCGTTCTCTATCCCGCCATCGACCTGAAGGGCGGGCAGGTGGTGCGCCTCAAGCGCGGCGAGATGGACCAGGCGACCGTCTATGCCGAGGACCCGGCGCAGCAGGCCGCGGCCTTCGCCGCCGCCGGCTTCGAATGGGTGCATGTCGTGGACCTCGACGGCGCCTTCGCGGGCCGGCCCGCCAATGCCGCGGCCGTCCGCGCCATCCTCGCCGCCACGCAGCTCCCGGTGCAGCTGGGTGGAGGCATCCGCGACATGGCGACCGCCGAGGCCTGGCTGGCCGCCGGCGTGGCGCGGATCATCCTCGGCTCGGCCGCGGTGAAGGATCCCGGCTTCGCCCGCGCCGCCTGCAAGGCCTTCCCGGGCCAGGTCGCGCTCGGCCTCGACGCACGCGACGGCTTCGTTGCGACGGAGGGCTGGGCCGAGACGTCGGACGTCACCGCACGCGACCTCGCGCTTCGTTTCGCGGATGCAGGGGCGGCGGCCATCATCTTCACCGACATCGCCCGCGACGGCATGCTGACCGGCGTGAACCTGGACCTCACCGCCGACCTCGCCCGCGCCGTGCCGATCCCGGTCATCGCCTCGGGCGGCGTCGCCTCGGTCGCCGATATCCACGCGCTGCGCGCCACCGGCGCGGGCATCGCGGGTGCCATCCTCGGCCGCGCGCTCTACGACGGGCGCGTGGAGCCGGCAGAGGCGCTGGCCGCCGCGCGGGGATGACGCGCACCGCCTTCGTCGTCGCGCTGCTGCTCGCGCTGGCCGGCTGCGCCGGCCCGCT
>NZ_JAKJIB010000340.1 GCF_021864505.1 Falsiroseomonas oryziterrae
GGCCGCGCTGCCCCGCGGCGTCGCCGCGCAGGCGCCCGCCGCGCCCCCGCCGACCATCCCCTTCCACCGCACCCGCGTCGGCGCGCTGGAGGTGACAGTGGTGAACGACGGCGCGGCCTGGCGCCCCGACGCGACCGGCGGCTTCGTGCTGAACGCGCAGCCCGACGAGGTCCGCCAGGTCCTCGCCGCGCAGGGCATCACCAACCCGATCCTGCCGAATTCCTGGAACGTCACGCTCGTGCGCACCGGCGGGCAGAACGTCCTGATCGACACCGGCCGCGGCGGGCCCGGCCAGGTGGCCGCGAATCTCCGCGCCGCGGGCGTCGATCCGGCGCAGGTCAACCTCGTCGTCATCACGCATTTCCACCTCGACCACATCGGCGGGCTGGTGACCGCGGATGGCAGCGCGACCTATCCCAATGCGCGCATCGCGGTGCCGGATCGCGAATGGGCGTTCTGGACGGATGCCGGCGAGGAATCCCGCGCCAGCGAGGCGCGCCGCCCGGGCTTCGCCGGCGTGCGCCGCGTCTTCGCCCCCTATGCCGACCGCGTCGTCCGACTGGCGCCGGACTCCCAGGCTGCACCGGGAATCACGTCTGTGCCGACCACTGGCCACAGCCCCGGCCATACCGGCTACCTGATCGCCGATGGCGGCCAGCAGCTGATGGTGATCGGCGACGTCGCGACCTCGCCCGAGCTGTTCCTGCCACGGCCCGACTGGTTCCCGGGCTTCGACATGGACCCGCCGGCCGCGGTGACGACCCGGCAGCGGTTGTTCGACCGGCTGGCGACCGACCGCATCCCCTTCGTCGGCTATCACTTCCCGATGCCGGGTGTCGGTCGTGTCGAGCGGGCCGGAACCGGCTTCCGTTTCGTCGCCGCCCAGGCCTGAATCCGCTCGCCCTCGCGGTACGGTGGCAGGCCGCCACCGTACCGCGCTTGCCGTGCCGGCCGCGGCCGGGGAAAACGGGGTGAACCGACAGGAGTCCCGCATGCATCGCCGCGACCTGCTGATCGGCGCCGCCCTGGCGCCCGCCCTCGCCGCCCCCGCGTTCGCACAGGCCTTCCCGAGCCGCCCGATCCGCATCGTGGTCCCCTTCGCCCCGGGCGGCGCGGTGGACATCACGGGCCGGCTGCTGGCGGAGCGCCTGCAGCCGATCCTCAACCAGCAATTCGTGGTCGAGAACCGCGGCGGCGCCGGCGGCAACCTCGGCGCGGATGTCGTCGCGAAGGCGGAGAAGGACGGCCACACCATCCTGCTCGGCACGGCGACGATCCTGGCCGCCAACAAGTTCCTCTTCCGCGGCGGCATGCCCTTCGACCCGATCCGGGACATGGCGCCGGTGACGCGGGTCTCCACCGGAACGGTGCTGCTGGTGGTGAACAGCCAGCGCCCCTGGCGGAGCTTCGCCGAGCTGATCGAGTTCGCGCGACGCAACCCGGGGCGCGTCACCATGGGGTCCTCGGGCACCGGCACGGTCAGCCACCTGACGATCAGCGCCGTCTCCCGCGCGGCCGGCGTCGACATCACCCATGTGCCCTATCGCGGCGGCGGACCCGCCATCACCGACCTCGTCGCCGGCCAGATCGACATGATGTTCGACGTGATGCCCGCCCTGATGCCGCATGTGCGCGAGGGCCGCTTCCGCGCGCTGGCGGTCGGCAGCGCGGACCGCGTGGACTACGTGCCGGGCCTCGAGCAGGTGCCGGGCATGCGCGAGCTGATGCCGCAGGCCGGGATCGACATGCAGAGCTGGTACGCCGTGGCGGCGCCGTCCGGCACGGCGGCCGACCGCATCGCGACCCTGCACCGCGCCATCCTGCAGGTGGTCCGGACCGACGACTTCCGGAACCGGCTGCAGCCGCTCGGCTTCAAGCCGATCTGGGACGAGACGCCGGAGGCCTTCGGCCAGTACTGGCGGAGCGAGGAGCAGGTCTGGCAGCGGATCGTGGAAGCCTCCGGCGCCACGATGGACTGAGGCGCACCGCCCCCTCCCGCTGGGGGAGGGGGCGATCTTTCGCTGGCGTCGGGCGCCTTCGCAGGTGCAGCATGAACGCCGATGCCCGACGACGCCCCCCAAGACCAGGTCGCCGCCACGCTGGACGAGCTGCTCGCGCGGCTGCGTGAGGCGCGCCAGGCGGCGATCGCCGATCCCTTCGGCGATCCGGTGCTCTCCATCGCGCTTTCGGTCAGCCGGCGCTTCGACGACGGGCGGCTGGACCCGGTAGGCGCGGCCAGCCTCGTCGCGCGGCTGGCGGATCTCGCGGCGGCGGAACGGGCGCGTCGCATCGGCGCCTATGTCGGCCTCGGCGACGCCACGGCCGCGATGCAGGCGGTCGCCGCGCGCCTCGCGCGACCCGACCCCGAGGACAGCCCGGTCCCCTTCGCCGCCTATCGTGCGGCGGCCGAGCAGCCGCGCTTCGCGGCGGTGTTCACGGCGCATCCCACTTTCTCCCTGCCGCGCGGCACCGCCGCCGCGCTGGCCGGCGCGGCCTCCGGCGGGACCTTGCCGGAGAAGCTGGCGCATCGGCCCGCGGCACCGACGCTCGAGGAGGAGTTCGATCAGGCGGTGGAGGCGATCGCGCGCGGGCGCGACGCGCTGGATGCGCTGACGCGGGCGCTGCTGACCACCGCGAAGGGCATCTGGGGCGATCGCTGGCAGGCGCTGACGCCGCGGCCCGTGCTGCTCGCCTCCTGGGTCGGCTACGACACGGACGGGCGCACCGACATCGGCTGGTGGGACACGCTGCGGCTGCGGCTGGTGATGAAGCGGCTGCAGCTGGAACGGCTGGGCGCGCAGCTCGCCCCACTCGGCGATTGCGCCGCCGTGCTGCGCGGCCGGGTCGGGGCGGCGCTGGAGGCCGTGGCGACGCAGCTTGCGCTGTCGCCGCGCGGGCCGGAGCCGGGCGCGGTGCAGGCCTTCGCGCGGGCACTGGTCGAGGGCCGCAACGCGGCGCTGACCGACACCGAGGCCCTGGTGGAGCAATTCGCCTCGGCGCTCGCCACCGCGCCGGACGAGGCGACGCGGATGGCGCTGGCGGTGGCGCGGGCCGGTCTCGCCTCGCACGGCCTCGCGCTGGCGCATACGCATTTCCGGCTCAACGCCTCGCAGATCCACAACGCCATGCGCCAGCGCCTCGGCATCGCCGAGGCGCCGGAGGATCGCGCGCGGCGGCGCGGGCTGCTGGCGCAGGTCAACCAGGCGCTGGCCGAGGTCGCGCCGCAGCCGGTGGATTTCGGCGCGCTGCTCGGCGAGCAGGCGAGCGCGGCGCGGCTGATGATGACGGTCGCGCAGATCGTCAAGCACGTCGATGCCAGCCAGCCGGTGCGCTTCCTGATCGCGGAGACGGAGACCGGCTACACGCTGCTCTCCGCGCTCTGGCTCGCCCGCCGCTTCGGGGTCGAGGCGCATGTCGAGATCTCGCCGCTGTTCGAGACGGCGGAGGCGCTGGAGCGCGGCGAGCGCGTGCTGGAGGAGGCGCTGCGCAGCCCGCATTACCGCGACTACCTCCGCCTGCACGGCCGGCTCTGCCTGCAGTTCGGTTATTCGGATTCCGGCCGCTATGTCGGCCAGCTCGCCGCGTCCTTCCTGGCGGAGCGGCTGAAGCTGCGCCTGGTCGATCAGCTGCGGCGGCACGGTCTGACCGACATCGAGCTCGTGCTGTTCGACACCCATGGCGAGAGCATCGGGCGCGGCGCGCATCCGGCGAGCCTCAAGGATCGCCTCGCCTATCTGTCGCCGCCGCAGGCGCGCGGCGCGCTGCAGCGCGCCGGCGTCCGGCTGCGCGAGGAGACGAGCTTTCAGGGCGGCGACGGCTACCTGCTGTTCGGCACGCCCGCGCTGGCCGAGGCGACGGTGGCGCGCATCGCAGAGCATGCCTTCGGCGACGAGGGCGCGGCCCCCGACCCGATCTATGCCGAGGCCGACTTCGCCGCCGATTTCTTCGCCACCATCCGGCACGAGGTGCAGGCGCTGGTCGCCGACCCCGGCTATGCGGCGCTGCTCGGCGCCTTCGGGCCCGGGCTGCTCGATTGCACCGGCTCGCGCCCCGCCGCACGGCAATCGGACGGGCTCGGCGGGCCGGCGCGTATCACCCATCCCTCGCAGCTGCGCGCCATCCCGAACAACGCGATCCTCCACCAACTCGGCTATCTCGCGAACACGCTGCACGGCCTCGGCGCGGCGGCGGCGGCGAACCCGGACGCCTTCGCCGAGCTGCGCGCCAAGAGCCCGCGCTTCGCCCGCGCGCTGGCGATGGCCGCGCATGCCGCCGCGGCGAGCGACCTCGGCGTGCTGCGCGCGG
>NZ_JAKJIB010000341.1 GCF_021864505.1 Falsiroseomonas oryziterrae
CATCCCCCTCCCTCCGCCCTCGACGGGCCGTCCGGCGCGGCCGGGCTCGGACGCCGAAGTCGGGGCGGCATGCCGCCGCCGACGCAGGCTGGTCAGGGTGGGGGTTCGTGAGTCAGCGCAGCCTCACCGCGCGCGCCGTCACACCTTGTCCTTGTCCGGGTTCACCGCGTCGCGGGCGGCATCCTTCGCGCCGCCGACCGCGCTCTGCACCTTGCCCTTCGCCTTGTCGGCGTGACCTTCGGCCTTGAGCTTCTCGTCGCCCGTCATCTCGCCGGCGGCCTTCTTCACGTCGCCCTTGATCTTGTTGCCCATGCCCTTCAGGCGATCCTCGTCCATCCCTGGCGCTCCTGTCTCGCGCGGCACCATCGCCGCATGCGGGCCGGAAAACGCCGGCGACGCGGCCGGGTTCAGGCCGCAACGCTTCGCAACGCATCCTCCACCGCGTCGCCGAACCGTTCCACGATCGCCTCCACCTGCGCGGCCGTGACGATGTAGGGCGGCGCCAGGATCACGTGGTTGCCGTGCTTCCCGTCGATGGTGCCGCCCATCGGGTAGCAGGCCAGCCCGCGCTCATAGGCCGCCATCTTCACCCGCTCATGCAGCTGCAGCGCGGGATCAAAGGTGCCCTTCGTCGCGCGGTCGGTGACGAACTCCACCGCCCAGAACAGCCCGCGCCCGCGGATGTCGCCGACATGGCGGTGGTTGCCGAGCCGCTCCGTCAGCCGCTGCTCGAGCAGCGCGCCCATGCGTTGCACATTCTCCAGCAGCCCCTCCTCCCGGATCGCCTGCTGCACGGCGAGCGCCGCGGCCGCGGCGACCGGATGCGCCTGGTAGGTGTGGCCATGCATGAAGGCGCCCGACCCGTCGCGGATCGCCGCCACCACATGCCCCGCGATCAGGATGCCGCCGACCGGCTGGTAGCCCCCGCCCAGTCCCTTCGCGACGACCTGGATATCCGGTGTCACGCCTTCCTGCTCCCAGGCATGCATCGTCCCGGTGCGGCCCATGCCGCACATCACCTCGTCCAGGATCAGCAGCGCGCCGTGGCGGTCGCAGATCTCCCGCATCGCGCGGAAATAGCCCTGCGGCGCGGTGACGCAGCCGAGCGTCGCCCCCACCACCGGCTCCGCCACGAAGGCGGCGACGGTGCCGGGGCCGAGGCGCTGGAACTCCGCCTCCAGCTCGGCGGCCAACCGCGCGACGTAGTCCGCCTCGCTCTCGTCGTCGCGGCGGTCGCGATACGCATAGGCCGGCGAGACATGGCTGAAGGCATCGCTGAGGATCGGGCGATACAGCGCGCGCCGCATCGCATTCCCGCTGGCCGCCAGCGCGCCGAGCGTGTTGCCGTGATAGCTCTGCCGCCGCGCGATGAAGCGCGCGCGCTGCGGCTCGCCGCGCTCCACATGGTACTGCCGCGCCATCTTCAGCGCCGCCTCCGTCGCCTCCGAGCCGGAGGAGCAGAGATACATGTGCGTCAGCCCGCCCGGCTCCTCCGCGAGCACGAGATCGGCCAGCGCCTCCGCGCTCTCGCAGGAATAGAGCGCGGTGTGGGCGTAGCTGATCTTCGCCGCCTGCGCGCGCATCGCCTCGAGCACGCGCGGATGGCCGTGGCCGAGGCAGGCGACGGCGGCCCCCCCCGATCCGTCGATGATCGTCCGGCCGTTGGAGTCCCGGATGAAGATGCCCTCGCCCGAAAGGGCGAGCGGCGGATCCTGGCGGAGGCTGCGATGGATGAGGCGCGACATGGCGCCATCATGTCATGCCGGGCGCGGCGGAGGGACCCCCGGGGAACCCGCGCCGCCACACGCTGTTGTGCCGCCGCGCGCCCCCGCAGGAGACCAGCCCTGGACGCCGCCAGCCTCGTGGGCGCCGCCGCCACGCTCTGCTCCGTCGCGAGCTTCGCGCCGCAGGCCTGGAAGATCATCCGCACGCGTGACACCGCCGGCATCTCCGCCAGGATGTACGCGATCACCGTCGTCGGCTTCGCGCTCTGGCTGGCCTACGGCCTGCTGCTGGGACAGTGGCCGCTGATCCTGACCAACGCGATCTGCCTGCTGCTGTCGGGCTTCATCCTGGGGATGACGTTGCTGCCACGCCGGAAGCGCGACGCGGTAGCCGATGCGCTGACGCCCGGCGAAACGGGCTAGGGCGGGGTCAGGAACCCCACCACCGCGCCGGTCGTGCAGCAGGCGATGGTGCCCGCAACCAGCGCCGGCAGCCCGAGCCGCACGATGTCCGCCCGCCGTTCCGGGCACATCGCCACCATGCCCCCCAGCATGATCCCGACCGAGCCGAAATTGGCGAAGCCGCACAGCGCATAGGTCAGGATCAGCCGCGACCGCGCATCCAGCCCGAGCCCGCCCGACATGCCGAGCTCGAGATAGGCGACGAACTCGTTCACCACGAGCTTGGTGCCGAGCGAGCCCGCGACCGTCATCGCATGTTCCGCCGGCACGCCCATCAGCAGCGCGACGGGCCAGAGCAGGAATGCGGCGATCCGCTGCAGCGTCAGCCCGGTCAGCGGCTCCACCGCCATGTTCACCAGCGCGACCAGCGCCACGAAGACGATCAGCATCGCCATGATGCCGAGCAGCAGGTTCAGCCCGTCCATCGTGCCGCGCGTGACCGCCTCCATCGCGCTGTCGTAGAGCCGCGGCGCGGGCTGATCCGGCGCGTCGGCCGCCCGGTCCGTCTCCGGCATCATCAGCAACGCAACCAGCACCGCGGCCGGCGCCGAGATCAGGCTCGCCGTCAGCAGCTGTCCCGCGGCATCCGGCACGACGGGCGCGATGAAGATCGCATAGAGCACCAGCGTGTTGCCGCTGATGGTCGCGAGCCCCGCCGTCATCACCACGAACAGCCCGCTGCGCGAGAGGCGCGCGAGCCAGGGGCGCACCAGCAGCGGCGCCTCCACCATGCCGACGAAGACATTGGCGGCGGTCGCGAAGCCGGTCGCGCCGTCGATGCCGAAGGCGCGCTTGAGCAGCCGCGACAGCCCCGCGACCGCGAGCGGCAGCACGCGCCAGTGATAGAGCAGCGCCGACAGCGCGCCGACCACCAGCACCAGCGGCAGCGCCTGGAAGAACAGGATGAAGCTCGAGCCCGGGACCTTCTCGTCGAAGGGCAGCGGCCCGCCGCCGAGATAGCCGAAGACCAGCGTCGTCCCCTGCCGCGTGGCGGCCGCCAGCGCGTTCACGCCGTCGCCGAGCACCGCGAAGACCGCGCGCATTCCCGGGATATGCAGCAGTGCCACAGCGAGGCCGAGCTGCAGCGCAAGCCCCGCCGCCACCACGCGCCAGGACACGCCGCGCCGGAACCCGCCCAGCGCCCAGGCCAGCGCGCAGAGGCCGAGCAGCCCCGCCGCGGATTGGATCTGCAACGTGCTCATTCCGCGGCCTTCAGCGGTTCGTCAGGGATGTCGAGGGCGCGGATCGCCTCGCCGCGGCGCCCGATGCGCTCGGCGCTCGTCTCGATCTCGCGCATGTCCTGTCCCATCGCGGCGTGGTGCTGGCGCAGCGCCGCGACGCGGCGTTCGAGCCGCGCGGTCTCCTCGGCCAGCTTCTCGACCTCGGCGCGGATGCGCCGCGCCTCCGCCTGCAGCCGCGCGTCGCGCAGCAGGCCACGCATGGTGTTGAGCACCGCCCAGAGCGTGGAGGGCCCGACGATGTGCACGCCCTTCCGCGCCGCCTCCGCCACCAGGTCGCCGAACTCGGCGTGCAGCGTCGCGTGCACGGCTTCGGAGGGCACGAACATCAGCGCGCCTTCCGCCGTCTCGCCGGCGATCAGGTACTTTCCCGCGATGTCGCCGACATGCTTGCGCACATCCGAGGCCACGCGCTTCCGCGCGACATCGCGCCCGGCGGGCGTCGCCGCGTCCTGCAGCGCCGCCCAGGCTTCCAGCGGGAACTTGGAATCGACGGCGATCGGGCCCGGCGGGAAGGGCAGCAGCACCAGCGCGTCGCAGCGCGTGCCGTTCGACAGCGTGTGCTGCCAGCGCCAGCCCTCGGCCGGCAGCCGGTCCGCCAGCAGGTCGCGCAGCTGCACCTCGCCCAGCGCGCCGCGCGCCTGCTTGTTGCCGAGCACCGCGGAGAGCGAGCCGACCTGCCCGCCCAGCGCCTCCAGATTCGCCCGCGCCGCGTCGATCACCGCGAGCCGCTGCTGGATCGCGCCCGCCGTCTCCAGCGTGCGCGCGGCAGCGGCATCCAGCCGGGCGGCGAGTGCGCGTTCCTGCTCCCGCAGCCGTTCCTCGCCCCGCGCCGCGGCGCGCTCCTGCGCCGCCGCCAGCGCCTCCAG
>NZ_JAKJIB010000342.1 GCF_021864505.1 Falsiroseomonas oryziterrae
CCGTCGCGCGCGGCCGCGGTCAGCGCGGCCTCGGCGGCAGCGACGCGGTCCGGCCAGTCGGCGGCGGAGGCCCAGCCGTCATCCATCACGATCAGCAGCGGCCCGTCGCCGCCGCCCGACCCGGACGGTCCCCAGACCGGACGCGCGAGACCCAGGATGATCAGTGCGGCGGCGAGCAGTCGCAGCGCGAGCAGCCACCAGGGCGTGCGCGCCGGCGTCTCCTCCGGCGCGGGCAGGTCGCGCAGCAGCGCGATGGCCGGGAAGTCCTGCCGCTTCGGCGCCGGCGGCGTGACGCGCAGGAGCCACCACAGCACCGGCAGCGCCGGCAGCGCGACGAGAAGCCAGGGTGCCGCGAAGGCGATGGGGCCGAGGGTGAGCACGCTTATGTGCCCTCAGACGCCGGGCGCGCGCTCCGCGCGCTTGGCTTGCGCGCCACGCGCTGGTGCGCCTGGCGGGAGGCTCGGTCTGGGCGCGGCGGCCCTGGGTCCCATCCGCGTTGCTTTGCAACGCGGATGGGTGCCCATTCGGCCGCTCGGATCGCTATGCGATCCGCCATGTCCAACACACCTCGTGTGGCGTTCAGTGCCATCCTGCGCCCGCGCATCATGCCGGCGCCAGCACTTGATGGAGAGCGAGCAGCGCCGTCTCGGGCGGCTGGTCGGTGCGGTGCGTCGCGAAGCTCCAGCCCGCGGATTGCGCGAGCGCCGCCAGCGCGGCGCGGTGGCGCTGCACGCGCTCGGCATAGACCTCCCGCACCGCCTCGACGCGCGGCACCAGCGCGGGTGCAATCTCCGCGCCCACGCCTTCGAAGCGCACGCGCCCGGCATAGGGCAGCGTCTCCTCTGCTGGGTCGAGCACCTGCAGCACGTGCCCGCGCACACCCTGCGCGGCGAGTGCCGAGATGGCGGCGCGGGTGGTCTCGAGCGGCTCCCAGAAGTCGCCGAACAGCACGGCGCGGGCGTGGCGGGCAAGCCGATGGTCCTCCGGCCGCGGCGCCATCTGCGCCAGGCTGTCGGCGATTGCCGGCAGCGCGGGGCGGCCGGCGAAGGGGCGCGGCAGGCCGAAGAGCCGCACCCGCTCGCCGCCGCGCAGCAGCAGCGAGGCGAGGGCCAGCAGCAGGACCTGCGCGCGAAGCGTCTTGGTCGGCACCTCCTTCGAGCTGCGCCACTCCATCCCCGGCCCCGAGGCGATCCAGAGCGCCACCGTCTGCGCCGCTTCCCATTCCGTCTCGCGGATGAAGAGCCGGTCCGACTTGCCGGATTGGCGCCAGTCGATGCGGTTGGCCTGGTCGCCCGGGACATAGGCGCGGAACTGCCAGAAGGCCTCGCCCGGCCCGGCGCGCCGGCGCCCGTGCAGCCCGGGCATCACCGTCGCGGCGACGCGCTCCGCCTCGACCAGCAGCGGCGGCAGCGCGGCGCCGAGCTGCTCCGCCCAGGGGACGGTGAGGGCGGCCTGCCCCTTAACCAAGCTGCGCCTTCAGCCGATCGAGGACCTCCGACAGGTGCACGCCGTCGGCGCGCGCGGCGAAGTTCAGCGCCATGCGGTGGCGCAGCACCGGCTCCGCCAGCGCGAGCACGTCCTCGACGGAGGGCGAGAGCCGGCCGTCGAGCACGGCGCGCGCGCGCGTCGCCAGCATCAGCGCCTGCGCCGCGCGCGGCCCCGGGCCGTAGGCCAGGTGGCGGCGCACATCCTCGATCTCGGTCGTCTCGGGGCGCGCGCCGCGCACCAGGCGGAGGATGGCATCCACCACGCCCTCGCCGACCGGCAGGCGGCGGATCAGCTGCTGCGCGGCCATCAGCTCGATCCCCGTCATCGCCTGGACCGGCTTCGCCTCCGACGCGCCCGTCGTGGCCAGCAGCATGGCGCGTTCCGCCGCGAGGTCGGGGTAGGAGACGTCGATCTCGAGCAGGAAGCGGTCGAGCTGCGCCTCGGGCAGCGGGTAGGTGCCTTCCTGCTCGATCGGGTTCTGCGTGGCGAGCACGTGGAAGGGCAGGGGGAGCTGGTGGACCTCGCCGGCGATCGCCACGCGATGCTCCTGCATGGCCTGCAGCAGCGCCGACTGGGTGCGCGGGCTCGCGCGGTTGATCTCGTCGGCCATCAGCAGCTGGCAGAAGATCGGGCCCTTGATGAAGCGGAAGTGGCGCTTGCCGTGGGCGTCCTCCTCCAGCACCTCGGAGCCGAGGATGTCGGAGGGCATCAGGTCCGGCGTGAACTGCACCCGCTTGGCGTCCAGCCCGAGCACGGTGCCGAGCGTGTCCACGAGCTTGGTCTTGCCGAGGCCCGGCACGCCCACCAGCAGCACATGGCCGCCCGAGAGCAGGGTGATGAGGGTGCGCTCCACCACCTGGTCCTGGCCGAAGATCACCCGGCCCACCGCCTGTCGGACGCGGGCGAGCCGTTCCGCCAGCGCCTCGGCTTCCGCGACCAGGGCGCGTGCTTCCGTGGGGTCGGCCACTTCAACCATGCGGGGCAGGCTCCCTATATCCGGCTCGCGTGCATATGGTCCGAGTATCCACGCTGCCCATCCCGCCCGCCAGAGCGGTTACAGGCGGGAACATGGGTCGGGTGCGGATGGGCCGGGCGCCGAGGGGTTGGAGAGTGGATCGGGTGTGCGCGCAGGCTGCTTCACGGGTGCGAGACGCGGCATGAGGAACGACGCGGCGAAGCCGCAGGGAGCGGGGCAGGCGCCGGCCAAGGGCGCGCCACCCCGGTCGCGCCACGACTGCGGCGACCTGGCCATGCGCATCGCGAAGGACGGGACCTGGTTCTACCGGGGCAGCCCCATCGGCCGGAAGGAGCTGGTCTGCCTCTTTGCCTCGGTGCTGAAGCGCGAGCCGGACGGGTCCTATGTGCTCGAGACCCCGGTGGAGCGCGGCCGCATCGAGGTGGAGGACGCCCCGTTCGTGGCGGTGGAGATGTTCTGGCGCGACTGCGCCGACCCCTTCGTGCCGAACCCCAAGCCCAGGCAATGCCTGACCTTCCGCACCAACCTCGATGAGATGGTGACGGCGGACGCCGAGCATCCGATCCGCGTCCTGGTGGACCCGAAGTCGCGCGAGCCGCGCCCCTACATCCTGGTCCGCCCGGGCCTCGAGGCGCGGATCAACCGCGCGGTGTTCTACGAACTGGTGGCCCTGGCGCAGCCCGAGACGGTGGACGGGCGGGATGTGCTCGGCGTGTGGTCGGAGGGCATCTTCTTCCCGATCGACGAGGCGCCCGAGGGGCTCACCCAGCGGCGCGCGGCGGAGTGACACCGCCCTCCCGCACGGAGATCGCGGCCCGTCTGGGCGACCCCGACCTGCTGGCGCGCGCGACGCCCGACGCCTCGGAGGAGGCCGCCTGGCTCGCCACCGAAGGCCGGCTGCGCGACGCGGCGGTGCTGGTGCCGATCATCTGGCATGACCACGCGCCTTCCATTCTCCTGACGCTGCGCGCCGCGGGCCTGTCCAAGCATGCCGGGCAGGTCGCCTTCCCGGGCGGCCGGCTCGAGCCCGGGGAGACGGCGCAGGCTGCGGCGCTGCGCGAAGCGGCGGAGGAAGTCGGCCTCGATCCGCGCCTGCCCGCGGTCGCCGGCCACCTGCCGGAACACCTGACCGGCACGGGCTTCCGCGTCACGCCCGTCGTCGCCTTCCTCGACCCGCCGCTGACGCTCACCCCCGATCCGGGCGAGGTGGCGGAGATCTTCGAGATGCCGCTCGCCACCCTGCTCGACCCCGCCGCGCCGCAGCGGCGCAGCACGGAGTGGCGAGGGCGGATGCGCGACTACTGGGTCTGGCCGCACGAGACGCACCTGATCTGGGGCGCGACGGCGAAGATGCTGCTGACGCTGTCGCGGATCCTCCGCGGGTAGCCCGTGGGCGTGAATCGCTGGCCCCGTTGGGCTGCGCGGCCGCGCCATACCCCTATATCTTGCGAATCATGGCCGCTGTCGTCGCCGTCCTCCTGACCCTCACCCCCTTCGCGCTCTACCTCGCCTGGCGGCGCTACGGGCCGCGTTCGGGCGAGCCATCCTCCGGCGTGGTGCTGTCGCTGCTGCTCGGCGTCGGGCTGATGCTCGGCGCCGCCGTGTGGTTCGGCCTGTCGCGCAGCTTCGAGCGGGGCGAAAACTACGTGCCGGCGGTGCTCGGGCCGGACGGCCGCGTGCAGCAGGGGCACGGCGAGCCGCGGCGGTGAGCCGGGACGCGCCGCACGGCGCCATCGCCCCGCCCGCCTTCCTGTCGGAGCCTGCGCCGGCGGCGGTGCTCGCCGCGCTTCCGGGATCGCGCGTCGTCGGCG
>NZ_JAKJIB010000343.1 GCF_021864505.1 Falsiroseomonas oryziterrae
GGACCTCGGCGGGTCATCACGGCGTCGAGCAGCGCCAGCGCCGCCTTGCGGACGGGGTATCCGGCCGTGCCGCCGGGACGGGCGGGCCGGTCAGACAAGGCGAGGCAGCCGGCGGAGCCGGCTGAGGCCGCGGATGCGGCCCGCGTACCGGGCGACCGGGCCACAAGGCCGACAGTCGCCTGCGCGAAGCCAAGCCGGCGGAGCCGGCGCCCGGCGTCTGAGGGCATATGTCATGGGTCGGGGTTTATGGCCCCCGGCAAGGGGGCGTGCTAGGGCCGCGCCCCATGCAGCGTGCCCTGGAGGTCCTGGACCGGCTGCCGGAGACGCGGCGGCCGCATCTCTGGCTCGCCCTGCTGTGCCTCCTGCTCTGGATCCCGGGCTTCTTCACCATCCCCCCCGGCGACCGCGACGAGAGCCGCTTCGCACAGGCCACCCGCCAGATGGTGGAGACCGGCGACTACGTCCGCATCAAGCTCGGCGAGGTCGAGCGCAACAAGAAGCCGGCCGGCATCCACTGGGCCCAGGCCGCGAGCGTCCATGCACTGGAGGCGATCGGCGTCGACGACGCGCGGCACAGCATCTGGGCCTACCGCATCCCCTCGCTGCTCGGCGCGCTGGTCGCCGTGCTGGCGACCTTCCAGCTCGGCAAGGCGCTGGTCGGGCGGCGCGCGGCCTTCCTGGGCGCCGCCATGCTCGGAAGCTGCTTCGTGCTGGCGATCGAGACGCATATCGCCAAGACCGACGCGGCGCTGCTCGGCACGGTTGCCGTCGCCATGGGGCTGATGGGCCGTGCCTACCTGAACGCCGCGACCTTCACGGCCGCGCAGGCGGGGGCCTTCTGGCTGGTGCTCGGCGCCTCCATCCTGCTGAAGGGCCCGATCGGACCCTCGGTGCCGCTGCTGGCCGGCATCACGCTCTTCGTCATGGACCGCGCCTGGCGCAACCGCGCCCCCTGGCTGCGCGCGCTGCGGCCCGCCTGGGGCATCCCGCTGATGGCGCTCGCCGCCGCGCCGTGGTTCGTCGCGGTCACCATCGCGACCGAGGGGCGCTTCATCACCGACGCCATCGGCGGCGACATGCTGACGAAGGTCGGCAGCGCCGACGAGAACCATTGGGGCCCACCGGGCTACTACCTGCTGACCTTCGGCCTCGCGGCCTTTCCCGCGGCGTTCCTGGTGCTGCGCGCGATCCCGCATGCCTGGACCGACCGGCTGCAGCCCTCGACGCGCTTCCTGCTCGCCTGGGCGGTGCCCGTCTGGCTGATGTTCGAGGCGGTGACGACCAAGCTGCCGCACTACACGCTGCCGGCCTTCCCGGCGCTGATGCTGCTGGCGGCGTCCTTCGCGATGGACCCGCTGCGGCGCGAGCCGCCGCGTTGGCTGCACTGGTTCTCGCTGCTGGCGCTGGGCGGCGCGGCGCTTGGCCTCGCAGCGGCGGCGGTGGCGCTGCCGATGCTGGCCGATGGCGGGGTCTCCCTCGTCGCGCTGCTCGCGGTGCCGGCGGCGGCGCTCCTCGTCCTGCTCGTGCTGCGCGCGCTCCAGGCCGGCCAGCCGGCCCGCGCGGCGCTGCTCGCGGTCATCGCCGCGGTGCCGCTCAACTGGGTGGTGCTGGAAGGCGTGCTGCCGCGGCTTCACGCGCCCTGGGTCTCGCCGCGCATCGCCGCGCTGGCAGAGCGCGCCTCACCGGGAATCCATGACGAGCGTTTCGGCGTCGTGGGCTATCACGAGCCGTCGCTGATGTTCGCGCTCGGCTCCGAGATCCGGCTGCTGCGGAGCGGGCCCGACGCGGCAGCGTTCCTGGCCGGCGAGCCCTCACGCATCGTTGCGGTGGGCGATCGCGACGAGGCCGCGTTCCGCGCGGAGGCGGCGTCGCGCGGCCTGCGGTTGCGCGAGCACGGCACCGTCACCGGCTTCAACTATTCCCGCGGCCGCCGCGTCGCGATCAGCCTGTTCGGAGTGGATGGATGACAACCGACGACGTCGAGCGGAACGAACGGCCCGCGCGGCGGGCCGCGGCCGCAGGGCGGCCTCGCGCGGCGACCAACCGCATCACCCCGCACGCCACGTCTGAGGCGCGCAAGCCAAGCGCGCGGAGCGCGCGCCCTGCGCCTGGGGGCATGGATCAATGATCAACTGGGTTACCGACATCGTCGCGGCCGGCGGATGGCCGGGCGTGATGCTGCTCATGTTCCTCGAGAACATCTTCCCGCCGATCCCGTCGGAGGTGATCATGCCGCTCGCCGGCTTCGCCGCGGCGCGCGGGCAGATGAGCTTCACGCTGGCGATCCTCGCCGGCATCGTCGGCACGGTGGCCGGCAACGCCGTCTGGTACGAGCTCGCGCGCGCCATCGGCTCGGCGCGCATCCGCCCGCTCTTCGCGCGCTACGGGCGGTGGTTCGCGGTGGACGACAAGGATTTCGACAAGGCCGAGGCGACGCTGCGGAAGCACGGCCCCATCGCGCTGTTCTTCGGCCGCCTGCTGCCCGGCATCCGAACCGTCATCTCGATCCCCGCCGGCCTCGCGCACATCCCGCGGCGCGTCTTCTACGTGTGGACCGCCCTCGGCAGCGCGGTGTGGATCACCTTCCTCGCCACCGCCGGCTACTACATGGAGGAGCACTACGACCGCGTCGAAGGCTGGCTCGAGCCGCTCGCCTACGTCGTCGTCGGCGGCATCCTCGCCACGTATTTCTGGCACATCTGGTCCACGCGGGTGCGCAAGGCGCCGTGACGGGCGGCGCGTGCGGCGGTCAGCGTCGCACGCGCAGCCGGATCGGCACCAGGCCCACCGGCGCGCCGCTGCCGCCGCGCGGGCGCGGAGGCTCCGCCCGCTCGCCGAGCAGCATCACCGCCGTGCCCAGCTGCACCGACCCGAAGGTGAGACCGATGAAGAACCATAGCACGGCCGCCGGCCACCAGTGATCGGCGGCGGTGAGCAGCAGCGTGCCGGCATCGCCCGGGTTCGTCAGCAGCAGCGCGCCGACGAAGAGGGCGGAGATGCCGAAACCGGTCGCCGCATGGCAGGCCATGAACCGCACGGGCGTGGGTAGTCGGCGCCATGCCTCGGGGAGGGAGGGCATCGGCAGCTCCTGTGCGGGACGGTCCGCCATCTGGGATGGGAACCGCCCGGTTGAAGGGTCAGCCCCAGGGATTTCGCCGACCGGTGGCGCTCCAGGGGCCGGGTTGTGTCCCTCCAACGCGCGGACCCGGCCGCGGGATGCGTGGCCCCGTGTCGGGCGGGCCCATGCGCGACGCGAGTTCCTCCAGCGCCGCGACCCGGTTCGCCGTCGCCGGATGGGTGGAGAAAAGCCCGTCCATCCGAAGGCCCGACAGCGGATTGATGATGAAGAGATGCGCGCTCGCCGGGTTGGCCTCCGCCGCCTCGTTCACCCGTCCCTGCTTGTAGTCCTCGAGCCGCAGCAGCGCCGAGGCGAGGCCCTGCGGGTCGCCCGTGATCTCGGCTGCGGCGCGGTCGGCCTCGTATTCGCGCTGCCGGCTGACCGCCATCTGCACGATCATCGCCGCGATCGGCGCGAGGATGATCAGCAGGATGGTGCCGATCGGGCCGAAGGGATTCGAGCGCCCGTTCCCGCCGCGCCCGCCGAACATGAAGCCGAACTGCGCCAGCATGCCGATCGCACCCGCCAGCGTCGCCGTCATGGTCATGATCAGCGTGTCGCGGTTGCGGATATGCGCGAGCTCATGCGCGATCACGCCGGCCACCTCGCGCTCGCTCATCATGTCGAGCAGGCCGGTGTTCACCGCTACCGCCCCCTTCTCCGGGCTGCGGCCGG
This sequence comes from Falsiroseomonas oryziterrae, assembly GCF_021864505.1. Lineage (GTDB taxonomy): Bacteria > Pseudomonadota > Alphaproteobacteria > Acetobacterales > Acetobacteraceae > Falsiroseomonas > Falsiroseomonas oryziterrae. The sequence continues at coordinate 3,794 of NZ_JAKJIB010000343.1, forward strand.
TGGCGAAGGCGTTGGGCTGGTCCTCGTGGATCACGTAGAGCTGCGGCATCGGCAGCCCGGCGCGCTGCGCCAGGGCCTGAGTCATGTCGTAGAGCCGCGGCGCGTCCTGCGGCCCGATCGGCTGGGCGTTGTGCATGCCCAGCACGACGCGGTCGCTGTTCCACCAGGCAAACAGGTTCATCGCGCAGGCGAGGCCGAAGGCGATCACCATCCCCTGCTCGCCGCCGATCGCGTAGCCGACGCCCACGAACAGCGCCGTCATCGCGGCGAGCAGCAGCGCGGTGCGGAAATAGCCTGCCATGCTCCGACGCCTCCGAATGCCGGGCCTGCGCGTTGGTCTCGCGACACGCAGGGAGAACGCCCTAGATGAGGGCCATGAACGAGCCAGACAATCGCGCGGCGCGCCCCGCGGAGGCGCAACTGCCCG
>NZ_JAKJIB010000344.1 GCF_021864505.1 Falsiroseomonas oryziterrae
TGGGCCGCTGCGGCTCCGTCGTCTCCGGCTGCGCCGTGTTCGCGCCGCTGCCCTGCGCCGATCCGCCGCGACTTTCGCCGACTTCGGGCGCGGCCGACTGCACGTCGGCAGCGCCGTTGGCTGGGCCCGCTCCGGGCGGGGCGGCGGGCGCCGCGTTCCGGGGCGTCGCCGATTGCACCGATGGGTCCACCGGCTGCAGCGCGGGCTGCTGCGCCAGCGCGGGACCGGCGACCAGCAGGGCGAGGCCAAGCAGGAGGTTTCGCATCCTCACACCTCCAGCGTGGTCCGGTAGGCCGTGCGCCAGCCCCAGGCGCCGGAGCCGAAGCCGCGCTTCTGCACGCGCTCGCGGTAGATGTCGGCGATGATCGCCTGGTCGCCCGCGAGCAGCGCCTTGGTGCTGCACATCTCGGCGCAGAGCGGCAGCTTGCCCTCCGCGATGCGGTTGCTGCCGTACTGGACGTATTCGCTCGGCGTGTTGTCCTGCTGCGGGCCGCCGGCACAGTAGGTGCACTTGTCCATCCTGCCGCGGCCGCCGAAGTTGCCGACCCGCGGATATTGCGGCGCGCCGAAGGGGCAGGCGTAGAAGCAGTAGCCGCAGCCGATGCAGAGATCCTTGTCGTGCAGCACCAGCTGGTCCTCGGTGCCGTAGAAGCAGGAGACCGGACACACCGCCGCGCAGGGCGCGTCGGTGCAGTGCATGCACGCCATGGAGATGGAGCGCTCGCCGGGGCGCCCGTCATTGATGGTGACGACGCGGCGGCGATTGATGCCCCAGGGCACCTCGTGCTCGTTCTTGCAGGCGGTGACGCAGGCGTTGCATTCGATGCAGCGCTCGCTGTCGCAGAGGAAGACCAGGCGGGCCATCTCGCTGCCCTCCCTATGCCGCGCGGATCTGGCAGAGCGTGACCTTCGTCTCCTGCATGAAGGTGACGGGGTCGTAGCCGTAGGTGGTGACCGTGTTGGCGCTCTCGCCCAGTACGATCGGGTCGGCACCGGGCGGATAGAAGCGCCGCCGGTCCTCGCCCTGCCACCAGCCGCCGAAATGGAAGGGCATGAAGGCGACGCCGCGGCCCACGCGCTCCGTCACCAGCGCCTTCACCCGCACGCGGGCGTCGCTCTCGGCGCCGAGCACCCACACCCACTGCCCCGGCGAGATGCCGCGCGCCCCGGCATCCGCCGGATTGATCTCGACGAACATGTCCTGCTGCAGCTCGGCGAGCCAGGGGTTGGAACGGGTCTCCTCGCCGCCCCCCTCGTACTCCACCAGGCGCCCGGACGTCAGGATGATCGGGAAGTCGCGCGCCACCTGGTGGCTGCGCATCTGCACGCTGAGGCCGAGATGCGGCATGCGGAAGCCGCGCCGGTCGCGCAGCGTCGGATAGATGCCTGGCGGCGCCGCGGCGTTCGGATCCGCGGCGAGCACCGCGGCCTGCTGCACGGTCGGGATCAGGTCGGGACGCGCGGTGTAGATCGGCTCGCGGTGCACCGGAACGCCGTCCGGCAGGTTCCACGCCACCGCGCGCGCCTTCGCGTTGCCATAGGGGCTGCAGCCATGCTCCAGCGCGACGCGGATGATCCCGAAGGACAGGTCGGTCGACCAGGAGACGCGGTCGGGGTTGTCGCCGCCGATGCGCTCGATCGTCGCGCGTTCCTCGGCGGTCAGGTCGCGATCCCAGCCGAGCCGCTTGAGCACGCCGTAGGTGAATTCCGGATAGCCGTCCTCGATCTCCGAGCCCTTCGACCAGCTGCCCTCCGCCAGCAGCGTCTGGCCGTTGCGCTCCACGCCGAAGCGCGCGCGGAAGGTCCCGCCGCCCTCCTTCACGTGCAGCTCGGTATTGTAGAGGATGTGGCTGCCCGGATGCCGCCATTCGCCGCTGCCCCAGCAGGGCCAGGGCAGGCCGTAGTAGTCGCCGCGCACCTCCTCCGGCGCCTCCGGCCCGGCGCGCAGCGTCACCAGGTCGAAATGGCGCTGGTGGCGCGCATGCGCCTTCAGCCGCTCGGGCGACTGCCCCGTGTAGCCGATCGAGATGCAGCCGCGGTTGATCTCGCGGAGGATGTCCTCGGCCGAGACGCGGCCGTTCTCCACCTTGATCCCGCGGAACATCGCCTCTGCGAAGCCCAGCCGGTTGGCCAGGTCGTACATCACGTCGTAGTCGTTGCGGCTCTCGAAGAGCGGCTCGACCACCTTGAAGCCCCATTGCAGCGAGCGGTTCGAGGCAGTGCGGCTGCCGTCGAACTCGAAGCCCGAGGCCATCGGCAGCAGGTAGGTCCCGTTGCGCCGGTTGGAGATCTGCGAATAGGTGGTCGGGTGCGGGTCGGCGACGACCAGCAGCTCGAGCTTCTCCATCGCGGCGACGGCTTCGGGCATGCGGCTGACGGTGTTGCCGCCATGGCCGAAGACGATCAGCGCCTTCCCGTTGTGGGGCTGCTCGATCTGGTCCTCCGGCATCGTCACCGCGTCGAACCAGCGCGTGGACGGGATGCCGGGCGCCTCCATCAGCTTCTGCGAGCCGAAGCGCGCGCGCATCCACTCGTACTCGACGTCCCAGACGCGGCACCAGTGGCGCCAGGCCGCCTCGTCCAGCCCGTAATACGCAGGCAGCGTCGCGACATCGAGGCCGAGATCCGTCGCGCCCTGCACGTTGGTGTGGCCGCGGAAGATGTTCGCACCCGTCCCCGGCAGCCCGACATTGGCGGTCGCGAGGCAGAGGATCGCATAGGCGCGGACATTCGCCGTGCCGACGGTCTTCTGCGTCGCGCCCATGCACCAGATCAGCGTCGCGGGCTTCTGCGTCGCGAAGCGCTGCGCCAGGTCGCGCAACTGCTCGCCCGGCACGCCGGAGACTCGCTCCACCTCCTGCGGGGTCCATTTCGCGACTTCGCGCCGCACCTCATCCATGCCGTAGACGCGGCTCCGGATGAACTCCTTGTCTTCCCAGCCATTCTCGAAGATGTGCCAGAGCATCCCCCAGATGATCGGGATGTCCGTTCCCGGGCGAAGGCGGACATGCTCGTGCGCATGCGCCGCGGTGCGCGTGAAGCGCGGGTCAATCACCGCCATGTAGGCCCCGCTGTCGCGCGCGGCGAGCACGTGCTGCATCGCGATCGGGTGGCTCTCCGCCGGGTTGCCGCCCATGATGATCATGGTCCTGGCGTTGCGGATGTCGTTGTAGGAATTGGTCTGCGCGCCGTAGCCCCAGGTGTTGGAGATGCCGGCCACTGTGGTCGAGTGGCAGATGCGCGCCTGGTGGTCGACGTTGTTGGTGCCCCAGAAGGCGCTGAGCTTGCGGAACAGATAGGACGCCTCGTTGGTGAACTTGGCGCTGCCGATCCAGAACACGGAATCCGGCCCACTCTGCTCGCGGATCTCCTGCATCTTCGCGGCGATCTCGCCCATCGCCTGGTCCCAGGAGAGGCGCCGCCACTCGCCGTCCACAAGCTTGAGCGGCGTGCGCAGGCGCCGCCCGCCGAGCACGATCTCGCGCACGCTCGCCCCCTTGGCGCAGTGCGTGCCGCGGTTGATGGGGCTGTCCCAGGCTGGCTCCTGCCCGGTCCAGACGCCGTTCTGCACCTCGGCAATCACGCTGCAGCCGACCGAGCAATGCGTGCAGACATTGTGGATCAGCTGCGCCGGCGCGGTGCGGTCCACGCGCTCGGTCGCTGCGCGCGCCTTGAGCGGCGGCAACGCACCGAGCGCCGCAAGCCCACCGGCGCCGAGCCCCGCCCGGGCCAGCAACGCGCGACGGTCGAGTCCGCCGGAGGACAGCCCGCCATAGGCCTGGGAGAGACGCTGGCGCGCCGCGCGCGCCTCGGCCCGCTTGACCAGCATCGGCGCTAGCTCCGGTTCGTGCGGTAGAAGGCGCGGACGTGGTCCGTCTCGCGGTAGCGCGGCCTGCGCTTCTCGGCCTCGCTCTCCGGCCGGTTGGGCAGGTCGCCGCGATTGCCGTTCGGGTCGATGGCCGCGGCTGGCGCCGCCGCCGCCGCGGCCCCCAGCAGACCGAGCATCCCGCGCCGCGCCGCAACCGGTTTGCCGTCGTTCGCCATGTCGTCCCCGCGACCTCTCAAGGTCGAACAGGAACGCGCGGCGAACGCGAACGATCCCGGACGTTACGCCGGCGCGGCGTCAGCCTCCGCGCGTCACTCGGCGGGCTGCGGGACGCGGGGGCGCAGCGCGTCCTCGGCCAGGGTCCGGCGCATGAAGGTGGGCCAGAGCGCGCGCGGCGTCGCCGGCTCGGCCGGCAACGGCTGGCGCG
>NZ_JAKJIB010000345.1 GCF_021864505.1 Falsiroseomonas oryziterrae
GGGCGGCGCAGGCATGCCGGCGCGCCCGGGCCCGGGCCGGCGGCGTTGCGACGCATATAAAGGGGCGGTCGGCAGGGTGTAAATCCGACCGCGGCCCTGAATTCGCAGCAAGTTTCCAGGTCCGGGCCGCTGTTGCGCAGGGGGTCGCCTCTGCGGCAACCGCCTGCCAATCTGCCGCCCATGCGACGCAACGCCCGTCGCGGAGGAAGACCGAGCCCCGCATGACCGACACGGCCCCGCTGGACCATCCCCTCGTGCCGCGCGCCCGCGCCTGGTTCGAGGAACTGCGCGATCGCCTCTGCGCCGCCTTCGAGGCCTGCGAGGACGAACTCGCCAGCGGCCCGCACGCCCATCTTCCCCCCGGCCGCTTCGTGCGCACCGCCTGGGACCGGCCCGAGGGCGGCGGCGGGGTCATGTCCGTGATGAAGGGCCGCGTCTTCGAGAAGGTGGGCGTCAACGTCTCCACCGTCTTCGGCGAGTTCAGCCCGGAGTTCCGCAAGCAGATCCCGGGCGCCGAGGCGGACCCGCGCTTCCTGGCGACCGGCGTGTCGCTCGTCGCCCACATGCGCAGCCCGCGCGTCCCGGCGGCGCACATGAACACGCGCTTCATCGTCACCACCAACGCCTGGTTCGGCGGCGGCGGCGACATCACGCCGATGGACCACGGCGCGCCGCATTCGAAGGAGGACGCCGCGACCTTCCACGCCGCCTTCAAGGCCGCCTGCGACCGCCACGACGGCACCTACTACCCGCGCTTCAAGCAGTGGTGCGACGAGTACTTCTTCCTGCCCCACCGCAACGAGCCCCGCGGCCTCGGCGGCATCTTCTACGACTGGCTCGGCGACCGCACGCCGGGCAAGGGAATCGAGGCGGACTTCGCCTTCACCCGCGACGTCGGCCTCGCCTTCCTGGAAGCCTATCCGGCCATCGTGCGGCGGCGCATGCACGAGCCCTGGACCGAGGCCGAGCGCGCCCACCAGCTGGTCCGCCGCGGGCGCTACGTGGAGTTCAACCTGCTCTACGACCGCGGCACGATCTTCGGCCTCAAGACCGGCGGCAATGTCGAGGCGATCCTGATGTCGCTCCCGCCCGAGACCGGCTGGCCGTAACACCCGCGTCGGCGCCGGCCGATCCGCCTGGACAAGCCCGTCGGCCTCCACCACCTTGGGTTGCAGGAGCCTAATGGGGCGGCACGCCCTCGTCCGGGGAGAAGCCTGATGGTCGAGATCACCGTCAACGGCGAACGGCGCCGCGTGGATGTCGAGGGCGACACGCCGCTGCTCTGGGTGCTGCGCGACACCCTTGGCCTCACGGGGACCAAGTATGGCTGCGGCGTCGCGCAATGCGGCGCCTGCACGGTGCTGCTGGACGGCGTCGCCACCCGCTCCTGCCAGCTTCCCGTGGACAGCCTCGCCGGCCGCAGCATCACCACCATCGAGGCGATCGAGGCCGACCCGGTCGGCCGCCGCGTCGTCGAGGCCTGGGTGGCGCTCGACGTGCCGCAATGCGGCTACTGCCAGTCCGGCCAGATCATGGCCGCGACGGCACTCCTGAAGGAGACGCCGCGCCCGTCCGAGGCGCAGGTGCGCGATGCCATGACCAATCTCTGCCGCTGCGGCACCTACAACGCGATCGCGGCCGGCGTCGCGCGCGCGGCCCAGGGCTGAGGGAGGCGCCGATGAACGAGATCGCCGCGGCCCTCGAGGCCGGCCGCCCCGTCAACCTGTCCCGCCGCGCCGCGCTCGGCGCGCTGGCGGCCGGCTTCAGCCTGGCCATCGGCGTGCCCGTGCGCGAGGCCCGCGCGCAAGCGGCCGGCGGGCTGCAGCATGCCCGCAAGGTCGCGTCCTACATCACCATCCACCCGACCGGCCGCATCACGCTGCTGAACCCCTTCGCCGAGGGCGGCCAGGGCATCCACACCGCGGTCGCGCAGATCGTCGCCGAGGAGCTGGATGCCGAGCTGACGAGCTTCGATGTCGAGGTCGCCCCGCCCGGCGCCGACTACCAGGTGCTGTTCAACGGCACCGCGCGAGTCACCGGCGGCAGCTTCTCGATCCGCAACAGCTACCAGCATTTCCGCGTGCTCGGCGCGACCGCGCGCGCGATGCTCGTCGCAGCCGGCGCGCAGCGCCTCGGCGTGCCGGCGGGCGAATGCGCGACCGTACCCGGCTTCGTCGTGCATGCCGCGAGCAACCGCCGCATTCCCTATGGCGAGCTGGCGCAGGCCGCGGCCGCCTTGCCGGTGCCGCAGGATGCGCAGCCCAAGACCGGGCCGTTCCGCCTGATCGGCACGCCCGCGAAGCGCCTCGACAGCCGCGACAAGGCGACGGGCCGCGCGCAGTACGGCATCGACGTGAAGGTCGAGGACATGCTGCAGGCCGCCGTCGTGCACGCCCCGCGCGCCGGCGCCGACCCGGCCGAGGTGGTGAACGAGGCCGCGCTCCGCGCCATGCCCGGCGTGCATTCCGTCCATCGCCTGCCTGGCGCCGTCGCCGTCGTCGCCGACAGCTTCTGGCGCGCGAAGCAGGCGGTCGCGAAGGCCGAGGTGATGTGGAGCGCGGCCGCCGGCCAGACGGTGATCGCGGAGGACTACTCCACCGCCTCGCATCTCGAGCTGCTGAAGTCCCGCGCGGATGCGGAGGGCAACCCGGCGCGCGACGCGCAGGGCGACGCGCCCGCCGCGCTCCGCGCCGCCCCGCGCGTCGTCACCGCCGACTACGACGCGCCGATGCTCGCCCATGCGCAGCTCGAGCCGCCGACCGCCACGGTGCGCATCAACGCCGACGGCACGATGGATGTCTGGACGCCGAACCAGGCGCCGGAGCGCTTCCAGCAGATCGCGGCGCGCGAGGCGGGGATGGAGCCCGACAAGGTCCGCATCCACTCGCCACTGATGGGCGGCTTCTTCGGCCGCCACTTCACCTACGGCTCCATCCACCCGATGAACCAGGCGGTGCGCCTGGCGCGCGCGACGGGGCGGCCGGTGAAGGTGGTCTGGACTCGGGAGGAGGAATTCGCCCGGGATGCCTACCGTCCGCTCGCCTTCGCACGTCTGAGAGCCGGCCTTGATGCCAGCGGGAAGATCGTCGCGCTGCATGCGACCGTGCCCGGCGAAGGGCCCGTCGCGCAGCACTCGCCGCCCGCGCGGCTCGGCAACCCGCCGGTCGACACCTCGGCGGTGGAGGGCGTGGCCTTCAAGCCCTATGACATCCCGAACCGCCGCGTGGACTGGGTGCGCGTGCCCTCGCCCGTCAACATCGGCTTCTGGCGCTCCGTCGGCCACTCGATGAACGACTTCTTCTACGAGTGCTTCCTCGACGAGGTCGCCGAAGCCGCGGGCCAGGATCCCTTCGCCTTCCGCATGGCGCATCTCGGGAACAGCGCGCGGCTGCGGAACCTGCTCAATGCCGTGGCGGATCTGTCCGGCGGCTGGCGCCGCGGCCCGTTCGATGCCGCCGACGGCTCGCGCCGCGCGCGCGGCATCGCCATGGCCTCGCCCTTCGGGTCCGAGGTCGCGACGATCGCCGAGGTCTCGATCCGCGACGCCGAGGTCGCCGTGCACGACGTCTGGGTCGCGATCGATCCGGGCAGCATCGTGAACCCCGCGATCATCGCGGCGCAGGTCGAAAGCGCGGTGGCGATCGGCCTCTCCTCGGCGGCCTTCGAGGAGATCACCTTCGAGAATGGCCGCCCCGTGCAGCGCAACTTCGACAGCTACCGCATCCTGTCGCCGCGCGAGATGCCGAAGGTGCATGTGCGGATCGTCGAAAGCGGCGCGCCCATGGGCGGCATCGGCGAGCCCGGCACGCCCGGCGTCCCGCCGGCGGTCGCGAACGCGGTCGCCGCGCTGACCGGCCGCCGCATCCGCAGCCTGCCGTTCAACAAGGAACGCTGGGGCCAAGCCTGAGACACGCCCGGCTGGATTTCCGCGCGCGAAGGACCACCTTCGCGCGCAGGAGGACCAGACCATGCCAGCCAGCCAGCGCGAGGAACGCGCGCTTCTCGGCCACGATGCCTTCCAGCTCGTCGCCCAGACCCATTATCCGACCCTCTCGACGCTGCCGCCGGAAGAGTTGCGCGCACTCGCCGCGCGGCTGCGCGAGCAGCATGCGCGCGCGCGCGACCTGCTGCGCGAGGGCCGTCGCGCACGCAGCGGCAAGGGCCCGGCGCGCGCCGCCG
>NZ_JAKJIB010000346.1 GCF_021864505.1 Falsiroseomonas oryziterrae
CACCACCTCGGCTTCCGGCACCATGCGGCCGGGCGGCTCGGCGAGGCGCCGCAGGAGACCCGCCGCGCCGAAGATGTCGCGCGCGCGATCGGGCCCGAGCGCCTCCGCCAGCCGCGTGACGGCGTTCGGGCCGATGCGCCCCGCAAGCGCGGCGCCGCCGTCCAACGCCTCAGTCCCGCGCCGGGGTCTGCACCGATTCCGGCAGCTGCTGCGTCCCGCCGCCGCAGGCCTTCACCTGCGCGGCGACCGCGGGCTCCATCCGCGCGCTCTCGTCGTTCTCCTCGAGCTGCTCGGTGCCGCCGCCGCAGGCCTTGGCCGCGGCCGCATTGGCCGCCGGCAGCTTCGCCTTGGGGCGATGCATCGTCTTCCACATCGCGTTGTGCGGCGCCTTGGCCGCCTGCGCCTCCAGCGTGCGCGTCTCGTCGAAGTGGAAATCCACGGTCTTCTTCGATTGCGGCCCCCAGTAGCCGACCTTGCCGAGGTCGTAGAAGGTCCGCTGGAAGCCCGATTTCGCGAAGGCCCAGAGGCAGCCGAGCATGTACTTCCGGCGCACCTTGTCCTTGATCCACGGGTAGCCCAGGAAGGTCTTGCGCAGGTAGAAGCGCCGGTAGTTGTGCATGGTCCGGTCGAGCAGCGTGGCGCGGTCCATCGCCTCCGGCTTCATGATCGGCGTCACGAAGTTGTACTTCGAGAAGTCGAACACCTCGACCTTGTCGCCGAGCTCCTTGAAGAGGTCGTTGAAGGGCCAGGGCGTGTACATGGCCCAGTTCGCCATGTCTGGATCCCAGTCCAGGGCCATCCGGTAGGTCTCTTCCAGCGTCTCCGGCGTCTCGTTGTCGAGGCCGACGATGAACTGCGCCTCGGCCACGATGCCGTTCTGACGCAGCAGCTGGATGGCCTTCTTGTTCTGCGCGACCGTCGTCTCCTTGTTGAAGCGGTCGAGCTTCAGCTGTGCCGCCGCTTCCGTGCCGAGGGACACGTGGATGAGGCCCGCCTTGCGATACATCGGCAGCAGCGCCTCGTCCCGCAGGATGTCGGTGACGCGCGTGTTGATGCCCCACAGGACCGGCAGGTCGCGCGCGATCAGCTCCTCGCAGAACTGCACGAACTTCTTCTTATGGATGGTCGGCTCCTCGTCGGCGAGGATGAAGAAGCCGACGCCGTGGTTCCGCACCAGATCCTCGATCTCGTCCACCACCTTCTTCGGGTCGCGCACGCGGTAATCGCGCCAGAACTTCCACTGGCTGCAGAAGGAGCAGGTGAAGGGACAGCCGCGCGCCAGATTCGGGATGGCGACGCGCGTGTTCATCGGGATGTAGATGTATTTCGACCAGTCGAGGATGCCCCAGTCGGGCGTGATGCGGTCGACATCGGCGATCGGGGGTGCCGCGGCGTTCGCGACGATCTCGCCGTCGCGCGCATAGGCGATGCCCTTGACGGTGTCGCGCTCCGCCGGCCAGCGGCCCTCGTCGATGCAGCGCACGAGGTCGAGCAGCACCTGCTCGCCCTCGCCGCGCACCACCACGTCGATCCACGGCGCCTCGGTCAGCACCTGCGGGTACATGAAAGTGCCGTGGATGCCGCCGAGCACGGTGACCGCGTCCGGGCAGGTCTCCTTCGCCAGCTTCAGCAGCGATTCAGCCTCGTAGATCGCCGGCGTGATCGCGGTGGCGCCGATGACGTCGGGCTTCAGCTCGAGCAGGCGGTTGCGCACCTGGTCGTGCGTTAGGTGGTTGGTCATCGCGTCGATGAAGGTGATGTCGGTGTAGCCCTCGCGCTTCAGGAAGCCGGCGAGGTAGGCGACCCAGGCGGGCGGCCAGTTGCCGGCGATCTCGGCGCCGCCGGAATGGTAGTTCGGATGGACGAGGACGATGCGCATCAGGACGCTCCCGCCGGCCCGTGCCGGCCCGGGCGCATCCTCACCCGTGACGGGGGAAGTTGACCTTGATGTGTGTCAAGCCGGCCTGACAGGTCCGGTCATGGCTTGTTCCATCCGGTCGAGCCGGTCGAACAGCTCGACCGCCCACAGGACGCGCCCGCGGAAGCCCGAAACCGGCTGCTCGGCCGGCGGCATGGCGACCACGGCATCGACCAGGAAGGCGGTGCCCGGCAGGGCCGGGGCCTCCCGGTCGCCCGGGCGCAGGCGGAGCTGGCCGAGGCTGCGCGCCATCAGCCGGAGCTTGCGATGCGCCGGCACGACGGCGCGGCGCGAGATGCTGTCGAGCCCCTGCCGCTCCACCTGCCGGCCGATCTCGGCATAGACGAAGCGCGCCGCCGCGATGCCGGAGCGGCAATCGGGCGGCAGCAGGGCGATGCCCGCCTCGGCGCGGCGATACAGCGCGTCGGCCGTGGCGAGCAGCCGCGCCACGACGCGGCCGAGGGCGGGCGTGAAGGCGGGATCGGCGAGGAAGTCCGAGGGTTCGATCCCCTCCTCCCGCAGCCAGTCATGCGGCAGGTAGAGTCGGCCGTTGCGCGCATCCTCGCCGACGTCGCGCGCGATGTTGGTGTACTGCATCGCGACGCCGAGGTCGCAGGCGCGCGCGATGGCCTGCGGATCGCGCACGCCCATCAGCAGCGTCATGATGGCGCCGACCGCCGCGGCGACGCGCGCCGCATAGGCCTCGAGCGCCGGCTCGTCCACGCATTGGCGGCCCTCGGCGTCCCAGGCGAGGCCTTCCAGCAGCGCCTCCGGCAGGGCGCGCGGGATGGCGTGGCGCGCGACGATGCGCGCGAAGGCGCGGTCGGCTGGATGGCCGACGGGGCGGCCGGCATAGATGCCGTCGAGCCGCGCGCGCAGTTCGGCGAGCGCATCGGCGCCACCGCCCTCGTCGATGATGTCGTCGGCGACGCGGCAGAAGGCGTAGAGCGCCGTCGCGGGCTCCGCGACGCGCTTCGGCAGCAGCCGCGCGGCGGCGGCGAAGGATTTGGAGCCGCCCGACAGCATCATCCGGCAGGCCGCCATGTCGGCATGCACGGTCTCGGGCGTGGCAGGCGGCATGCGGGGGTCCCGGCTCAACCGGCCCGACTGTAAGGCATGGTTGACACGGAAGGCGAGACCGAATCCGTCGCCGGGGCGTCGTGCAGCCGCAGCAGGAGGTCGGCGACCTGGTCCGGCTTCTCCTCATGCGCGAGATGGCCGAGGCCCGGCAGCCGGATGATCGTCGCGGCCGGCAGGCGCTGGCGCACGCGCTCGGCCTGGGCGGGGGGGATGCTGCGGTCGCGCTCGCCGACCACGAGCACGAGGCGAGGCCCGAGGCGCGGCAGGTCGTGCAGCAGCGGCAGCAGGTCCCAGTTCGCCATCATCCCGAGCGCCGCCGAGACATGGGAGGTGTGGCGGAACAGGCGGGCATAGAGGTCCACGCCGCGCGTCTCGATCCGGCTGCCGGTGTCCTGCAGGAGCCTCTCCGCCACGGCGCGGTTCGAGGCACGCCAGGCCATCAGGTTCGGCACGAAGGGCAGCGAGGCGAGCATCCGCGCGGCCTTGGTGAAGAAGGCCGCGTGCCGGTCGCCGAGCGGCAGCAGCGCGCCGTTCAGGCTGACGATGCTGGCCGGCGCGATGCGGCCGTCGAGCGCGAGGCGCAGCAGGATGGCCGCACCCGCCGAATGGCCGACGGCGAGCGCCGGCTTCGCCTCCAGCGCCTGCAGCAGATGCGCAAGGCTGTTCGCCATGCCGGGCAGGGAAAGGCGCTGCGGTGGCGGCAGGTCGGTGAAGCCGTGGCCCGGCAGGTCGGGCGCGATGACGCGGAAGCGCGTGGCGAGGCGAGGGATCAGGTCGCGCCAGGAATGCGTCGCGGCCGCCGTGCCGTGGACCAGAAGCAGGTCCGGGACATTCTCCCCCTTTGGCCCGACGAGCTGCACATGCCAGCGCAGGCCGCCCGCGCTGACGAAGCGGCTGGCCTCGCGATTGGGCCAGTCGCGGCCGTCATGCTCCCAGGACGGACGGTCCGGCATGGGTCACGCAGCGGGGCGCGCGGCGGCGACGGCGCCGGAGAGACGCGCGGCGTCGGCCGCGGGCAGCGGGAGGTAGCGCGCGCCCATCGCCTCGGCGACGCGCTTCGCGAAGGGATGCGGGCGCGGCGCGGTGTCCACCAGCAGCGCGGGGATTCCGGCAAGGCGGATCGGCGCGGCGGCGGCAAGCGCATCCGCCTCCGCCGCC
>NZ_JAKJIB010000347.1 GCF_021864505.1 Falsiroseomonas oryziterrae
CACCGCGGCGCAGGGGCGCCATGGCTGCTGCCCGCCGCCACCGGCGCTGCGCTGCTGGTGCTCGGCGGCGGGGCGGCGCTGCTGTTCTGGCCCGCCGCCGCGCCCCAGGCGCCAGCGCCTCCGCCGGTCGCCGCCGTCTCGGCGATCGAGCTCATTGCGCTGGCGACCGAGGCGGACATCCTGGCCGCCCATTCGTCCGACCTCGCCGTCCGCCGACTCGCGCCGAACCCCGCCGTCCTGGTGCTCGACTTCCCAACGCTGGCCGAGCAGGGGCGGATGCTGAACCGCGTGGCCGCCCTTGTGGAGAAGGCGGGCCTGCCGCGCGACCGCGTGCTGGACGACGCCGCGCTTGCGGCCGCGATCCGCGCCGGCGGCACGACGCCGGAGACCTTCTACTACGGCCACAACTACCGCGCTTCGGACCTCCTGCGCTTCTTCCAGCTCGCCGACCGGGACGGCGTGCGGCTGAATGCAGATGAGGAGCGCCTGCGCGGGCTTCTGCGCGACATCGGCTGGCTGTCGCTCGGCGCGCATGGGGCGGTGGTGTCCATCCCGCATGCCGGCGTCGAGCCCTGGCTCGACATGCGGGCGCGCGCGGCGATGCTGCGGCACGAACTGTCGCACGGCGAGTTCTTCACCAACCCGGTCTTCGAGGCGACCGTCTGGCGCTTCTGGCGCGAGATGCTGACGGAGTCGGAGCGCACCCGCTTCCGCGCCGCGCTCGCGGCCGAGTCCTACGACCCGACGCTGGAAGAGGTGATGGCGAACGAGGCGCAGGCCTTCCTCTTCAACACCCCCGACGAGCGCTTCTTCAACCCCGCCACGATCGGCATGCCGCCCGAGCGCGTCGCCGCGCTCCGCGCCGCCTTCATCGCGGCCATGCCCTCCGGCTGGCTGCGCGACGCGATGGCGCGCTGACGGATGCGGTGCCGGCGGCCCTGATCACGCCGCCTTCAGATGCTCCTGCAGGCGCGGCATCAGCTCCACCAGGTTGCAGGGCCGGTGGCGGCTGTCGAGCTGGAACAGCAGGATGTCGTCCCAGGCATCCTTGCAGGCGCCGGTCGAGCCGGGGAGGGCGAAGAGATACGTCCCCCCAGCGACCCCCCCGATCGCGCGCGACTGGATCGTGGAGGTGCCGATCTTCTGGTAGCTCAGCATGCGGAAGAGCTCGCCGAAGCCGGTGATCTCCTTGTCCAGCACGCGGGCGAAGGCCTCGGGCGTGACGTCCCGGCCGGTGATGCCGGTGCCGCCGGTGGTGATCACGCAATCCACAGCCGGGTCGGCGATCCAGCGACGCAGGATGCCCTCGATCACCGTCGCCTCGTCCTTGCAGATCTCCCGTGCCACGAGCTTGTGGCCGGCCGCCTCGATCCGAGCCGCGAGCGTGTCGCCGCTCCGGTCGGTAGCCAGGTCGCGGGTGTCCGACACGGTCAGCACCGCGATGTTCACGGGCAGGAAGGTGCGGCTCTCGTCGATCGGCATGCGCGGGGCTCCTCCGGCGGGAAGATAGGGCCGCGCGCGCCCCGGGCCAAACCATGGCCCGGGGGTTCCGGTTACTGCCGGCGTGCCACCATCTGCGCGACCTCGTGCTCCTCCGAGAAACGCGGGAAGCGCCCGGCCGCCAGCGCATCGAGGCTCGGCGCCGGCAGGCCGAGTCGCGACGCATAGATCCAGGAATAGGCCAGCACGCGCTGCACGAAGAGCCGCGTCTCCCCGACCGGGATGCTCTCGATGAAGAGGAACGGGTCGTCGCGGTGCCCGATGGTGGGCTGCCAGCGCCCGAGATTGCCGGGGCCGGCATTGTAGGCGGCCAGCAGGCGGATCAGGTCTCCGCCGACCTCTCCGTGCCGGGCGAGGTAGTGCACGTAGCGCTGCCCGACCTCGAGGGCGAAGGACGGGTCGTGCAGCCGCCGTGCGCCGGCGCCGCGCAGCGACGGATCGCCGGTCACGTAGCTGGCGGTGGCCGGCATGATCTGCAGCAGGCCCCGCGCCCCCGACGGCGAGACGGCGTCGGGGTCGAAGTTCGATTCCTGGCGCGCCAGCGCGTAGAGCAGCGCCGGATCGATCCGGAAGCCGCCGTTCGGCTGCAGCCGCGGGAGCGGGAAGCGCGCGAAGTCGCGCGGCCGGCCGTCGGTGCTCTGTTGCAGACTGGCGACCTGGGCGGCGAAATCGGTCATGCCGGCATGCGAGGCCACGACGAGGACGGCGCGGGCCACGCCCGGATTGCCTTGCACGCGCGGCCAGAGGGCGCGCATCTCGGCCTCGGCACGGTCGCGCTGGCCGACCTGCAGCAGCGCCAGCGCGCGCCAACCGGCGGCGGTCTCGGCCACGGCGGCGGCCTCGCTCTCGCCGGCCAGCTCGCGTTCCCAGGCGAAGCCCATCGGAAGGCCGAGCGTGCGCCGCGCGACGAGGCCGTAGAAGGTGCGCGGCTCCTGCGCGGCCTGCAGCAGCCAGGGGATGTGCTGCTGCGGGCGGCGGGCCCGGATGGACGCGCGCGCGGCCCAGAAGGCGGCGGCGGACCGCGTGGCCGGGGAGGCGATGTCGGCCCGCGCCGCCGCCTCGAAATGCGTCAGCGCGAGCTCGTGGCGCCCCAGGCTCCAGGCCGCGAGACCGGCCACGAAGGCGGGGAATGCCGTACCGCCAGCATTGCGGGCGGCATCGGTCGCGATCCGCAGCGCCTCCTCGTCCCGCCCGAGTTGCAGCGCGATCTGCGCCACGTCGGCGCGCAGCAGCGCGGCATAGGCGCCGCCGGCACGGCTGCGGGCGATCTGCGCGAGCGCCGCAGCGATGTCGCCGTCCCGGGCACGATCCCGGACGGATCGATCGAGCGAGGCGTTGCGCGTGACCGTCCTCGACGCTGGCTCGCGCTCCTCAGGGACCACGTCCAGGTCGCCGGGGAGCGCCGACTGCTCCGGGACAGGCGGCAGCGCCGCGCCGCGTGGCGCCTTGCGGACCAGCAGCGCATGGATGGCCGGCGCGTCCGGGTGATCGGCATGGGCGCCAAGCCAGGCGATCAGGTCGGGAACGGCCGCGTCATGGCCGCGCAGCCAGCGGTCGGCCAGGACATGGCCGATCAGGCGACGATCCTCGAGCCGCTCGGTCTCGCGCGCCGCCGCCGTCGCTTCGCCCCGCGCCTGCAGGTCGAAGATACGCCGAAGGCGCGCCGCATCCGACGGCGCGAGGGGTTGCGGGAACCCGGCGATCCCACCCTGCAGAACAGGACGGGGAACGCTCATGGCGGTCTGGTCGGCCCGTTGCCCGAACGCAGGGACCTGAGCCCCCACGATCATCGTGGCCCCCACGAGGAACGCGACAAGGGCCGTATGACCAGAGGCGCGAACCGGGCGGGGGTCCCGGGCCATGGGGCAGATCGCTCGCATGGCGGCGACTCCCCTACAGGCGGGCCGGACAGGATGGCAACCCCGCAAACTGAAAGCAATCTTAACTTTTGAGACTCGCGCTAAGTTATCAGAAGCTTGCCGCCCGACCTTAACTCATTTTTATCGGTCAACGGGCCGTGACGCGGCCATCGAGGGTGCGCCGGAGCAGGATCAGATCGGCCCAGGCATCCCGCTTCGCAGCGGGATTGCGGAGCAGATAGGCCGGATGAAGCGTCGGCAGGGCGGGCGCAGCGCCCGCATCGGGCAGCGCGTGCCAGCGACCGCGAAGCCGCGTGATGCCGTCCTTCGCGCGCAGCAGCGCCTTGGCCGACACGCCGCCGAGCAGCACGAGGTGACGCGGCCTCACCAGTTCCACATGTCGCAGCACGAAGGGGAGGAAGAGGTTGATCTCGGCATCGGTGGGCGTGCGGTTGCCCGGCGGGCGCCAGGGCAGGATGTTGGTGACGTAGAAGTCGCGCTGCCGCATCAGCCCGATGCTGTCGAACATGCGGTCGAGCAGCTGGCCCGACACGCCGACGAAAGGCTTGCCCTGGCGGTCCTCGTCGGCGCCGGGCGCCTCGCCGATCAGCATCAGGCCACTGTCTGCAGCGCCATCCGAGAAGACAAGGTTGGTGGCCGTGTCCCGCAGCGGGCTGTCGACCGCGGCGATCGCCGCCTTCAGCGCGCCGAGGTCGCCGGCCTCGCTTGCGAGGCGCGCGGCCGCCGGCGTGACGGGTAGCAGCGCGGGGGCCGCAGGCGGGCGCGCCGCGACAACG
>NZ_JAKJIB010000348.1 GCF_021864505.1 Falsiroseomonas oryziterrae
ACGGCCCCCGGGCCCCCACGTCAGTTTTCAACGCCGGTCAGGGAGGGGGCCAAGCCCCCTCCCTGACCGGCGTTAAACGGATGCAGGTCCAGGAGCCTCCAGGCTCCTGGTGGGGGGTGCAGGGGGGCAAGGCCCCCCTGCGGACAGCCCCTGGAACACGGCTACCGCTCCGGCCCGTAGGCGGCGGCGGGCGTGGCTGCGGTGAGGTCGCCGGCCGCGGTCGGGCGCGACGGCGCGCCGCTGAGGCCGAGGTCCTGGGCGATCAGGCCGGTGGTGATGCGCGCGCCTTCGTAGATGACCGGCAGGCCGGAGCCCGGATGGGTGCCGCCGCCGACCAGGTAGAGGCCTTCGACGTCGCGGAAGCGGTTGCCCGGCCGGAAGTAGAGCATCTGCGGCAGTTCGTGGGAGAGGTTGAAGGTGGCGCCGAAGCCCACCGCGTAGTCGCTCTCCCAGTCCTGCGGCGCGACGATCTTCTCGTAGCGGATGTGCGGCCGGAGGTCGGGCAGGCCGAGCGCCTGGAGGCGGTTGAGCGCGATCTCGCGGTAGCGCGCCGCCTGGGCCGGCCAGTCGGGCTGCTTGATGAGGTTCGGCACCGGCACCAGCACGTAGAGCGCCGAGTGGCCGGCCGGCGCCAGCGTCGGGTCGGTGATGCCAGCGTTCTGGACGTACATGGACGGCACTTCGGGAATGGTGCCGCCTTCGATCTCGGCGATGTTCTCCCGGTAGCCTTCGCTGAGCAGGACCGTGTGGTGCGCGAGCTCGGGCAGCGGCCGGTCGAGGCCGAGATAGAGCATGAAGGTCGAGCAGGAGTAGCGCGCCTTGCCGATCTTCTCGTCGGTCCAGTCACGGCGCAGCTCGGCGGGCACCAGGCGCGGGATGGCGTGGGCGAAGTCGGCGTTGACGACGACGGCGTCGGTGTCGTGGCGGCGGCCGCCGGTCTCGATCCCGCGCGCGCGGCGACCTTCGAAGGCGATGCGCTCGACCGGCTCGTTCAGGCGGATCTCGGCGCCCAGGCGTTCCGCGACGCGCGCCATGGCGGCGGAGATGGCACCGCAGCCGCCGATGGGGTGGAACACCCCGTGCTCGTATTCGAGGTGGGAGAGGATGGTGAAGAGGGAGGGGCACCGGAAGGGGCTCATCCCTAGGTATTTTGTCTGGAAGGAGAAGGCGAGGCGGACGCGGGGATCCCGGAAGTGCCGGGCCAGGTCGCGGTCGACCGTGGACCACGGGCGCAGCAGCGGCAGCGCCCGGATCATGTCCCACTTCACCATGTCCAGCGGCCCGACGAAGGGCCGTTCGAGCACGGGGCGGAAGACGTCCAGCTTGGCGCGGTTCTCCGCCATGAAGGGGCGGAGCCCCTTGGCGTCGCCGGGCGAGAAGCGGGCGAGTTCCGCCTCCATGCGCTCCATGTCGGAGGAGCAGTCGATATGGGTGGCGCCCGACGCGGCCTCGAAGATCAGCCGGTACTGCGGCTCGAGGCGCCGGAGGTCGACCTCCGCCTCGAGGTCGGCGCCGCAGCGGACGAAGATCTCCTTCAGGATCCGCGGATAGAGGAAGAAGGTCGGGCCGAGGTCGAAGCTGTAGCCCTGCTCGGTGGTCAGGGTGCGCGTGCGGCCGCCGACGACGCCGTCCTTCTCGAAGACGGTGACGCGGGCGCCGGAGGCGGCGAGCAGCATGGCGGCCGCGAGCCCGCCGGGGCCGGCGCCGACGATGGCGATTTTGGTGCGTGGCCGCTGGAGGGCAGGCGAGGCGAGTACGGTGTTCATGGGTCCCGCAGCCAGATGCCCCCGACGCCGGAAGGCGCAAGGGGCACGATCAATCCCTCATGCCGCAGCCGTGAGCCCCGGGGAAGCCATGCCATTGTGGGCAGCCTCGATTTCGAGGCACCGGGCCGCGGCGCGGGGCAGCAGCCGGGTCACGTAGTAAGAGGCGAGCGGCGCGTAGTCCGGTGCGGCGGCCGCGGCGCGCGCCAGCATCCAGCCGCCGAGCGTCCAGCCGCAGGCCTCGAGATAGGCGACGGCGAGCGACTGCGCCGCGTCCGGGTCGCGCGCCTGCACGGCCAGCATGGTGCCGGTCGCCCGGTCGAGATCGGCGGCGGCCCGCGCCAGGGCCGGCACGGCCGCCATCTCCGCGATCAGCCCGCGCATCGCGGCGCCCTCGTCCTTGGCGACCTTGCGGGTCAGCAGGTCGATGGCCTGGATGCCGTTGGTGCCCTCGTAGATCGGCGCTATGCGGGCGTCGCGCAGCACCTGGGCGGCGCCAGTGTCCTCGACGAAGCCCATGCCGCCATGCACCTGGATGCCGAGGCTGGCGACCTCCACGCCGCGGTCGCTGCACCAGGACTTCACGATGGGGATGAGCAAAGCGAGGCGGGTCGCCGCGGCCTCGTCGCCGAGCAGGTGGTGGCGGTCGAGCGCTGCGGCGGCTTCCAGCGCCATCAGCCGGCCCGCCAGCGTGACCGCGCGCATCTCGTGCAGCATGCGGGCGACGTCGGGGAGTGTCGCGATCGAGCGGCCGAACTGGGTCCGCTGCTCGGCATAGGCTTCGGCAAGCTGGAGCGCGCGGGCGCCCTGGCCGACGCCCTGGACGCCGACGGCCAGGCGCGCGGCATTCATCATCGCGAACATGGCGTGGAGGCCGCGGTTGGGCTCGCCGATCATCTCGGCCTCCGCGCCTTCGAACAGCATGACGCAGGTGGGCGAGGCGTGGATGCCCATCTTCTTCTCGAGCCCGCCGCAGCGCAGCGCGTTGCGCCGGCCGTCGTCGAGGATGCGCTGCGCGGCGAAGAGGGAGATGCCGCGCGAGCCGGGCGGCGCGTCGGGCAGGCGGGCCAGGATGAGGTGCAGGATGTTGCCCGTCGTCTCGTGCTCGCCCCAGGTGATGTAGATCTTCTGGCCGTGGATGGCGTAGCGGCCGTCGCCGAGCGGCTCGGCGCGGGTGCGGATGGCGCCGAGGTCGGAGCCCGCCTGCGGCTCCGTCAGGTTCATCGTGCCGGGCCATTCGCCGGTGACGAGCTTCGGCAGCCAGCGCGCCTTCTGGTCGTCGGAGGCGAAGCGGTCGAGGCAGTCGATGGCGCCGGCGGTCAGGATGGGACCCAGGAAGAAGGCCATGTCGGCGGCGGACGCGAGCTCGTTCACCGCGGTCCAGATGGCGTGCGGCAGGCCCTGCCCGCCATGCGCCTCGGGCGCGGCGACGCCCTGCCAGCCGCTCTCGATCCATTGGCGCATGGTGTCGTGGTAGCGGGCGGGCACGGTGACGCGGCCGTTCGCATAGGCCGCGCCCTCGCGGTCGGCGTCCTGCCAGCCCGGGGCCAGCACTTCGGTGCAGAAGCGGTCGGCCTCGCGCACCAGCGCCTCGATGTCGGCGGCGGAGAGCGGCGCGCCGGCGGCGTCGGTGAGCCCGGGCAGGTCCACCACGCGGGTCAGCCCGAGGATGAGGTCGTCGGCAGCCGTGCTGCGGATCATGCCATCTGGTCCTGCGCGAGATCGGCCAGCAGGCCGGGAGGTGGTGACGTGAGCCCCGCCGCCCAGGGCGCGAGGGTGGGGCGCAGCGACGAGTCGAGTGCCGCACGTGCGAGGCCCAGGCCAAGCACCGCGCCGAACTTGAAGCCATGGCCCGAGAAGCCGGACATCACGAAGGCGCGGGGGGAGAGGCTTTCGACGACGAAGCGCTCGTCGGGCTCCACGTCGTACCAGCAGGCGGCGGCGGAGAGGATGCGGTAGCGGTCGAGGTCGCGGATGCGGTGCCGGGCGAGGCCGAGGATCGCCTCGGCCTCCGCCTGCGTGACGTCGCGCGGGCCATCCGGGTCCACGGTGGCGCCGAAGCGGTGGTCGCCGATCTTGAGCGGCGTGCCGGCGACCGGCGGGACGGCGTAGAAGCCGCCATTCTCGGCGAGATCGAGCACCATCGGCGCGCGCGCCCAGGCCTCGGCATGCTCGGGCGGCGGGGCGAGGCGGACGACGACCTGGCGCGTCGGGCGCACGCGCGCCGCGAGGCCGGGCACCAGGCGCGGGCCCCAGGGACCGGCCGCGACGACCAGGATGTCTGCGCCGCGCGTGGTGCCGTCGGCCAGCGCGATCGTCGCACGCTCCGCTTCCATCCAGT
>NZ_JAKJIB010000349.1 GCF_021864505.1 Falsiroseomonas oryziterrae
GCGCCGCCGGCCGGACCGAAGGAGGCTCCACCCGCCGGCAGCCTCTGGCTGCACGGGATGCATGCGGTCGCCGCCGCGCTCGCGAACCCGCGCCGCCGAGCCCGCCGCCTGCTGATGACCGCGGAGGCCGAGGCGGAGCTGGCGCGGCGCGTGCCGAAGCCCTGGCGCTGCCAGGCCGAGATCGTGGACCGCAGCCGCTTCCAGACCTTCCTGCCGGAGGATGCGGTGCACCAGGGCGCGGCGCTCCTCGCGGAGCCCCTGCCGCCCGTGCCGATCGAGCAGGCGATCGCGCGGTCCGACGGTCCCGTGCTGCTGCTCGACCAGGTGACCGATCCGCGCAACGTGGGGGCGATCCTGCGCTCGGCCGCGGCTTTCGGCGCCGCCTGCGTCGTCATGCAGGACCGCCACGCGCCGCCCGAGACCGGGGCCCTGGCGCGCGCTGCCTCGGGGGCGCTCGAGGTCGTGCCGATCGCCCGCGAGGTGAACCTCTCGCGCGCCATCGTGGCGCTGCAGCGGGCCGGCTTTTGGGTGCTCGGCCTGGCCGGCGAGGCGCCGCGGACTCTGGCCGAGGCGGCGCCGCAGGATCGCCGCGTGGCGCTGGTGCTCGGCGCCGAGGAAGCGGGGCTGCGGCGCCTGCAGCGCGAGACCTGCGACGAGCTGGTCCGGCTGCCGATCGCGCCCGGTGTCGAAAGCCTGAACGTCGCCGCGGCGGCTGCCGTGGCACTCTACGAACTCGCCCGCGACCGCCACACGGCGGAGGCCGAGGAGACCACCGCATGACCAGCCGGGCCGCCGCGGCGATCCTCTCCGCCCGCGAGGGCCGCCGCATCCTGCTCCCCCTCGGGCCCGCTTCGCCGGCCGACGTCGCGGCCGGCTACGCGGCGCAACGCGAGGTGGCGGAGGCGCTCGGCGCCGTCCCGCCGGCCGGCTTCAAGATCGGCGCGACCACGAAGCAGATGCAGGCCTATCTCGGGCTTGCCGGACCGGCCGCCGGCTTCGTGGCGCGCGAGGGGCTGCAGCGCTCGCCGGGGAGCTTCCGCTTCGACGACCTCATCGCGCCCGGGGTCGAGTGCGAGGTGGGGCTCCGGCTCGGCCACGACCTGCCGGCGGGTCCCTGCACGCGCGAGCAGGCCGCGGCGGCGGTGGCCGAGGTCTTCGCGGCGATCGAGATCGTCGAGAAGCGCTACACCGACCTTGCCGAGCTCGGCACGCCGGCGCTGATCGCCGATCAGGTGTTCCATCGCGCCGGCGTCCTCGGTGCCCCCGCGGCCGGCTGGCGCGATGCCGACCTCGGCGCGATCCGCGGGCGGATGACGGTGGACGGCGCGCTGCGCGGGGAAGGCGCGGGCGCCGACCTGCTCGGCCATCCCTTCGAGGCGCTGGCATGGCTCGCCGCGTCGCCCGGCGCGGCGGTGTTCGGCGGGCTGAAGGCCGGGCAGGTCGTGTTCCTCGGCTCCGTCACGCCGCCGATCTGGCTCGACGGTCCCTGCCATGTCGTCGTGGAGTTCGACCTGCTCGGCCGGGCGGAGGCGCGCTTCGACTGACGTCGGGCCGCCACTTCACCCTTCCGCAACCCTCCGCCCCCATCATGCCTCCGCCCCCGCCAGCCGGCGCGGGCTCCGCCAGGACGGCGCCCGACGACACGGAGCGCCATGCACACGTCCAACTGGCAGACCCTGCCCGAGGCCACCCAACTCGTTCTCTCGCGCGAGGCGATGCGACGCGCGGCGGAAACGCTGGCTGAGCACGCCCTTCTGCTGGCCGAGGAGATCGACCGCGGCACGCTGACGGACCGCGGCGGCGCGGAGGCGCTACGGCTCTTCGCGGCCGTCGTGCGCGCGACCAACGACGACGCCTTGGCGACCGTCGGCCGCGCCTGACCGGCGCGCCTCGTAGACCCAGGCGGCGAAGCCCCGGCGGGCGTCGCGCCATGCGATGCGCGCCTCGCCCCAGCGCGGATCGGCGGCAAGGGCGGATCGCGCCGCGGCGGCCTGGACCGCGCCGTCGCGGTCGGTGATGCCGAGCAGCACCAGCCGCGCATGGGCCGCCGTCTGTGCCGGCAGGCCGTCCGCCTGGTCCGCGCGGATGACGAGGAGTGGCTGGTCGCGCGGCGCCTCGGCCAGAACGCCGCCGACGATGCCGACGCCGTCATTGCCATGCGGCACCAGCAGCAGCGTGCCCGGCCCGAGCAGGGGCCCCACCGCGCGCAGGGCGTGCCGGTAGGTCTGCTGCGTGGCCGGATGCAGGGCCATGCCGATGGCTCCGGCGGCCTGCACGATCAGCACCGCCAGCAAGGCGGCCGGGGCCAGTCGTGGCGCCGCGCGCGCCCAGCCTGCCGCGGCGCCGGCAAGCATCGCGCCCGCGAAGGGCGCGGCGAAGGCGAGGTAGCGCAACTCGATCGGCATGGTCCCGAAGACCGCCCCGAGCAGCAGCAGCCCCGCGGAGGGCGCGACGAAGCCGCCGAGCCAGAGCCACCGCGTCGGACCGAGCGCCTGCCAGCGCAGCGCGACGGCAAGGGCGCAGATCGCGAGCAGCGCCGCCAGCGCCGCGGCAAGCACTGGCCGCGCGAGGCCTTCGGCGTAGAGCGGCAGGCCGCCGAACAGGTTCGCCGCATTGAACTGGCCGAGGAGCACCAGGGCGCCGATCGGATCGAAGGCGTCGAACTGATCGGGCCGCGATCCTCGCTGCGCCATGAAGAAGCTGAGATTGCCGAGTTGGGCCAGCAGGAACGGCACGGCGGCCGCGGCCAGAAGGCGCAACCGCACACCAGCGGCGACGGGCGCGATCAGGAGCCAGCCGAGCACGGCGCCGGCCGGAAAGACCGCGAGGTAGTTGGTGAAGGACGCGCCACCCGCGGCGAGCCCTGCAAGCGCCGCACTGGCGAGCGAGCGCCGCTTCCAGGCCAGCACGGTGCAGAGCGTCGCGACGCCCAGCAGCAGATGCGCCAGCGCGAAGCCGCGCGCCACGCCGCCGGTATAGGCGAAGCCATAGGCCAGCGCCGTGGCGAGGCCGGTCGCGACCGCAGGCAGCGCCGCGGCGCGTGCCGCCGCCATGAATGCCGCGACCGCGCCGACCGAGAGCAGGACCGAGAGGGCGCGCAGCGCCTCGACCGAAGTCCCGCCCGCGGCCCGCCAGGCGCCGGCCAGCCAGAAATACAGGGGCGGATGAACGTCCGTCTCGCGAAGCTGCCGCGCGATGGCGGCCGGGCCGACGACCGCCTCGAAGCCGGCAGCGGCCTCGGACGGCGTGAAGGGCGTGGTCGGCCAGTGCGGCCGCGGGACCGGCCCGGTCACGAGGCGCGTGTAGGTCTCGTCGTATTCGGTCGAGCGCAGCGCCGCCGCGCCGCCGAGGACGAGGGCGGCGAGCAGCAGGACGAGCAACACGACGCGCCGCGGCACGGCGCCGGCGGCGAGCAGGGCCGAGGCCATGCGCGATTGTTTCCCCTGTCGAGGACGAACCGGGGACAAGGACGCGCGAGCGCGGCGATGGCTCCGCCGGCGCCGGACATTTTTGTGCGAGGCTGGACCGGTCCGCGGACGCACCGAGCCTGGGCGCGGGCGCGACGTTGAGGAGTGCGTGGCGCTGGGCTAGCAGTGTGCCGGCGCCGGGTTAGCACAGGGGTAGTGCAGCTGATTTGTAATCAGAAGGTCGGGGGTTCAAATCCCTCACCCGGCACCAGACGCGGCACCAGCGACGCAGGACCGGCACGCGAGCGAGGCTGCTGAAGTTGTTGCCTCGCTCGCCGCGCCTGGCCGCTTCGCGTCAGGCCACGTCGCCCGGCCGGCGCCATGTCGGGTCGTTCGCGCGCCGCACATCGTCGTCGAGGCCCGGCGCCGTGCTCGTGGTCGTGCCCGTTGCCGACCACCCCTCGTCGCGCCACTGCGAGGAGCGATGCGCGATGTCGACGGGGTTGTGGCGGTCGAGGATGCGCTCGGCCTCGATCGCGCGGGGCTCCGTGGCGCGGACCACGACGAGATGGCCGCCACGACGCACGCCCTCGGAGTAGGTCGCCGCCTCCTCCTCGCCGAAGCCCGCGCCCGCGAGGCCGCCGAGCAGGCCGCCCGCCGCGGCGCCGACGCCGGCGCCGGTCAGCGTGGCGAC
>NZ_JAKJIB010000035.1 GCF_021864505.1 Falsiroseomonas oryziterrae
CGCGGCCGGCTTGGCGCCGGGGAGGGCCGGCTTCACCGCGGGCGCGCCAGCGGTCGGGCGCTTCTTCAGCACCTCGACCTGCACCACCTTGCTCCGCCCATGGCTGAAGGACTGCCGGACGCTGCCCGCATCCACGGCCTTGCCCAGGTCGAGGCGTCCACCCGGCCGCAGCGAGAGCCGGCCCTTGCCTGCGTCCTGGTCGTTCTGGTCGCTCATCCGCCGTTCCGAACCTAATCCTAAACCTATTCCACTGCGCCGGCCGCGCCGTCGCGACCGCCGTGTCCCGCGTCCCTTGGGGCGCGAAGATTTTCCGGGTCAGCGCCCGGCTTGCGGCCGTCACGCGGCCGCGCGACGTCCGTGGGGGCCTTCACCCCGTCCAGCCTCACGGCCTCGGCCGCGATGCGATCCGCCAGTCGCCCGGGGGCGACGGCGACATGCACCGCCCGGTCCCGGCCGAACGGCGCACCAAGCTCCGCCGCGTCCAGCGGCGTCGCAACCGGCACCTGGCGGTGGCCGACGAGCCTGGCCTTCTCGGCCGGGCTGCCATCCGCCGCCTGCACCAGCAGGCCGACGCGTCCGGCCTGCAGCCATTCGCGTGCGGACTGCCACCCGCTGACCGCCTGGCCAGCGCGTCGCGCGAAGCCGAGAAGGTCCCGGATGCGCCCCCGCAGGCCATCCTCGATCGTCGCGCGAAGGTCGGGGGGCACAAGCACCTCGCCGCGCACGGCCTTCGCAAAGGCTCCGCGGCGCGCCGCCTGTTCTATCACATCGGCCTTCGCGCTCAACCACATTCCCCGCCCGGGCAGCCGTTCCGCCAGATCGGGCACGATCCGGCGGTCGGGGCCGAGCACGAAGCGCAGCATCGCCTCCTTCGGAAGCCGCTCGCGCGTGACGAGGCAGCGCCGGAGCGGGCCGCGCTCCGGCTCGTCCTCGCCCTCGGCGGCGGGCAGGAGGTCAGCCGGCGCGCTCGTCGGACGCCTCCCCGCCCTCGGCCGCCGCCTCGTCGCCGGCCGCGACCGGCTCGTCGCCGAACCAGCCTGCGGCCTGGCGCGCGGCCATGATGATGGCGTTGGCGCTCTCCTCATCGACCGTCTCGGCGCCGAGGATCTCGATCAACTCGTCGCCGGCGAGGTCGGCCAGGTCCTCGAGCGTCTTCACGCCCTTCTCGCCGAGCGAGACCAGCATCTGGGGCGTGAAGCCACCGACCTCGCCCACCGTGTCCTCGACGCCCATCTCGCGGCGCTTCGCGTCGAACTCCGCGTCCCGCTTCTCGAGGAAGGCGGCGCCGCGGCGCTTGAGCTCGGCGGCGATGGCCTCGTCGAAGCCCTCGATGCCGGCAAGCTCCTCGTCCTCGACCGCCACGATCTCCTCGATCGAGCCGAAGCCCTCAGTCACCAGCAGGCCGGCGATGACGTCGTCCACGTCGAGGCCTTCCACGAACAGCGCGCTGCGCTTGCGGAAGTCCTCCTGGCGGCGCTCGCTCTCCTCGGCTTCCGTCAGGATGTCGATGTCGAAGCGCGTCAGCTGGGAGGCGAGGCGCACGTTCTGGCCGCGGCGGCCGATCGCCAGCGAGAGCTGGTCGTCCGGGACCACCACCTCGCAGCGCTGGCCTTCCTCGTCGAGCACGACCTTCGTCACCTCGGCCGGGGCGAGCGCGTTGACGATGAAGGTCGCGTGGTCGGGCGACCAGTTGATGATGTCGATCTTCTCGCCCTGCAGCTCCTGCACCACGGCCTGCACGCGGGACCCCCGCATGCCGACGCAGGCGCCGACGGGATCGATGCTGCTGTCGCGCGAGATCACCGCCATCTTGGCGCGGCTGCCGGGGTCGCGCGCGACCGCCTTGATCTCGATGATGCCGTCGTAGATCTCCGGCACCTCCTGCGCGAAGAGCTTGGCGAGGAAGCCGGGATGGGTGCGCGAGAGGAAGATCTGCGGGCCGCGCGGCTCTTCGCGCACGTCGTAGATGTAGGCGCGCACGCGGTCGCCGTTCTTGAAGGCCTCGCGCGGGATGGTCTCGTCGCGGCGCAGCAGCGCCTCGGCGCGGCCGAGGTCGACCATGAGGTTGCCGTACTCGGTGCGCTTCACGATGCCGTTGATGATCTCGCCGACGCGGTCCTTGTACTCGGCGTATTGCTTGGAGCGCTCCACCTCGCGGACGCGCTGGACGATCACCTGCTTGGCGGTCTGGGCTGCGATGCGGCCGAAGTCGATCGGCGGCAGGGGATCGACGATGAACTCGCCGACCGCGATGCCCGGCCGGATCTTCTGCGCGATGCGCAGCGGCATCTGGGTGGCCTCGTTCTCGACCGGCTCGGCCTCCACCACCTCGGTCCATCGGGAGAGCTTCACCTCGCCGTTCTTGCGGTCGATGACGGCGCGGATGTCCTTCTCCTGGCCGTACTTGGCGCGGCCGGCCTTCTGGATGGCCTGCTCCATCGCCTCGAGCACCTCCTCGCGCTCGATCATCTTCTCGCGCGCGACGGCGTCGGCGACCTGCAGCAGCTCGGGGCGTGCGATGGCGACGTCCAGGGCCATTCTCGTCAGTTCCTTTTCGCGTCCGCGGCGGTCGCCGCGATCAGTTCATCGGTCAGCACGAGCTTCGCCTTGCGGATGTTGCCACGCGGGAACGCGGCCTCCGTCCCGTCCTCGAGCCGCAGCCGCGCCGTCTCGGCATCGGCGCCGAGGGCGACGCCCTTGAAGCGCTTGCGGCCGTCCTGCGGGACCACGAGTTCGACGGTCGCAACATGGCCGGCGAAGCGGTTCCAGTCCTTGACGCGGGTCAAGGGGCGATCGATCCCGGCCGAGGAGACCTCGAGCGTCCATTCGCCGCGGATCGGGTCCTCGACGTCGAGCACCGCGCCGATGGCGTGGCTGATCGTCTCGCAATCCTCGACCAGGAAGGGGGCGCCGTCGGCGCGGTCGGCCATCACCTGGACGACCGGGCGCTCCTTGCCGCTGACCTGCACGCGCACGAGCTCGTACCCCATCTGGCGCAGGCTCGGCAGGATCGCATCGGCAATGCGCGCCTCGAGCCCCTCGTGGCGGGGCAGGTCGTCTTCGGTGAGGGCGGCGGGGTCGGTCATGCGGGTCCGGAGGCGCCCCGGCCAACAAAAAAGGTGGCCCGGTTGGGCCACCTTCCGTTGAGCTCGGAAAGCGATGTCAGCGGAGGATATAGGGCAGCATGGGCAGCGCGGCAAGCGCCGCCGGCTCACTCCGCCCCGGGCGGCGCCGGCACGCGGGCGAGGTGCGTGACGCGCCGGCGGCCATGCGTCTTGGCCGACAGGGGCACCGCATGCAGGCGGTTGTCGTAGACGCGGGCCGTGCCGCGCCGCGCCACCTCCAGCAGGCAGAAATGGTCGGTCACCCGGGCGAGCCACCAGCCTTCCGGCAGCCCTTCGCGCACGGCGCGCGACAGTGTCGGCTTGCCCTCCACGTTGAACGCCTCTGCCGGGACGCCGGCCAGGTCCAGCGCGGCGACGAGATCGCGCCACCAGGCGGTGACGATCTCCCGCCCCGGCGGATAGCGCTCCGGCGCGACGCGGGCGAGCAATGCGCAGGCGCTCGCATAGGTCACGCCGGCCGCGGTCGCGACGGCCGCCGGTCCGCACCACGGCGCGTAGCCGCCGCGCTCGCCGGCGAACTCCTCCGGCCGGCGCAGGCGTCGCGGGCGGTCGTCGTTGCAGGCTGCGAGCTTCATGGGAACCCGTGCGGCAGGAGCAGGAGCAGGGCATCACGATACCGTGAAGTATACGATCACACAATGGCGAATGCGGAGTGCTGCGCGGGTCGCATGGCTGGCACGATTCCCCTGGGCCTGTTCGCGAGGCCGGGCAAGTCGCACCTGCCGCCGCCGAACCGTAACGGATGACACCGGTGCAATCTTCGTTTCTGCGGCGCGTCACGAGACTGCAGGCGCGGCTGCACCACTGGCTGACGCGCCCGAGCCCGGTTCGGTACGTCGCCATCGGCTACCTCTCCTACATGGCGGTCGGCTGGGCGCTGCTGGCGCTGCCGGTCGCGCAGCAGGTCCCGCTCGCCGCGGTGGACGCGCTCTTCATCGCGGTGTCTGCCGTGTCCACCACCGGCCTCGTCACGGTGGATCCGGGCGCCTCCTTCACGCTGTTCGGGGAGGTGGTGATCCTGGCGCTGATCCAGGTCGGCGGCCTCGGCTTCATGACCATCGGGTCCTTCGCCTGGGCGGCGCTGTCGGGGCCGACGGGTCCGCTGCGCGAACGCGTCGCGCGCATGGTCTTCTCCGTCGCGGCCACCGAGGATGTGCGCCGGTTCCTCCGCCGGGTCGTGGTCTTCTCGCTGGTGGTCGAGGCGGCCGGCGCGCTCGCGCTCTGGCCCCTCTTCCTCGCCGCAGGCGTGGAGAACGCGGCCTGGGCGGCGCTCTTCACCAGCGTCTCGGCCTTCTGCACCGCCGGCTTCGCGCTGTTCCCCGACAGCCTCGAGAGCTTCGCCGCCGATCCGCTGGTGCTGGGCGTGGTCGCCGTCCTGAGCCTGCTCGGCGCGCTCGGCTTCCTCGTCGTGTCGGAGGTCTGGGACCGCCTGCGGGGACGACGC
Source organism: Falsiroseomonas oryziterrae (assembly GCF_021864505.1). Taxonomy (GTDB): domain Bacteria; phylum Pseudomonadota; class Alphaproteobacteria; order Acetobacterales; family Acetobacteraceae; genus Falsiroseomonas; species Falsiroseomonas oryziterrae. The sequence continues at coordinate 4,570 of NZ_JAKJIB010000035.1, forward strand.
GCCGAGCTCGGCTTCACGTGCCGGCTTGTGCTGCGCGCCCTTCCCCTCATGATCCTCGCCGGGACCGCCCTCCTGCTGATCGCCGAGCCTTCGGTGCTGGCCCGTCCCTGGCCGGAAGCGCTGGCGGCGGCGCTGTTCCAGTCCCTCTCGGCGGCCACGACGGTCGGCTTCAACTCCATCCCCACCGCGGGGCTCGTGCCCGCCGCGGTGATGGTGCTCTACGTGCTGATGCTGGTCGGCGCCTCGCCCTCCGGCACGGGCGGCGGTCTCAAGGTCACGACCGTCGCGGTGCTGGCCGCCTTGGTCCGCGCGACGGCCCGCGGCGAGTCCGAGGTGCGCGTCCTCGGGGTCCCGGTGCGCGAGGAGCGCGTGCGCCAGGCGGCCAGCGTGCTGGGCCTGGCGCTCGCCGTGCTCGGCCTCGCGCTGTTCGCGCTGTCGCTGACCGAGGATCAGCCCTTCGACCGGCTCCTGTTCGAGGCGCTTTCGGCGCTCGGCACCGTCGGTCTCTCGCTCGGCGTGACGGCGGAACTCGGCACCGGCGGCAAGCTCGTCATCGTCGCCCTGATGGCGATCGGACGCATCGGCGTGCTGGGTTTCGCGGTGGCGGTGGCTGCGCGCGCCCGCCGCGAGGCCGCAAGCGCCGCCGCGCCGGCGGATGTCGCGCTGTAGCCGCGCGCCTCAGCGTCGCCGGCACACCCAGTAGACCGGGCTGCGCCCCTCCCGCCGGGCCTTCGCCTCGTAGCGCGTGCCGGGCCAGCCGGGCGGGCGCTGATCCTCGCGCGACATCAGGACGAAGTCGGCCGCTTCCGCCATCACCTCCTCGACCCAGCCCTGGTAGGTCGGGTCGTCGGAGGCGATGCGCCATTCGCCGCCCGGTCGCAGCGCGCGGGCAACCAGCGGCAGCAGCGACGGATGGACGAAGCGCCGCTTGGCATGGCGCGCCTTGGGCCAGGGATCGGGGAACATCAGGAACAGCCGGTCCAGCCCGCTCTCCGGCAGCACGCCGAGCAGGTGGCGCGCATCCTGCGGCCAGAGACGCAGGTTCGGCGGCAGCGCGCCGGTCGCCTCCTCGCCCTCCGCGACGAGGCGGGACAGAAGGGAGCACAGCCCGTTCTCGAAGACCTCCGAGGCGATGTAGGCGACCTCGGGATGCGCGGCGACCTGGTCCAGCGCGTGCTCGCCGCCGCCGAAGCCGACCTCGAGCCACAGCTTCGCGCCGGGCATGCCGAAGGCGGCCAGCGGATCGCGCGCCTGGTCGGGCGTCAGGCGCAACCGCGGCAGCGTCACGTCGAGCAGCCGCTGCTGCCGCGGCCGCAACGGGTGCCCGCGGCGGCGGCCGTAGAGGCGATCGGGCACGCCCTCGGCGAGCGGCGGTCGGTCGGCGGTCATCGGGACCTCCAACGAAGAAGGGCGGCAGGCTCGCGCCCGCCGCCCCCCAAGGTGTCTGCGCGCGAAGCGCGCGGCAAACAGACCATCAACGGAGCCGGGCGCGCCACGTCCGAGGCGCGAAAGCCAAGACCGCGGAGCGGTCGCCCGGCGCCTGAGGGCTAACGGCCAAACGCGCGCTTCAGCTCGTCCACCAGGTCGGTCTTCTCCCAGGTGAAGGTGCCCTTCTCGGCGTCCGGCGTGCGGCCGAAATGGCCATAGGCGCTGGTCGGCACGTAGATCGGCCGGTTCAGGTGCAGGTGCTCGCGGATGCCGCGCGGCGAGAGGTTCACCAGCCCGTCCACCACCTTGGCCAGCTTCACCTCGTCGATGTCGCGGCCGGTGCCGTGCAGGTCGAAATAGACCGACAGCGGCTTGGAGACGCCGATCGCGTAGCTGACCTGGATGGTGCACTTGTCCGCCAGGCCCGCCGCGACGACGTTCTTCGCCACGTAGCGCGCGGCGTAGGCGGCGCTGCGGTCGACCTTGGTCGGGTCCTTGCCGCTGAACGCGCCGCCGCCATGCGGGGCCGCGCCGCCATAGGTGTCGACGATGATCTTGCGCCCCGTCAGGCCGCAATCGCCGTCGGGGCCGCCGATCACGAACTTGCCGGTCGGGTTCACGTAGAACTCGTTGTCCGGGCACATCCAGCCCTTAGGCAGCGTGCTTTCCACGATCGGGCGCAGCAGGCGCTTGATCTCGGCCTGCTCCATCCCCTCGACATGCTGGGTGGAGACGACGACCGAGGTCGCGCCCACCGGCTTGCCGTCCACGTAGCGCAGCGTGACCTGCGACTTGGCGTCCGGCAGCAGGCCCTCGACCATCGCGTCCTTGTTCCGGCGCAGCTCGCTGATCCGGCGGAGGATGGTGTGCGCGTAGTAGAGCGGCGCCGGCATCAGCTCCGGCGTCTCGGTGCAGGCATAGCCGAACATGATGCCCTGGTCGCCGGCGCCCTCGTCCTTGTTGCCGGCGGCGTCCACGCCCTGCGCGATGTGCGCGGACTGCGCATGCAGGTGGCAGGCGATGTCGGCGTGCTGCCAGTGAAAGCCGTCCTGCTCGTAGCCGATGTCGTGGATCGCCATCCGCGCGAGGTGGATCAGGTAGTCCGGCGTGACGCTGCCGGGGCCGCGCACCTCGCCGGCCAGCACCACCCGGTTGGTGGTCACCAGCGTCTCGCAGGCGACGCGGGAATAGGGATCCGCGGTCAGGAAGGCGTCCAGCACCGTGTCGGAGATGCGGTCGGCCACCTTGTCGGGATGGCCTTCGGAGACGGACTCCGAGGTGAACAGATACTCGCCCGTATCGCGCATGGCGTGGTTCGGCCTCTTGTCGCGGATGGGCCGGTTCGCCCCGGCCTGGCAGGATGGCCCGGCGGATCCGGGACGGGGGCGTATTGCAGCGGGCCGTGGCAGGGTCAAGGCAGCGTGAGGCCACGCCCGGCGCCGGCCGGGCGCGCCGCGCCTACATCCCGAGCACGTCCTTCATCCCGTAGAGCCCCGGCGCACGGCCGCGCAGCCAGAGGGCGGCGCGCACCGCGCCGGTGGCGTAGACCCGACGGTCGAAGCTGCGATGGGTGAGCGCGATGTGCTCGGTCCCGCTCGCGAAGAGCAGCGTGTGCTCGCCCACCACCTGTCCGCCCCGCAGCGCGGCGAAGCCGATCGCTCCGGTCCTGCGCGCGCCGGTATGCCCGTCGCGCCCGCTTTCCGTCCCCGCCTGCTCGAGCGTGGTCCCGCGTCCTGCCGCCACCGCGCGGCCCATCGCGATCGCGGTGCCGGAAGGCGCATCCACCTTCTGCCGGTGATGCATCTCGACGATCTCGGCGTCGTACTGCGTGGCGGGTAGGGCGGCGGCCATGCGCTCGGCCAGCGCGAGGACCAGGTTCACGCCGGGTGCGAAATTCGCCGCGTAGACGATCGGGACGACCGCCGCCGCCTCGGCCACCGCGCGCTCCTGCGCCGCATCGAGGCCCGACGAGCCGAGGACGAAGGGTTTGCCGGCGCGTGCCGCCAGCGTCGCATGCGGGACCGCTTCCCCGGCATGCGTGAAGTCGATCACGACGTCGGCGGCCTCGAACAACGCCGCGGCGTCGGGCAGCAACGGGACGCCGGGCGCCGGCGCCTTGGTCGATCCGGGCCGTACGGTGCCGCCCGCCATCGTGGCGCCGGCCGCGACGGCCTCCTCGGCGAGCAGCCGCCCCATGCGTCCGGCGACGCCAGCGATTCCGATGCGCATGTCGGGCCCCTCCCAGAAAGGGGAGCACGCTTCGCGCGCAGCAGGGTGGTGGTCAAGGCAGAGCCGGGGCGGTGACACCGCGGAGGCGGCTGGCGCCGGACGAACGCAAGCGGGCCCGCCGGATGGACGGACCCGCTTGAAGGGGGGGCGGGCGGTGGCGCGGGTGGGACCGTCTCCGCGCCACCGCCTGCCGGGGCCGCCGCTGGGGGGATGCGACGGTTGCCGGTTGAACGTGGCGCCACGGCAAAAGTTGCCGTCAGGGGCAAGCCCCGAGACCGGCACGACCCCGTCACATCCGCGTTGGCCTCAGCGTCCGCCCAGGCCGTCCCAGAATTCCCTCACCTTGGCGAAGAAGCCTTCGGACTCGGGACTCGACCGCCCGTCCTTCTCCGCCTCGCGCTCGAACTCGGCGAGCAGCTCCTGCTGGCGCTTGGTGAGGTTCTGCGGAGTTTCCACCGCAACCTGCACATACATGTCGCCGCGCGCCGCGCTGCGCAGCACCGAGAAGCCCTTGCCGCGCAGCCGGAACTGGTCGCCGGTCTGGGTGCCGGCGGGGATCGTCACCTTGGCGCGCCCGCCATCGACCGTCGGCACCTCCACCGCCCCGCCCAGCGCGGCCTGCGTCATGCGCAGCGGGACGCGGACGAAGATGTTGGCGGCGTCGCGCTGGAAGATCGGGTGCGCCTTCACCGCGATGTCGACGTAGAGATCGCCCGCCGGCGCCCCGCGCAGCCCGGCCTCGCCCTCCCCGGACAGGCGGATGCGCGTGCCGTCCTCCACCCCGGCCGGGATCGTCACGGCAAGGGTGCGGTCGCGCTGCACGCGCCCCTGGCCGGCGCAGACCTTGCACGGGTTCTTCACGATGCGGCCGGAGCCGCCGCAGGTGGGGCAGGTCCGCTCGATCAGGAAGAAGCCCTGCTGCGCGCGCACCTTGCCCGATCCGCCGCAACTGCCGCAGGTCGCCGCCGCCTGCGCCGCGGGCCCTTCCGCGCCGCTGCCCTTGCAGGCCTCGCAGGCGACGGTGGTGGCGACGCGGATCGTCTTCTTGGCACCCGCGAAAGCTTCCTCGAGCGTGACCTCGACCGCGGTGCGGAGATCCGCGCCGCGCCCGACCGGGCCGCCGCCGCGGCGCCCGCGGCCGCCCATGCCGCCGAACATCTCCTCGAAGATGTCCTCGAAGGCGCCGCCGAAGGGGCCGCCCGCGCCGAAGGGATTGCCGCCGCCCGGGCCGGGGCCGCCGCCCTCGAAGGCGGCATGCCCGTAGCGGTCGTATGCGGCCCGCTTCTCGGCGTCCTTCAGGACGTCATAGGCCTCGTTCAGCTCCTTGAACTTGGCCTCGGCCGCCTTGTCGCCGGGGTTGCGGTCCGGGTGGTACTGCATGGCGAGCTTGCGGAAGGCCTTCTTCAGGTCCTCCTCGCTCGCGTCCCGGGCGACGCCCAGGACCTGGTAGTAGTCGCGCTTGGCCATGGGGCCGTCGGTCCTTCAAGCGCAGCGTCTCACACGGGACGCGCCCGACCTCCTTGCGGAAGCCGGGCGCGCCGATCCATCGCCGAAGCGAAGAGCCCGGTTAAGAGGGCTTCTTCTTGTTCGGGTCGACCTCCTCGAACTCGGCGTCCACGACCTTGTCGTCCGGCTTGCCGCCGGGGCCCTGGCCGGCGGCGCCCGGCTGCGCGCCTTCCGCCTGCTGGGCCTTGTAGATCGCCTCGCCGAGCCGCATCGCCACCTGCGACAGCTTCTCCTGCGCCGCATGCATCGCGGCCGGGTCCTGGCTGTCCATCACCGCCCGTGCCTCGCTCAGCGCGGCCTCGATCGCGGTGCGCTCGGTCTCGGGGACCTTGTCGCCATGCTCCTTCAGCGACTTGTCGGTGGAGTGCACGAGCGAGTCGAGATGGTTGCGCGCCTCGACCGCCTCGCGCCGCTTCTTGTCGGCCTCCGCATTTGCCTCTGCCTCGCGCACCATGCGCTCGATGTCGGCGTCCGACAGGCCGGACTTGGCCTGGATGCGGATCTGCTGCTCCTTGCCGGTCGCCTTGTCCTTCGCGCTGACCGAGACGATGCCGTTCGCGTCGATGTCGAAGGTGACCTCGATCTGCGGCACGCCGCGGGGCGCAGGCGGGATCCCGGTCAGGTCGAACTGGCCGAGCAGCTTGTTGTCGGCCGCCATCTCGCGCTCGCCCTGGAAGACCTTGATCGTCACCGCGTTCTGGTTGTCGTCCGCGGTCGAGAAGACGGACGACTTCTTGGTCGGGATCGTGGTGTTCCGGTCGATCAGGCGCGTGAAGACGCCGCCCAGCGTCTCGATGCCGAGCGACAGCGGCGTGACGTCGAGCAGCAGCACGTCCTTGACGTCGCCCTTCAGCACGCCGCCCTGGATCGCGGCGCCGATGGCCACGACCTCGTCCGGGTTGACGTTGCGCGCGGGCTCCTTGCCGAAGAACTGCTTCACCACCTCGATGACCTTCGGCATGCGGGTCATACCGCCGACCAGGATCACCTCGTCCACCTCGTTCGCCGCGAGGCCGGCATCCTTCAGCGCCCGGCGGCAGGGCTCGAGCGTCTTGGCGATCAGGTCGTCCACCAGCGCCTCGAGCTTGGCGCGCGTGAGCGTCAGCACGAGGTGCTTCGGACCGGAGGCGTCGGCGGTGATGAAGGGCAGGTTGATCTCGGTCTGCTTGGAGCTCGACAGCTCGATCTTCGCCTTCTCGGCCGCCTCCTTCAGGCGCTGCAGGGCGAGCTTGTCGCCGCGCAGGTCGATGCCCTGCTCCTTCTTGAACTCTTCGGCCAGGTAGTCGATCACGCGGGCGTCAAAATCCTCGCCGCCGAGGAAGGTGTCGCCGTTGGTGGACTTCACCTCGAAGACGCCGTCGCCGATCTCGAGGATGGACACGTCGAAGGTGCCGCCGCCGAGGTCGTAGACCGCGATCGTGCCGCTCTTCTTCTGGTCCATGCCGTAGGCCAGCGCCGCGGCCGTCGGCTCGTTGATGATGCGCAGCACCTCGAGCCCGGCGATCGAGCCGGCTTCCTTGGTGGCCTGGCGCTGGGCGTCGTTGAAGTAGGCCGGGACGGTGATGACCGCCTGGCTGACCTTCTCGCCGAGATAGGCCTCGGCCGTCTCCTTCATCTTGGTCAGGATGAAGGCGCTGACCTGCTGCGGGGCGTAGGGCTTGCCGTCCACCTCGACCCAGGCGTCGCCGTTCGGCGCGCGGACGATGGAGTAGGGGACGAGGCCCTTGTCCTTCGCCACCATCGGGTCCTCGTAGCGGCGGCCGATCAGGCGCTTGACCGCGTAGAGGGTGTTCATCGGGTTGGTGACGGCCTGGCGCTTGGCCGACTGGCCGACCAGGCGCTCGCCGTTCTTGGCGAAGGCGACCATGGAGGGGGTGGTGCGGGCGCCCTCGGTGTTCTCGATGACCCTGACGTCCTTGCCTTCCATGATGGCGACGCAGGAGTTGGTCGTGCCGAGGTCGATGCCGATGACCTTGCTCATCCGTTAGTTCTCCTCATTGGCGGGCGGAGGCGGCCCCGAAGGCACCGCGTCCGCCCCCGTCCGTGCGACGGATGGGGTGGCGATAAGGGGTAGGACCGGCCGGGAGGCCGTCATTCGGCGATGTATTGAGGCCGGTGGGCGCGGACAAGAGGGTGGGCCGGGGCGGGAACGAAAAGGGCCTGCCGCCGGCGAAGGGCAGGCATGCGAAAGGGGCCGCCCCGGGCGGGACGGCCCCCTCCCGTAAAGCGGGGTTCGGTCAGGCCCAGACGGGGTCGATCACCGTCAGGCCTTCGGTGTGGAGGTAGGCGCACTGAGCGTCGTAATCGATGCCCAGTTCGTTGTTCTCTTCGAGTTCGGCCTTGGCGCTCGCGATGGTCCAGACAGCGCCGGGATCGTAGTTAGCGCCCGTGATGGCTTCGCGGACCATGTTGATGACTTCCTGTACAGTGTAGGCGTAATCGACTTCATCCGCGGAGGCATTCATGGCTGCCGCGACGGCGTGGCGCGCCAGTGCGCCCGCATCACCGCCGCCTTCGATGGAGACTGCCCTGACAAGGCTGAGGTTCGCGACATTCTCGGTCTTGTTGCCGATCCTTACGGTGAAGTTGCTGACGCCGAACAGGTCGCCAAAGGTCACCGTCGAGTTGAAGATTTCCGTAAAGTTTATGCCGTCGCCAGTGGCCTGACCGCCTCGCCCGTCGATGGTCTCGCCGGGGCGGTCATCCACGCTCTGCCAGAACGTCTGCGCATCCACGCCCTGCTTGCGCCAGTTCTGCGACTGGCGCCAAAAGCCGGGCGTCAGGCCCTCAAAGCAGTCGAAGGTGTTGAAGAAGGCGATCTGATCGACCTCGCCGGACACCGAGATCGTGCCCGGGTTGGTGCCGACGACGCCTTTCTGGCTCCATCCGTCGCGGCCTTCTTCGTAGATCGTGTAGACATCGCCAACCTTCAGGCCGGTGAAGGTCACCGTCCCGGTAAGCGCGTCAGTGGTGCCTTCCTGATCGATGTCGCCGTCGTTGTCGATATCGATCATGAAAGTCCAACCGCCAAGCTTCTTGTCGCCCGCGGTCTCGGTGCCGCTGCCGTCGCGGTCCCACCACTTGGTGACGACGACCTCGCCATACCTGCTGTTGTAGAAGTCGGTGGTCTCGCCGGCGTCGTTGCCATACACCTCGCCGCTCTGGTCGAGCGTCACCAGGTGCTCGGTCGGCCCGACGGCGTACCAGGCGGTGTCCGAGGTGTCCTCGACCACCTTGTAGTTGCCGAGCACGAGGTCGCTGAAGGTGTAGACGCCGCTGGCGTTGGTCGTGGTCGTCCTGAAGGCGACGTTCTCGCCGGCGTCGTTGAAGTCGCCGTCGTTGTTGCTGTCGTAGAACAGCCGCACGGTCCAGTTCGGCACGGCCGTCATCGTGCCGCCGGCCGCAGCGCCGTTGCTGTCCTCGTACTTCTCGCCGGTGATCGAGGCCTTGCGGATGTTGGTGAAGTCGGTGTTCTCACCGGCGCTGTCGCCGTAGACCTCGCCGCTCTCGTCGAGCGTCACGTTGTACTCGGTTGGCCCGACGGCGTACCAGGTCCCGTCCGGGCCGTCGGCATCCTCGACCACCCTGTAGGTGCCGAGCTTGAGGTTGCTGAAGGTGTAGACGCCGTTGGCATCAGTGGCGGTCGTCTCCAGCAACTCGTTCGCCGTGCCGTCGCCGTCGGTGTCGCCGACCTCGTACAGCTGTACCGTCCAGCCTGACTTCGTCACCAGGCCGCCGGCCGCAGCGCCGTTGGTGTCCTCGTACTTCTCGCCGGTGATCGAGGCCTTCTGCGTGTTGGCGAAGTTGATGTCGCTCACCGTGTCGACGGACGCCGTGAGGTCGGCCTGCACCGTCACCGGCGTGACAGCGTAGCTGCCGTCCGGCACCAGCTCCTTGACGACATAGTTGCCGATGTTGAGGCCGGTGAAGCTGTAGTACCCGTTCGCGTCGGTGACGTCGGTGGCGATCTTCGCGTCGGCTCCGTCGATGACACCGTTGTTGTCGAGATCGGTGTAGAGCTCGATGGTGACGCCCGCGAGGCCGGTCCGGTCACCCGCAGTCGCACCGCTGCCGTCGTTGTCCTCGTATTTGTAGCCTTCGATCGTCCCGCTGTAGCACTCCGGCAATGTGCCGACGAGCTTCTGGCTGTCGCTTCCGCTGGGGAGCGTCGCTGTGGAGCCAGGCTGCAGAACCACCGAGATCGACTGTGCCCGGACGCCGATGTTCTGCAGTTCGAGAAGACCGATGTCGAAGTTCAGCAGCGTGAACGTCGCACCGTTGTTGATCCCGTCGCTACCGCCCTGGATGCCCGTCCGTACCGCATAGTCGAATGTGTCGTCAGCAAGCTTGCTGCCTTCGAGGGTGGTGTCGCTCTCCGCCACCGCGCCTTGGATCGTCAGCGCACCGAAGGGATCGCCCGCAACATCGAAATAGAAGACGAGAACGTCAGCCGTGTAGTCGAAGTCCGGCGTGTCGACGACAGTGAGCGTGACCCGCACGTCGTCGGCGCTTCCGTCGTTGTCGGCGTCGATCTGAACGATGGTAACCGTTACGGCGAGCGGAATGCTGCTATCCTGTCGTTCACCGGCCTCGTCACCAATGACGGTGGTGAGCGTGCAGCTCGTTGTTGAGTCGAGCATCCTGGCAGCTCCGTTCGCCTGGGGGGATGGGCGAAGCACGCCATTCGGTGCGCGTGCTGTGGCGATTTCGAAACGTCCTTTCGTCAACCGTCCACGCATCTGCAGTGGTCGTATCGAGCGTGAATCGCGCCGAGTGGCGTGGGCAGCTTGTTCACGCACGAATCACGCGAGCCCGGTCAGCTCGCCATGTCTCAAATTCCAAGGGCGGCGCGTTTTCGGTGCGGAATCGCATCACAACCGTCGGTCTTCTTTCGCGGCGGATCAGCCGGTTGCCCGAGCCACCTCAGGGCCGACTGGATCGATCAAGCAACAGATCGTGATAGAAATGAAAAAGCGCCCATGGTGTCGCGGGCGCGCGAAATGGCTGGCACCACACGCCGCTGGCCGTCCCCCGCAACCCAGGGCTATACCCCGCGCCACGACATGATCGCCGCCCTCCCTCTGCATCCCGACCGCGACCTCCTCGCGGGGGAGCTGCACGCCCGGCCGCCGCTGCCGCTCGCCACCCCGGTCGCGATCAGCCGCCTCGCCAATGTCGGCCAGCCCGGACAGCCGCGCGGCGCCGCCATCGAGCACCTCGCCGTGCTCTGCCGCCGCTACGGCGTCACGCCGCCCGCCCCCGGCGCCGATTTCGTGCTGGCCGATTTCGGCCGCTTCTCGCTCCGCTACGAACGCCACACCGAGTTCGACGGCTGGACCTTCTTCCGCCAGTCCGACTCGCTCGCCCCCGGCGCCGCCGACCCGTTCGAGGACACGGCGATCGAGGCGGTGCCGACCGACTGGCTCGCCGGCCTGCCCGGCAAGACGCTCGTGGCATGCCACATCGCGGTGGTGCGCACGCAAGGCGAGGACGAGCCGCCGCCGCCCGGCTGCTTCGTGCCCGACAACCTGGCCGGCGCCAGCCTTTCGGCCGGGGCGGCCACCTGCTGGACCGATTTCCGGCTCGGGCCGGACGGCTTCACCCGCCTGCTGCTGCAGGACCACGGCATGACCGCGGCGCTGGCCGGCCGCGTCGCGCAGGGGCTGTGGGAGATCGAGACCTACCGGATGCTGGCGCTGCTCGCGCTGCCCTCCGCCCGCGCGGCGCAGGCCGAGCTCGGCCGCGCCTCGGAGCAGCTGGCGGTGATCGCGGCCCGGCTGCCCGGCCTGGTGGAGCTGGAGGAGGAGCGCAGCGCGCTCGAGGAGCTGACGACGCTCGCGACCAGCATCGAGCAGCAGGCGGCGACGACGGCCGACCGCTTCTCCGCCGCGCGCGCCTATCACGCGCTGGTCGGGCGGCGGCTGCAGGGCCTGAGGGAACAGCGCCTGCACGGCCTGCCGACGCTGACGGAATACCTGGAGCGGCGCCTCGATCCGGCCATGTCCACGGTGGATGCCGCCAGCACGCGCATCGCGGCCTTGTCCACGCGCTGCGCCCGTGCCGTCGAGTTGCTGCGCGCCCGCGTCGCCGTGGCGCAGGAGGCGCAGACCCAGAAGCTGCTCGCGGCGATGGCCGAGACCGGCCGCGCGCAGCTTCGCCTGCAGGAGACGGTGGAGGGCCTCTCGGTCGCGGCGATCAGCTACTACGTCCTGTCGCTGCTCGGCTACGCCATCAAGCCCTTCGCCTTCGGCGGCTGGCTGAAGGGCGAGGCGATCGTGGCCATCCTGGTGCCGGTGGTTGCGGCGCTCGTCTGGGTCCGCATGCGCAGGCGGCGGATCAGGCCATTGATCTAGCAGGCGTGCGCGCTTGACCGCTCGGCGGCAGCGGCTAGCCTTTCGACTCGAATCCGAACGGACCAGGCGCGATGGCGAAGCCCGACGGCGCGACTTCTCTCGGCCGCAACATTTATCTCTTCAAGTCGAAGACGAACTCGACCGACTGCATCATCTCGGCGCATGGCGGCTTCATGGCCGAGAACAGCTCCTTCAAGGTGCCGGATGGCCTGACCCTTTACTTCTACGGCCCGCACGGCGCCGCGCTGCTCGACCCGGGGACCACGACCTTCTACGGAAGGATGCACGAGGCGGAATCGGTCGAGGTGATCCGCGGCGGGCAGGATTGCCGCAACTACCTGCTGTCGAAATACCAGGGCGCCCATGCCGGCTCGACCGGCACCGAGACCGTCGAGACCTACGCGCAGCTCTCGCAGAAGGTGTCCCAGACCGACACGACGCGCGGTCTGCTGTTCAATCAGATGATGAAGGCGGCCTCGATCGACAGCCCCAACACGCAGCGCGTCAAGCAGAACATGACGGAGCTGAAGAACCGCCTGCGTGGCGCCAGCATCCTGACCATCCGTAACCGCTGGGACATCGTGTTCGGCGTGCCGCTGTCCGACGCGCTCAAGGCGCTCCGGAAGGAAGCGCCGAGCATCCGGGAGGTGCACTGCCTGTTCTGCCGCTGCGCGATGCTGCCCGACAAGGTGCGCGACCTGTTCGGCCAGACGCATGCCCCGGACAAGGGCGTCAGCTACCGACTCTGAGGCGAGCCCGCCCGACGGGCGGGGTTCAGCCCTTCCCGGCCACCACCACCATCGCCGGCTTCAGCAGCCTGCCGTTCAGCGTCCAGGCCGGCGTCCAGGCCTGGATCACCGTGCCGGGCTCCACGCCCTCCGGCGCCGGCTGCTCGGCCATCGCCTGGTGCAGCTCGGGGTCGAAGGGGGCGCCCTGCGCCTCCACGCGCTGCACGCCGTGGCGCTCCAGCATCGCGATGAAGGCGCGCTCCACGCCCTCGAAGCCGCCGCGCAGCTTCGCCAGCAGCTCCGGCTCGTCCGCGGCCGGGGCCGGCAGGCTGTCGAGCCCGCGGCGGAGGTTCTCGGCGGTCTCCACCACGTCGCGGGCGAATTTCTGCACGGCGAAGAGCCGCGCCTCCTCCGCCTCGCGCTTGGCGCGGTTGCGGAGGTTCTGCATCTCGGCCTCGGCGCGCAGCCACTTGTCGCGCAGTTCCGCCGCCTCCGCCTCGAGAGCGGCGATGCGGTCGGCCTCGGTGACCTCGGTCACGGCTTCTGCGGCGGGGTCGGTCTCCGGCACGGGTTCGGCCGGGGTCTCGGTCTTGTCGTTCATGGTCTCGGAGGACTGGAGATCGGGTTGCCGCCGGTGGGCGACATTCTCTTGCCCCACCTAGGCGCAAGGCGGCGCGAGGACAACCCGCCGCCGGACCGGGCCGGCCGCGCCGCCCTTCCGGCCCCGGGCCTTCGCTGCTAACCCGCCCGTGATGCTCCGCAGTGTCGCGACCGTCGGCGCCTGGACCATGGCCAGCCGCATGCTGGGCTTCGCGCGCGACATGCTGATCGCGGCGAAGCTCGGCGCCACGCCCATGGCGGACGCCTTCTTCGTGGCGCTCCGCCTGCCCAACCTGTTCCGGCAGTTGTTCGGCGAGGGCGCCTTCAACGCCGCCTTCGTGCCCGCCTTCGCCGGCACCTACGCCGCCGAGGGCCCGGCCAAGGCGCGCATGCTGGCCAATTCGCTGGCCGCGCTGATGGCGGCCTTCCTCAGCGGGCTCGTCATCCTCGGCATCGTCTTCATGCCGCAGCTGCTCTTCGTCCTGGCGCCGGGCTTCGTGGGCGAGGCGGTGCGCTTCCCGCTCGCGGTGGAACTCACCCGCATCACCTTCCCCTATCTGCTGTTCATCTGCCTCGCCGCGCTCGTCTCGGGCGTGCTGAACGGCATGAACCGCTTCGGCGCGGCGGCGGCCGCGCCGATCCTGTTCAACCTGGTGTCCATGGCGGCGCTGCTCGGGCTGACGCCCTTCGTCGCCACGCCGGCGCATGCGCTGGCATGGGGCGTCGTCGCCTCGGGCGTGCTGCAGCTCGCCATGCTGCTGGTCGCGGCACGCATGGCGGGGATGGTGGTGAACCCGGTCTCCGTCCCCCGGCTGTCGCCCGAGGTGCGCACCGTGCTGCGACGGATGGCGCCGGGGCTGGTCGGTGCGGGGATCACGCAGGTGAACCTCGCCATCGGCATCATCATCGCCTCGCTGCTGCCGGAGGGCGCGGTGAGCTTCCTCTACTACGCCGACCGGATCTCGCAGCTGCCGCTCGGGGTGATCGGCGCCGCGGTGGGCACGGCGCTGCTGCCGCTGCTCGCGCGGCAGCTCCGGACCGGGCAGAGGCTGTCCGCGCATCGCAGCCAGAACCGCGCCATCGAGCTCACGCTCGCCTTCGCCCTGCCGGCCGCCTTCGCGATGGCGGTGGTGGCCCAGCCCATCATCTCCGCGCTGTTCGAGCGCGGCGCCTTCGACGCGCGGGCCACCGCCGCCACCTCCGCGGCGCTGGTCGCCTATGCGGTTGGGCTGCCGGCCTTCGTGCTGGTCAAGGCGCTGACGCCGGGCTTCTTCGCGCGTGGCGACACGGCGACGCCGGTGAAGATCGGGCTGCTGGTCGTGGTCCTGAATCTCGCGCTGAACCTGATCCTCACGCGCCATTTCTCGCATGTCGGCATCGCGCTCGCGACCTCGGCGGCCTCCTGGGTGAACGTCGCGCTGCTCGCCTTGCTGCTGACGCGGCGCGGGCAGCTGGTGCTCGACCGGCGGCTGCGCCGCGCCGCGCCCCGGCTGCTCGGCGCGGCGCTCGTGATGTCGGCGGTGCTGATCGTGCTGCAGGCCGCGCTGTTCCCGATCGCAAGCGGCTGGTGGCGCCTGTCGGCGCTGGCGCTCCTGATCGCCGCCGGCATGGCGAGCTATTTCGGTGCCGCGCAGGCGCTCGGCGGGCTCGACCTGCGCGATGCGCTGCGGACGCTGCGACGGCGGCGGGGCTAGAGCAGCACCTCGACGCCGCGCAGCCCGGCCTCCAGCACCGCGCGCAGGTCGCGCGGGGCCAGCGCGACGCAGCCCTCGGTCGGGCGGAAGTCATCGCGCGCCAGATGCAGGAAGATCGCGCTGCCGCGGCTGCGCTCCACCGGGTCGTCGTTCCAGCCGAGCACGCCGATCACGTCATAGACTGCGTCATCTCGCCACAGGCGCTCATGCGACGCGTCGAAGGGCAGCCGGACCGGGCGGTTGTAGGCGCGATGTCCTGGGTCGTCGCACCAGCCGTCATCCGGGGCGATCGGCTCCACCGGCACGGCGCAGCGCGGTGGCGGACCGCGATCGGCGCGGAACAGGACGCGCCGCAACGTCATGCGCGCCGCCGGCGTGGCACCGTCGCCCTCGCGCTTCTCCACCGCCGGCTTCACGCCGCCCTTGCCGAGTGCACAACGCAAGACCCGGCCTTCGAAGGCGAAGCGCCCGTCCGAGAAGACGCGGGCGAAGCCCCCCGCTTCCGTCATGCGCCGGTCAGGTCAGCAGGTGGCCGAAGCGGCGCGCCTTCGTGGCGAGGTACTCGTCGTTCACGCCATTGGCGGCGAACTGGTGCGCCTCGCGCCCCTCCACCCCGACGCCGCAGGCGGCGAGCCCCGCCAGCTTGTCAGGGTTGTTGGTCAGCAGCCGCACGCGCCCGATCCCGACCGCGCGCAGCATCTCCGCCGCCACCCAGAAGTTCCGCTCATCGGCGCCGTAGCCGAGCGCGCGGTTCGCATCCAGCGTGTCGAGCCCCTGGTCCTGCAGCGTATAGGCCCGCAGCTTGTTGACCAGGCCGATGCCGCGACCCTCCTGCGCGAGATACAACAGCACGCCGCCGGCCGGATCCTCGGCCATGCGCTTGATCGCGCCCCGCAGCTGCGGCCCGCAGTCGCAGCGCAGCGAGCCGAGCAGGTCGCCGGTGAAGCATTCGGAATGGATACGCGCGAGCGGCACGTGCCCTGCCTCCAGCGCGGCCTCCGGCTGCCCGACCAGGATGGCAAGGTGCTCGATCCCGCCGTCGGCGGCGCGGAAGGCGACGATGCGCGCCTCTGGCGCGTCCTCCAGCGGGACGCGGGCCTCCGCCACCCTGGCGAGCGTCGTCGCGGCGGTGTCGGGATACCGAAGCACCTGCTCCGCCGAGACCGTCAGCAGGTCGTGCCGCGTCGCCGCAGCCTCGGTCGCCGGGGCGACGACCAGGGCCGGCAGGAGGCGCGCCAGCTTGGCGAGCGCCAGCGCGGCGGC
>NZ_JAKJIB010000350.1 GCF_021864505.1 Falsiroseomonas oryziterrae
CGCGCGAGGACGGGCACCGCCGCCAGGGCTGCGATGGCGGCCGCAAGCGGCATGGCGGCTGCCGGCTGCGGCGCCGCTCGCGCGCCACCCGGGGCCAACAGCATCGCGACCGCAGCCGCGAGCAGCACGCCGCCGAGCACCGCCTGCGGGCCCGGAAGGCCGGCTCCGATCAGGCCGGCCAGCAGGAACCCCGCCGCAAGAGGAGCAGCCCAGGGTGGCGAGGCGCGCCCAGCGATCACCAGCGTCGCGGTCGCGATCCCGATCCAGACTGGCCAACTGCGCTGCGCATCCGGGAGAATGCGTGGCGCGCCGGCCATCCACCAGCCGACCCCCGCCGCCACCACAACCGCCGATGGCCAGGCGAGCCAACTCCAGCGTCGCGCCAGCGCACCGGCCAAGGCCGCGGCGAAAACGACCATCAGCATCAGCAGCGGCAGGCGCTCCGGCAGTTGCCGCGGGGTCGCCGTCAGCAAGCCGAAGGTGAACCACCAGCCCGCCAGCACGCCGATGCCGCCCGCCAGACCGGCGAGCAGCGGCCGGCGAAGCCGACCCGCCACCACGGCGGTCGCGAAGGCGACGGCGAAGCCCAGCGCTGCGCCCGCATGCGGGCGGAGCGACTCGATCGGGAGCGCCGGCAGTTCCATGGCGGCCCTCTGCCCCGCTCTCGGGGCCTGGCGCAACGGTCACGCTCCGAAACTTGCATGGCCTGCGCGAACTCCAAAGGATGCCGGCCGGCATGACGGATCGGGCGATGATGGAACGCGGCGCGGTGAAGGTCTGGGATCCCTGGGTGCGGCTGACGCACTGGACCATCGCGCTGCTGCTGCCGGTGTCCTGGTGGACCGCGGAGACGGCGCGGTATGACCTCCACTTCCTCTCCGGCTACGCGATCCTGGCGCTGGTGCTGTTCCGGATCGCCTGGGGGTTCGTGGGGTCGGAGACGGCCCGCTTCGGCGCCTTCCTGAAAAGCCCCGCCGAGGCGCTGCGGCACCTGGCGCATGTCGGGCGCCGCAGCGCCCCAGTGGAGATCGGCCACAATGCAGCCGGCGGCTGGATGGTGCTCGCCCTCCTGCTCCTGCTGCTCCTCCAGGCCGTCGCGGGGCTGTTCGCCGATGATCTCATCTTCACGCGCGGGCCCCTGGCGCGGCGCGTCGACGCGGCGTGGAGCAGCCTCGCCACTGCGGTCCACCTCCGGGCCTTCTGGGTTGTCGTCGCCTTCGCCGTGCTCCACGTGCTCGCCGTGGCGGCCTACCGGGTTCTGCTCGGGCGGAACCTGGTGCGGCCGATGCTGACCGGCGTGATCATGGTGCCCGAGGGCGAAGCCGTCCGGCAGCCGCGTCTGGGCAACCCCGTCCTGGCGATCGTCCTGCTTGCCGCGTCGGGCGGGTTCGTCTGGTGGATCAGCACGCTCCGGCCGGCATCGCTGTTCTGACGATGCCGGGCCGAACGGCGCGCCTCAGCGCGCGCGGTAGGATTGATGGCAGGCGCTGCAGGCGCCGCCCGTGCTGCGCAGCAGGTCGGGCGTGACGTTCCCCGCCTCGGCGGCAGACTTCAGGGCCGCGAGAGCGGTCAGCATGTTCTGGTTGCGGGCCCCGAAATCCGCCCGGTTCGCGTCGATGGCCGCGAGCGCACGGGTCTGGCCGTCCTGCGTCCCCTGGGGAACCGGCGGCGTGAGGCTGGCTGCCGGCACCCGGTTCGGGAGCGACTGGTAGAAGGGCACCATCTGGTCCACGCGGGCGGCGATCTGCCGCTGGTCGCCCCGGGACTGCACGATGGCGGCGATCGCCTCCATATGGCTGCCCATCTCGCGGAAGCCCGCGCGCCGCTCGGCCGCCAGGTTCCCCTGGGCCATGGCCATGCCGGTCGCCCCCACCCCGGCGGCCGCCACCGCAGCCAGTATCCAAGCCTTCATCCAGGATCTCCCTTCGACGCGCGCGAAAGTCGCAGGAGCGCCAAGACCCGGCAACCGGCGATGCGTGACGAACTGTGACCCCGGCTTGCCCCCCCTCCGCCCCTTCGCTATACGCGCGCCTCGCCCGCCGGAGTGTAGCTCAGCCTGGTAGAGCACTGTGTTCGGGACGCAGGGGCCGGAGGTTCGAATCCTCTCACTCCGACCATTCGACACGCGAAACGCGGAACCCCGTCAGGTCACCACCTGGCGGGGTTCTTCGTTCCTGGCGCCCGGCTCTCCACGCGGTGAGGCTTTCGCAATGCTGTGCCGCACGCCTTTCGACGGTGTGAGGATTGCTCCGGCCCGGCAGTGCAACCCACTGCCAAGGAGACCTCATGAAACTCGCAAGCGCCCTGGGCAGCGCCGTCCTGGTCGGCGGCAACCTGCTGCTTTCAGGACCGGTTCTCGCGCAGCAAACGATCGAGGGCCTCGGTCTGACGGTCACGACGACGCCCGCCGCCCTGACCGACTATCGCTTCCGCGGCATCAGCCAGACGCGTAATCGGCCAGCGGCCCAACTGAGCCTGGACGTCGAGCACGGTTCCGGCATTTACGTCGGCGCATTCGTCTCGAATGCCAACTTTGCAGGCACCAATATCCGCCAGGAACTGGACGGCCTGTTCGGCTATCGCTTCTCCGTCGGGGACGTGAAGCTCGACATCGGCGCCGTCTATTACGGCTATCCGGGCTATTCGCGCCCCGCCGGCGGCTTCGAGGCGGCGTGGTGGGAAGGGGCGGTCCGCGCCAGTTGGCAGGCCAATGACGCGCTCAAGCTGCTTGGCAGCGTCTTCTACTCTCCCGACTTCAACTTCGAATCCGGCAACGCGGTCTATGTCGAAGGTGGCTTCGACCTCGTCGCCGAACAGTCCGGGCTGACCCTGTCGCTGCGTGCCGGGTACCAGTGGATCGAGCGGAACGTGCCGACGGCCACGTCACGGACCGATCGCGGCTATTTCGGCGCGCCGGACTACGGCGTGTTCTCGATCGGCCTCTCGCGCGAGATCGCCTATGGCGTGGTCGGCGCCGTGACGGCCAGCACCACGACGCTGGACCGGGCCGACTGCTTCGGCGGAGCGAAGATCTGCGGGACGACCGTCGTCCTGTCGCTCAGCCGCCCGTTCTGAGGCCGCCTAGGGTCACCCGTCGGCGCGTGCCGCCCAGAACATCAGCGCGCGCGCCGGCTTCACCCAGGCGACGCCGGCGACGGCGAAGTAGACGAGCTGCACCGTCCAGTGCAGCTGCAGCACCCAATCGGCCATCGCGACCACGACGCCGACATAGAGCAGGAACCCGAAGGTCCCGATCAGGAGGGCAAGGATGGCGCGCGGCATGGGACCGATGTGGCCCCCTGCGCCGGCCGCGCCAAGTCCACCCCGGCGCTCGCCCTCGGGTCTCGGTTGCGGTCGCTCCGCCTCGCGCGTAGCTTCGGGGGCGAGGAAGGCAAGCTGCTTCGGGAGCCCCGCGCGTCGCGCAGGGTGTCGCGGCGCGCGCCGTCCGCCCACCTCGCAGGACCCCGCGCTTCCCCCGATGACCGAATCGCTGAGCCACTCGCGCCTCGAGGCCGATCCGAGCATCGACCTCAAGGACCATATTCGCGGCATCCCGGATTTCCCCAAGCCGGGCATCCTCTTCTACGACATCTCGACCCTGCTGCGGCACGGGCGCGCCTGGCGCACGGCCATGGCGCGGCTCGCGGAAAGGATCGCGCCCCACAAGCCCGACGTGCTCGCCGGCATCGAAAGCCGCGGCTTCCTCGTCGCCGCGCCGCTCGCGCTCGAACTCGGGCTCGGCTTCGTCATGCTGCGCAAGCCGCGCAAGCTGCCGGGCCTCACCATCGGGCTGAACTATGCCCTCGAATACGGCACCGACCGCATCGAGATGCAGGCGGATGCCGTGCAGCGCGGGCAGCGCGTCGTCGTGCTCGACGACCTGCTGGCCACCGGCGGCACCATGTCGGCCGGCATCTCCCTGTTGCGGCAGGCGGGCGCGATCGTCCCATGCGCCGCCTGCCTGATCGAGAAGACCACGACCCGGCGGAGGAACCGGCGCACATCCTCGGTGGCCGCGACGGAGAAGACCATGCGCGCGACGCGTTCGCGCAGCGGACCCGTCGGCCCCGACAGCGCCGCCCAGGCGAAGGAC
>NZ_JAKJIB010000351.1 GCF_021864505.1 Falsiroseomonas oryziterrae
ATGCTCTTCGGATCTGGCCCTCCACGGGCTAGAGGCTGGAGCGGCCGGTCGAGGTGCTGCGCGCGCGCGTCGAGTCGCGACGAGGTGATGCGTCCGACGCGGGCGTCGAGGTGATGCGACGCGCGGCCGCGGTGGATCCGGGGCCGCTTGCCGGCTGGGCGCGGCTCGATGCCGCCGGCGACCCCCGGCCGGCGGCGCGCAGCCTGCTGGCCTTGAACGGTGTTTCGGGCGCATAAACCTCTCTACTGGAAGGCCGGGCGGTCGTCCGGCGCATGTGCGACGCGGACGGGAACCGCCGGCCAGGGGCTTCGGAACGAGGAGGCTGTGCGATGGCCTATCGCCGCCTGCTGCTGCCACTCACCGGCACCTCCGCCGGCGAGGCGGCGCTGAACACCGCGCTCGACGTGGCGCGGATCTGGAGCGCGCATCTGCACTGCCTGCATGTGCGGGTGGATGCGCGGGACGTCGCGCCGCTGGCGGGCGAGGGCCTGTCGGGCGCGATGATCGAGGAGATGATGGCCGCGACCGAGCGGGAGAGCGGGGAACGCGCCGGCCGCGTGCGCGCGCTGTTCGACCGCTTTGCCGCGACGCATGGCGACCTGACGCTCGCCTCCGACCCCAACACGGCGCTCAAGACGCCTGGCGTCACGATCAGCTTCGAGGCGATCGCGGGCCGCGAGGAGGACGTGGTGGCGCAGCAGTCGCGCCTCTACGACATGGCGATCGTCCCGCACCCGGAGGCGGACGAGGATGTCTCCAGCTCCGACGCACTGCATGCGGTGCTGTTCGATTCGGGGCGGCCGGTGCTGATCTCCCCGCGCGAGGCGCCGAAGACCATCGGCACGCGGGTCTGCGTGGCCTGGAACGGCAGCGCGGAGAGCGCGGCGGCCGTCGCCGCGGCGCTGCCCTGGCTGCACCGCGCGCAGGCGGTGCGCATCCTCTATTCCGACGACTATCAGCGCCGCGGTCCGGGTGCGGAGGGCATCCGCGCCTATCTCCGCTGGCACGGGATCGAGGCCGAGGCCGCGCCCTTCAAGCCGCAGACGCGCGAGGTGGGCGCGGGGCTGCTGGGCGCCGCGCGGGATTTCGGCGCCGACCTGATGTGCCAGGGCGCCTACAGCCATTCGCGGCTCCGCCAGCTGATCCTGGGCGGCGTGACGCGGCACGTGCTGGAGAACGCGGATCTCCCGGTCCTGATGTGCCGCTGAAGGCGGCACATCAGGACCTTCTTCGTGTGCCTCAGGCGCCGGCGCCGCCTCCGGCGGCTTCGCTTGCGCGCCACGCACTGTTGCGCCTCGTCGGGAGGTAGGTCTGGGCGCGGGCCGCGTTCGCGGCCTCGGATGGCTGCGCCATCCGCCAGCGCCGATCCTGAGGTCGAATCGAGTTATTCGCCTTGTGAATAGCGGCGATCCGCGCGGGGGCGCTGCGCGGCGGCTGGGGCGTCCCTATCTCGTCGCCCGAACAGCAGGCCCGGCATGCGGGCCGACGGGAGATCCTCCGATGATCGACATCCGACCCTTCGGCAGCCTCGGCGGCGCCGACCATGGCTGGCTCAAGGCGCGCCACCACTTCTCCTTCGCGAGCTACCACGACCCCGCCCGCATGAACTGGGGCCGGCTGCGGGTGTGGAACGACGACGAGATCGCGCCGGGCACCGGCTTCGACGCCCATCCGCACCGCGACATGGAGATCATCACCTATGTCCGCGAGGGTGCGATCACCCACAAGGACAGCATGGGCAACGAGGGCCGCACCGAGGCCGGCGACGTGCAGATCATGTCGGCCGGCACTGGCGTGGTGCATGCCGAGTACAATCTCGAGCCCACCACGACGAAGATCTTCCAGATCTGGATCGTGCCCGACCGCCGCGGCGCCAAGCCGAACTGGGGCGCCAAGACCTTCCCCAAGGCGGCGCGCGAAGCGGGGTTCGAGGTGCTGGCCTCGGGCCGGCCGGCGGACGCGGGCAACGGCGCGCTGCCGCTGAACGTGGACGGCGCGGTGATGGCGGCGACGCTCAAGGCCGGGCAGACGCTGGTGCAGGCGCTCGACGAAGGCCGCGCCGCCTATCTGGTCCCGGCGAAGGGCAAGGTGACGGTCAACGGCGTCGCGCTGGCCGAGCGCGACGGCGCGGGCATCGTGGACGAGCGCGAGATCGCCATCACCGCGACCGAGGATGCGGAGCTGGTGATGGTCGAGGTCGCGAAGGACTGATCATTCCGCTGGCGGCGCCGCATCCGGCGGGGATAGCCTCCCCGTATGGATGTCGGTGCCGCCCCCGACCGCCTCGCGCCGCTCGAGCGCGAGGCGGCCGAGCTCGAATACCAGTGCCTGATGGCCGAGCGGGCGCATTTCGACGCCGGCTACTGGGCGTTCCAGCGCTACAAGTTCTGGGGGCTGTCGGCCGCGCTGCTCGGCGCGCTGACGACCGGCAGCGCGCTCGAGGTGGTGGGCACGCTGACCGGGCTCGGCGGGGCGGAGCGCACTGCCATCACCGGCGTGCTGGCGCTGCTGCTGACGATCGCGACGACGGTGCTGAACTTCCTGGATCCCAAGGGCCAGCGCGACCGGCACGAGGCGGTGGCCAAGCGGCTCGCGGCGCTGCGGGCAGAGGTACGGCTGTTCCGCCGTGCCGGCGGCGCGGCGCGCGACGGCGCCGAGGAGGTCTTCGCCAGGCTTCTTGCGCGCCATGCCGAGATCCTGGCGGAGGCGCCGGGGCTGAACGACCGGCGGCATCATGCGGCGAAGGACCAGCTGTTCAGCAACGCGCAGTATCGCGATCTGCGGCGCCTGACCGGGCGCGGCGAGCCGAAGCGCCGTCCGCCGGGAGTCCTGGTGCAGCTCCGCCGCCGGTGGTTCGGCGCGGCCGGGACGGAGTAGCGCATCTCAGCCGCGGTCGAGCAGCGCGGCGATCTCCCGCCGCAGCAGCCCGATCGGATCGCGTCCGGTGCCGCCGGCGACCAGCGCGCGGTGACCGCCGGGCAGCACCGCATGCCGCGCGCCGGGCAGCAGGGTGGAGGAGACAGGCACCAAGCCGTCGCTCGGCCCGGCGCCTTCGCGCTCCATCCAGCGTGCGAGCGGCAGGTAGGCGTGTTCGCGGATGTCGCGGCCATGCTCGATCGCAGTGGCCAGGCTTGTCACCGGCAGGCGCGCGGTTAGGGCCCGGATCGCGGCGCCGCTCGCCTCCATCCAGGGGCCGCGGGTGGCGCAGGTGAGGTCGCGCAGACCGTCGGCGTCGCCGATCCGCGCGAGGCGCAGCACGTGATCCGCAAGGCCGCGCAGCGGCGCGATGCCGAGCGCGGCATCGGCGACCGGCGAGCCGTGGAAGGGGGATTGCAGCGCGAGGAAGCCGCGGCACTGCGCCGCCACGCCGGGCAGCAGCAGCGCGGAGAGCGCCTCCACGCCGCCCTTGCTGTGGCCGACGAGGATCGCCGGCGCGTTGTCGCCAAGCACCATCTCGCCGAGCTTTGCGGCGTTGGCGGCAACGGCGGCGGCGGTCGGCAGCCGTGCGACGGCGACGTGCACGCCGATCGCCGCGAGCCAGGCGCGCTGGCGCTGCATGTAGTCGAGGCCGAGGGGACGCAGCCCCGCCATCAGTTCGCCGAACAGCCCGTAGCAGAGGATCACGCGCGTGCCCGCAAGCCGCGCGGCGAGGGTGGTGTCCTCCATCCCTCAGGCCACGGCGCGCCAGGCCATGCGCGCCGCGATGGACAGCAGCACGAGGCCGAAGATCCGCCGCAGCAGCAGAGGGTCGAGGCGCCTCGAAAGGCGCGCTGCCGCCGGCGCCACCAGGAAGGCGGGGGTGACGAGCAGCAGCAGGGCGAGGGGCACCACCTCGCCCGAAAGGCCCGCGAGAGCGGCAGCCGGCAGCGCGACGGCGAGGTTGAAGGCCGAGCCCGCGCCGATCGCGGCTGGCAGCGGTACGGAGAGCAGTGCGAGCACAGGTCCGCTGAGCGTCCCCGCGCCGATGCCGAGCGCGGCGGCGAAGGCGCCGACCGCCGCCGGCGGCAGCCAGCCGAGCGGCGGCGCGGGTGGGGCCGGTGCCAGCGCCCGGCCCGATCGTGCAAGCAGTCGCGCCGCC
>NZ_JAKJIB010000352.1 GCF_021864505.1 Falsiroseomonas oryziterrae
GCCGCGACCCGGCGCCGCGCCGGTGCGATCGCGGCCGCGGCGACGAGGTCGGGCCGCGTGCCCAGCAGGGCTGCCTTGCTGGCGGCCAGCGCCCCGGCGGCGAAGGCGCGCTGCTTCTCGCCCGCCATGCGCGCAAGCTCGGCGGTCGCCGTGGCGGGCTCCGTCCACAGCTGCGCGCTGCGCAGCGTGAAGACCCAACCCGCCTGCCAGGCCAGCATCGCGTAGCCGAAGGGATGGGTCATGCCGTTCTCCTGAGATGACGGGCGCACAACGCGCCGGGGCGAGCCGCGGCGCGCCGGGCCGGCGTCACAGGACGCCGAGGATCGCCTCGGCCTTGCTCACCTCGAAGGCGCCCGGCGCCTCGACGGCGACATGCGTGACCTTGCCGTCCTTCGCCACCAGCGCGAAGCGCTGCGAACGGATGCCGAGGCCGCGCGCGGTCAGGTCGAATTCGAGCCCCATCGCCCTGGTGAAGGCGGCCGAGCCGTCGGCCAGCATCGCGACCTCGTCGGTGATGCCCTGGTCCTTCGCCCAGGCGCCCATCACGAAGGCGTCGTTCACCGCCATGCAGGCGATGGCATCCACGCCCTTCGCCTTCAGCGCCGCCGCCTGCGTCACGAAGCCGGGCAGGTGCTTGGCCGAGCAGGTCGGCGTGAAGGCGCCGGGCACGCCGAACAGCACCACCGTGCGACCCTTGAAGAACTCGGCGGTGTCGACCTCCTTCGGCCCTTCCGCCGTCGCCTGCATCACCTTGACCGAGGGGATCGCCTGCCCGGGCTGGATGGTCATAAGTTTTCTCCGAATTGTGTCCGACCGAACGCATCTAGAGGCGTTCGCGATGTCCGTCCATGCGGCGGCCCGGCCCTGCCGCACCCCGCCGCAACCCCGGCCCCCTCCGATCCGTTCTTGCGGGCATGAGGACCCGAAGCCATCTTTCACGCATGGCCAGACCCGTCCCCAAGCCCCCGAAGGGGTTGAGCGGAGCGGCGGCCGGGGAGGGGTGGCTCACCGGGCAGCTCCTCGTCGCCATGCCCTCCATGCAGGATCCGCGCTTCGCCCGCTCGGTCATCTGCCTTTGCGCGCATTCCGACGACGGCGCGATGGGCATCGTGCTGAACAAGCCCCTCAGCGGCCTCAGCTTCGACGACCTGCTGCGCCAGCTGAAGCTCGACCCGATCCCGCCCCAGCGGCGCATCCGCCTGACCTCCGGCGGGCCGGTCGAGAACGGCCGCGGTTTCGTCCTCCACACCTCCGACTGGGAGACGGAGGGCAGCCTGCAGGTCCAGCCGGGCCTCGCGCTGACGGCCAGCGTGGACATCCTCAAGGCGATCGCCGGCGGCGGCGGGCCGCGGCTGGGGGTCCTCGCGCTCGGCTATGCCGGCTGGGGACCAGGCCAGCTCGAGGGCGAGATCCAGCAGAACGCCTGGCTCTCGGTGCCGGCGGACGAGATGCTGCTGTTCGGCGCCAAGCCCGAGCGGCTGTGGACCCAGGCGCTCGCCAAGCTGCATGTCGACCCCGCCCTGCTCTCGGGCGTTGCGGGTCACGCCTGAGCACAACCGCAGGATCGGGCGTGCAATCAAGCGCTTGAACGCTGGCGTTCCGGCCCAGGATTGATTTAACCTTGCGCGTGCCGGCCATGCTGCGGCCGGAGCTTGGGGATCACGGGATGCGGCCTGTCATTGCCATCGGTCTGCTCGTCACGCTGGGCGCCTGCGCCAACACCGTGCCGCCCTACATCGGACGTGGCGGCAACCAGTTGTTCCTCGCCTGGGGCTCTCCGGAGCGCACGGTCCGCATGCCGGATGGCGGCAATGCCGTGACGTTCCTCCGCCCCGGCTGCGAGACCACCTTCGTCATGGACTACGCCGGCGTCGTGCGCTCGGGCTCGCAGCGCGGCGACGGCTGCCCGCAGCCGCGCCAGTAATCCCGCGCGACGCGGCGGGCGCCGTCGCGCCCGCCCGGGATGACGCGCCCACCCGTGCCGGGGTGGAGGCGCGGGCATGAGCCGCACCCTGCAGGGCGTGCTGATCCAGCTGGTCGCGCTCGCCCTGTTCGTCTCGATGGATGCGCTGCTGAAGCTGCTGGTCGCGCGCTACGCCGTGCCGCAGCTGATGTTCCTGCGCTTCGTCGCGCATACACTGATCGTCATCGTCGCGGTGCGGCTCCTGACCGGCGGGCTGCCCTGGCGCTCCCGCGCGCCGGGGCTGCAGACGCTACGCTCCGCGCTGCTCGCCGTCGCCAACGGCGCTCTTGCCGTCGCGCTCATCCATGTGCCGCTCGCCGACGCGACGGCGGTGATCTTCGCCGCCCCCGCGCTCACCGTCGCGCTCGCAGCGCTCTGGCTGAACGAGCGCGTGTCGCCGCGGCGCTGGGCAGGGGTCGCCATCGGCCTGGCCGGCGTGATGGTGGCGATCCGCCCTCCCTTCCTGACGGGCGAGCCGCTGCACTGGGCCATGCTGCTGCCGCTGGTTACCGCGGTCGCCAACACCGGCTACCAGTTGCTCACCCGGCGGCTGGCGGCCGAGGACGATCCGCGCACCACGGTGCTGCACACCAGCCTCGCCGCCTGTGCGCTGACCGCGCTGGCCCAGCCCTTCGTCTGGGTGGCGCCCGCCGCCGCCGACCTGCCGTTGCTGCTGCTGCTCGGGCTGCTTGGCGCGGCGGGGCATGGCCTGCTCGTGCTTGCCTTCGCGCGCGCGCCGGCCTCGGTGCTCGCGCCGATGTCCTACACGCAGATCCTCTGGGCGGGCCTCGCCGGGGTGCTCATCTTCGGCGACTGGCCAGATGGCTGGACCCTGCTGGGGGCCGCGATCATCTGCGCCGGAGGCGTCCTCGTGGCGCTGCCAAGCCGGAAGATTGCCAATTTGTCATGAGCGGGACGCCGAGTCTACAAGGCTTCGTCATATCCGGCTTGCGCGCGCCCCCCATCAGGACTAACCCGGCCACCGCCGCCGGATACGGACCCGCATGAGCATCCGAACCGACATTCCCGACCGTGATCATCCCCGCGCCGTCCTCGACGCCGAGGGGGTGCGCGACGCCTACCGTCGCTGGGCGGGGGTCTACGACCTGGTCTTCGGCGGCGTCTCGGCCCATGGCCGCCGCCGCGCCGTCGAGGAGGTGAACCGCCTGCCCGGGACCCGCGTGCTCGAGGTCGGCGTGGGCACCGGCTTGGCGCTGCCGCGCTATCGGCCGGAGAAGCGCGTGGTCGGCATCGACCTCTCGCGCGACATGCTGGAGAAGGCCGCGGCCCGGGTGCGGGAGGAGCGGCTGTCGCAGGTCGTGGGCCTGTCCGAGATGAACGCCGAGCACATGGCCTTCGCCGACGACAGCTTCGACATCGCGGTGGCGATGTTCACCGCCTCCGTCGTCCCCAACGCCAAGGTCCTGTTCGCGGAGATGTCGCGCGTGGTGCGGCCGGGCGGGCACCTGCTCTTCGTCAACCACTTCGCCGCCGAGGCGGGCCTGCGCTGGTGGGTGGAGCGCTCGATGGCGCCGCTGTCGCGCCTGCTCGGCTGGCATCCCGACTTCGCATTGTCCGACCTGCTGGACCCGCAGGCGGTGCGCGTCGAGGCGATGGAACCCTGCCAGCCGGCCGGGATCTTCACCCTGGTCCGCGTGCGCAACCAACCGGCGGCCGCGCTGGCGCTTGCCGCGGAGTAGGGAACAGGTTCGTCCGGCTGCCGGCGGCGCCGTGCTCGGGCCCATCTCAGCGACACCTTCTCCCGGTTCACGCTCACGAAGGGCACCATCCAGCGCACGCCGAACATCGGCCGCCACCTGAGGGTGCTGAACCAGGACCTGTTCGTGGCGGGCTGGCACCCGCCCGGCCTCGGACTCTGATGAGCGCGGCCCCGCGCGGCGCGTTTCAGGGCGGCGCCGCGGCGGCGGCAGGCGCAAAGGCAGGCGTGCCGCCGCCCGCCCGCCGCGGCCAGACCGCCGCGGCCGCCACCACGAGCCCGCCCAGCGTCCCGATCACCCCGGCCGCGTTGAGCGACAGCGTCGCTCCGAGCGCCGCGGGCACCGGCCCGGCCAGCGCATAGCCCACCGCGCCGAGCCCGGC
>NZ_JAKJIB010000353.1 GCF_021864505.1 Falsiroseomonas oryziterrae
GCCGGCCAGGGCGAGCCGGCCCCGTTTGCCGTGGCCGCGCCGCCCAGCGCCTGACCCGCTCGGCCTCCGGACGGCGCGTCCGGCAACGAGGTGCCGGCCCCGTGACCCGGCGCGGCCCCTGCGCTAAGACCGCGCCCAGCCCAGGGAACCGCCAGTGAACAAGCCCCTTCCCAACTCCTTCCGTCAGGGTCCGGACGCCCGCGGCCGCTTCGGCGCCTTCGGCGGCCGCTTCGTGGCCGAGACGCTGATGCCGCTGATCCTGGAGGTCGAGCGCGCCTACGAGGCGGCGAAGAAGGATGCGGCCTTCCAGGCCGAGTGGCGCCGCCTGCTCACGCATTACGTCGGCCGCCCGAGCCCGCTGTGGTTCGCGGAGCGCCTGACCGCGCATCTGCGCAAGACGGCGCCGAAGGGCATGGGGGCGAAGGTCTATTTCAAGCGCGACGAGCTGAACCACACCGGCGCGCACAAGATCAACGCGGTGCTCGGCCAGATCCTGCTGGCCAAGAAGATGGGCAAGACGCGCATCATCGCGGAGACCGGCGCCGGCCAGCACGGCGTCGCCACCGCGACCGCCTGCGCGCTGATGGACCTGCCCTGCATCGTCTACATGGGCGCGACCGACGTGGAGCGGCAGCAGCCCAACGTGTTCCGCATGAAGCTGCTGGGGGCGGAGGTGCGGCCCGTCACTTCCGGCGCCGCGACGCTCAAGGACGCGATGAACGAGGGGCTGCGCGACTGGGTCGCGAATGTCCACGACACCTACTACTGCATCGGCACCGTGGCGGGACCGCATCCCTATCCGGCGATGGTGCGCGACTTCCAGAGCGTGATCGGCGAGGAGGCGAAGGAGCAGATGATGGCCGCGGAAGGCCGCCTGCCCGACGCGCTGGTCGCCGCGGTCGGCGGCGGCTCCAACGCGATGGGCCTGTTCTATCCCTTCCTCGACGACGCCGACGTGCAGATGGTCGGCGTGGAGGCTGCGGGTCGCGGCCTCGACACGCCGGAGCACGCAGCGGCGCTGTCGCGCGGCCGGCCCGGCGTGCTGCACGGCAACCGCACCTACCTGCTGCAGGACGGCGACGGACAGATCACCGAAGCGCATTCGATCAGCGCCGGCCTCGATTACCCGGGCGTCGGCCCGGAGCATTCCTGGCTGCACGAGCTTGGCCGCGTGCAATACGTGGCGGCGACGGACGACGAGGCGCTGGCGGCCTTCCAGCTCTGCTCGAAGCTCGAGGGCATCATCCCGGCGCTCGAGCCCGCGCATGCGCTGGCGCATGTGATGAAGATGGCGCCGGAGCTGCCGGAGGACCGCATCGTGCTGATGAATCTCTGCGGCCGCGGCGACAAGGACATCTTCACCGTGGCGCGCCACCTGGGCGAGAAGATCTGAGCATGTCGCGGATTGCCACGCGCTTCGCGCAGCTCAAGGCGGAAGGCCGCGGCGCGCTCGTCACCTTCCTCACCGGCTTCGACCCGGACCGCGCGACCTCGCTGAAGATCCTGCAGGGGCTGCCGGCGGCGGGTGCGGACGTCATCGAGATCGGCGTACCCTTCACCGACCCGATGGCCGATGGCCCGTCGATCCAGAAGGCCGGGCAGCGCGGACTGAAGGCCGGCGCGACCGTCGCCGGCGTGCTCGACCTGGTGCGCGAGCTGCGCGCGACGGAGCGTGACACGCCGGTCGTGCTGATGGGCTACTACAACCCCATACTTGCCTATGGCGTCGCGGCCTTCTGCAAGGACGCCGCCGCGGCGGGCGTGGACGGGCTGATCATCGTGGACGTGCCGCCCGAGGAGGCCGACGAGGTCGAGCCGGATGCGCGCGCCAATGGGCTCGACCTGATCCGGCTGATCGCGCCGACGACGGACGAGGCGCGGCTGCCGCGCGTGCTGGGCGCGACGACGGGCTTCATCTACTACGTCTCGATCACTGGCATCACCGGCACGCGCAGCGCGGATTACGCGTCGCTCGCGCCGGCCGTCGCCGCGCTGAAGCGCCACACGGACCTGCCGGTCGCGATCGGCTTCGGCATCCGCACGCCGGAGCAGGCGGCGGTCGCCGCCGGCGTGGCGGATGGCGCGGTGGTCGGCACCGCGCTGGTGGACACGCTGGCCGCGACGCTCGACGCCGAGGGCCGCGCGACCGCCGAGACGGCGCCGAAGGTGCTGGCGCAGGTCGCCGCGCTCGCGCAGGCGATCCGAAGCGCGAAGAAGCAGGCCGCGTGATTCCGTGAGCAGAATCGCCACTGCCCTCCGAGAGTGGCCGCCGCAGGCGGCCCGCGCGGCGACCGACCGCGCCACGACGTGCGTCATGTCTGCGGCGCGCAAGGCAAGCGTGCGGAGCACGCGCCCGCCGCTTCAGGGCATCAATCCATGAACTGGATCTCCGACTGGGCGCTGCCCAAGATCAAGGGCATCTTCGGCGGGACGCGCGAGGTGCCGGAGAATCTCTGGCACAAATGCCCCGCCTGCGAGCAGATGATCTTCCACCGCGACCTCGAGCGGAACCTGATGGTCTGCACGAGCTGCGGCCATCACATGCGGCTCTCCGCCCAGGCGCGAATCAAGGCGACGCTGGACGAGGGCTGGTCGCGCATCGAGCTGCCGAAGGCGCCGGCCGATCCGCTGCGCTTCCGCGATCAGCGGCGCTATTCCGACCGGCTGAAGGACGCACAGTCCAAGGCGGCGATGGATGACGCGGTGGTGGTCGCGCAGGGTGCGATCGAAGGTCGCAAGGCCGTGGTCGCCGCGTTCGAATTCGCCTTCATGGGCGGCTCGATGGGCGCCGGCGTGGGCGAGGCGATCGTGACCGCGGCGAAGCTCGCCGTGCTGCAGGACGCGCCGTTGATCGTCTTCACCGCCTCGGGCGGCGCGCGCATGCAGGAAGGCACGATCAGCCTGATGCAGATGCCGCGCACCGTCATCGCGACGCGCATGGTGAAGGAAGCCGGGCTGCCCTTCATCGTCGTGCTTTGCGACCCGACGACGGGCGGCGTGACGGCGAGCTTCGCGATGCTCGGCGACATCCAGATCGCCGAGCCCGGCGCGCTGATCGGCTTTGCCGGTGCGCGCGTCATCGAGCAGACGGTGCGCGAGAAGCTGCCCGAGGGATTCCAGCGCGCCGAATACCTGCTGGAGCACGGCATCCTCGACATGGTGGTGAAGCGCCATGACATGCGCCCGACGCTGGCGCGGGTGATCTCGCTGCTGCGCGAGAAGCTGCCGCCTGTGGTGGAGCCGGCCGAGGCGCTGCCGGCCCTTCCCGCGCCGGAGCCTGAGGCACCGAAGCCGGCGTGAGCAGCGTGCCGGCTTCGCGCAGCGAAGCCATCATCGACCGCCTGCACGCGCTGCATCCGAAGCTGATCGACCTCAGCCTCGGGCGGATGCAGCGCTGCCTCGATGCGCTGGGCAATCCGGAGCGGCGGTTGCCGCCGGTGGTGCATGTCGCGGGCACCAACGGCAAGGGATCGACCTGCGCCTTCCTGCGCGCGATCGCGGAAGCCGCGGGGCTGCGCGTGCACGTCTACACCTCGCCGCATCTCGTACGCTTCCACGAGCGCATCCGGCTGGCGGGCGAACTGGTGGACGAGGCTGCGCTGGCCGCGGCACTCGAGCATGTCGAGGCGGTGAACGGCGGCGCGCCGATCACTGTCTTCGAGCTGACGACCGCCGTCGCCTTCCACCTGTTCGCCAGCGTGCCCGCCGACCTGCTGGTGCTGGAGGTCGGGCTCGGCGGGCGGCTCGACGCGACCAACGTCGTCGAGTGTCCCGTGGCCACCGCGATCACCTCGATCTCCATGGACCACATGGATTTCCTGGGCGACACGCTGGCGAAGATCGCCTTCGAGAAGGCCGGGATCATGAAGCCCGGCGTGCCCTGCGCGACCGGCGCGCAGCCCGACGAGGCGACCGCGGTGTTCGAGCGCGTGGCGGCGGAGCACGGCGCGCCGCTGCTGCGGCGCGGCCGCGACTGGGACGTCGTGCGCCACGCCGACGGCACGCTCACCTGGCGCGACGCGACGACTTCGCTCGGC
>NZ_JAKJIB010000354.1 GCF_021864505.1 Falsiroseomonas oryziterrae
GATGGCAGCGGCGGGGCTGGTGATCGCGACCGGCGGGGCAGCGCTCCCCGCGGTGGCCGCTGCAGCGGCGGCCGGTCTTGGCGCCGGCGCGGTGGGGGAGGCGGTGGGGAATGCCGTCGCGCCCGGCACCGCAGGCCCGGCGAAGGCGGAGCCGCCCTTGGCCGAGGGCCCGGTCATCGGGCTGCAGGCGCCGAACACGGCGACGCGGGAGAGGGCGGAACGCGTGCTGCGCGAGGCCGGCGCGAAGCGCGTCTTCGTACAGGAGACGCGGGCTGGCTGACGCCAGCCCGCTGATCCACTGCCCTCAGACGCCGGGCGCGACCTGCGGTCGCTTGGCTTCGCCGCACTGGAGGCGGCGCCCGTTCGGGCGGTCGGCCCGCTTTGCGGGCCTCAGGGTCGGCCTTGGTTCGGCTAGAGCGGGCGGAGGTTGGTCGCGGCGGCCTTGCCGCGTTCCATCGCGACCTCGTAGCTGACCTTCTGGTTCTCGTTCAGGCCCTGCAGGCCGGCCTTCTGCACGGCCGTGATGTGCACGAACACGTCCTTGCCGCCATCGTCGGGGACGATGAAGCCGAAGCCCTTCGTCGCGTTGAACCACTTCACGGTGCCGATCGCCATGCGACGCGGGCTCCTCATCCAGCATGAACCCGGGCGCCGATCGCCCGGATGGCGCCTCGCGGCGGAGCTGGACGGGGTCGGGGCGACCCGCAGGCACGGCGATCCGGACGCGAAGCGGCGCGGAGACTGCGCGCCCGCATCGTGCCGAGTCAAAGCTCGGCGGCCGCACTCACGGCTTTGTCAGAGGGTGCGGCGCGCAACGAAAAAGGGGCGGACCCGAAGGTCCGCCCCCTGGCTTCCGATCCCCTGCAGGAGATCAGAAGTCCATGTCGCCGCCCATGCCGGGGCCGCCGGCCGGCGCCGCGGCCTTCTTCTCCGGACGCTCGGCGATCATCGCCTCCGTCGTGATCAGCAGCGAAGCGACCGAGGCCGCATCCTGCAGCGCCGTGCGCACGACCTTGGTCGGGTCGATGATGCCGGCGGCGACGAGGTCCTTGTACTCGTCCTTCTGCGCGTCGTAGCCGTAGGTCGCGCTGTCGTTGCGGAGCACCTCGCCCGCCACGACCGCGCCGTCCTTGCCGGCGTTCTCGGCGATCTGCTTGAGCGGCGCCTGGATCGCGCGGCGCACGATCTCGATGCCGACCTGCTCGTCGTTGTTCAGGCCCTTGAGGTGGCCGAGCTTGGTGGAGGCGCGCAGCAGGGCGACGCCGCCGCCCGGCACGATGCCTTCCTCGACCGCGGCGCGGGTCGCATGCAGCGCGTCGTCGACGCGGTCCTTGCGCTCCTTCACCTCGACCTCGGTGGAGCCGCCGACGCGGATCACCGCCACGCCGCCCGCGAGCTTCGCCAGGCGCTCCTGCAGCTTCTCGCGGTCGTAGTCCGAGGTGGTCTCCTCGATCTGCGCCTTGATCTGCTCGCAGCGGCCCTGGATCTCCTCCTTGGAGCCGGCGCCGTCGACGATCGTGGTGTTCTCCTTCTCGATGCGGACGGTCTTCGCCTTGCCCAGCATGTTGAGGGTGACGTTCTCGAGCTTGATGCCGAGATCCTCGGAGATCACCTGGCCGCCGGTGAGGATCGCGATGTCCTCGAGCATCGCCTTGCGGCGATCACCGAAGCCCGGCGCCTTCACCGCCGCGACCTTCAGGCCGCCGCGCAGCTTGTTGACGACGAGCGTCGCAAGAGCCTCGCCCTCGACGTCCTCGGCCACGATCACCAGCGGACGGCCGGACTGCACGACGGACTCGAGCAGCGGCAGCATGGGCTGCAGGCCGGACAGCTTCTTCTCGTGGATGAGGATGTAGGGGTTGTCCATCTCCGCGATCATCTTCTCCGCGTTCGTGATGAAGTACGGAGAGACGTAGCCGCGGTCGAACTGCATGCCCTCGACGACGTCGAGCTCGGTCTGGATGCTCTTGGCTTCCTCGACCGTGATGACGCCCTCGTTGCCGACCTTCTCCATCGCCTTGGCGATCATCTCGCCGATCTCGGCCTCGCCGTTCGCGGACAGCGTGCCGACCTGGGCGACCTCGGCGGAGGTGGTGATCTTCTTGGTCGAAGCCTCGAGGTGCTTCACGACCTCGGTGACGGCCTTGTCGATGCCGCGCTTGAGGTCCATCGGGTTCATGCCGGCGGCCACCGACTTGGCGCCCTCGCGCACGATCGCCTGGGCGAGCACGGTCGCCGTCGTCGTGCCGTCGCCGGCCAGGTCGTTGGTCTTCGAGGCCACTTCGCGCACCATCTGGGCGCCCATGTTCTCGAACTTGTCGGCCAGCTCGATCTCCTTGGCGACGGTCACGCCGTCCTTGGTGATCCGCGGCGCGCCGAAGCTCTTGTCGATCACGACGTTGCGGCCCTTCGGGCCCAGCGTGACCTTCACCGCATCGGCGAGGATGTCGACGCCACGGAGCATCCGCTCACGCGCGCCGGCGCCGAACTTGACGTCCTTCGCAGCCATTTTTTCCGTTCCCTAGATGTCTGTGTCCGAGGTGACGAGCCGGAGATGCGCTCTCAGGCCGCCTTCGCGACGGAAGGGTTCTCGAGGATCCCCATGATGTCGGACTCCTTCATGATCAGGAGCTCCTCACCATTGAGCTTTACCTCGGTGCCCGACCACTTGCCGAACAGGATGCGGTCGCCGGCCTTGACGTCGAGCGCGCGCAGCTCGCCCTTGTCGTTCAGCGTGCCGGAGCCGACGGCGATCACTTCGCCTTCCTGCGGCTTCTCCTTCGCGGTGTCGGGGATGATGATGCCGCCCGCCGTCTTCTCTTCGGCCGTCACGCGGCGCACGAGAACGCGGTCGTGCAGGGGACGGAACTTCATAGCGTACCTCTCCTGACTGCTTCCGTTGGTGTGGCAAGCTCTTCCGGAGATACGCGGGTCGCCGTAGGGGTGCGGCCCGCCGCCAACAGGCCCATTGCGGCGCCCGCTAGCACTCCCCCCAGAGGAGTGCCAGCGATCTAGGGGATGCCATCCCGCCCGTCAAGCGTCGGCAGCACTCTCGGAGTGCGAGTGCCAAGACATTGAACTTGCTGGTTTTTCTTGCGTTGTCCCCAAGCTGTCATGGCAGGATTCCCACGCCGTCAGGGCGGGTCGCCCAACCCTGGCGCGAGACGGGACGCAGGACATGGCCCACCGAAGGGATCTCGACGCAGGAGCCAGCATGGACCTCAGCAGCCTCGAGCGACTTGCCCGCTACCCCCTGCTGCCGGACTGGCGGCTGACCACGGCGGAGCTGCTCTACCACATGCCCGACCACCCGGGCGTGCTGCAAAGCTTTGTCTGGCAGAAGCACGACCTGGCACCGCGCTTCCCGGAACTCGGCCGCTTCCTCGACTTCTGGCGGCGCGAGATCGAGGCGCCGCTGCATTCCGTCCGCGTCGCCTCCGCCGCGCTGATGCGACCGGCCGAACTGCGCTACGCCGGGGGCGAGTTCAGACTGCACTGAAGGCGCCTGCCTTCAAGCCGCCCCGCCGGCCCCCGCCCAAGGGGGCCGGACTGGCGGGGTACCACGCGCTGAGGTCTACTCCGCGTCTTGGAGGAGCCGCGCATGGACTGGATCCGGCACCTGCTCGAGGGCTCGCCGATGCTGGCCCTCTTCGTGGCGATCGGCATCGGCTACGCGCTCGGCCGCATCCCGGTCCTCGGCGTCACCTTCGGCGCGGGCGCGGTGCTCTTCTCGGGCCTTGCGATCGGAGCGATCGCGCCGCGCGCAGCGCCGCCGGGCCTGGTCGGCACGCTCGGGCTGCTGATGTTCCTCTACGGCACCGGGATCCAGTACGGGCCGCAATGCGTCGCCGGCCTGAAGGGGCCAGGGCTGCGCTGGATCCTGCTCTCCCTGGTCGCGGTCGTCGCCTCCCTCGTCGTCGCGCAGGCTGTCGGCGGGCTGCTCGGCCTGCCGGAGGCGGTCTCGGCGGGCATGTTCGCCGGCGCCGGCACCAGCACCTCGGCCCTGCAGGCCGCGATCAGCGCCGCCGGCGGC
>NZ_JAKJIB010000355.1 GCF_021864505.1 Falsiroseomonas oryziterrae
CCGCGCCGCGACCGTCAGCGCCGCCGGGCGCGCCATGCCTGCGGCGCGCAAGCCAAGCCGCCGGACGGCGGCGCCGGCGCTTGAGGCAAACTAATTGGATATCGCGTGGATCAGCTCGGCGGCCGCGGCGGTCACGTCGGCCTGGCGCAGCAGGTGCTCGCCGACCAGCAGGCAGCGCGAGCCGGCGCGGCAGATGCGCCGGACGTCCTCGGGCGTGCGGATGCCGCTCTCCGAGACCGGGATGCGGTCGGCCGGGATCAGCGGGATCAGCTCGTCGGACGTCGCAAGATCGGTCGTCAAGGTCTTGAGATTGCGGTTATTCACGCCAATCAGCCGCGTCTCGAGCCCGAGCGCCCGGTCCAGCTCGCGCCGGTCATGCACCTCCGCAAGCACCGCCATGTCGAGCGAGCGCGCGATGTCCTCCATCTCATGCGCCTGCTCGTCGGTGAGCGCCGCCATGATCAGCAGGATGCAGTCGGCCCCCATCGCGCGGGATTCGAAGACCTGCCAGGGATGGACCATGAAGTCCTTGCGCAGCACCGGCAGGTCGCAGGCGGTGCGGGCGGCGACGAGGTCCTCCCAGGAACCCTGGAAATACGGCCCATCGGTCAGGACCGAGAGGCAGGCCGCGCCCGCCTTCTCGTAGGCCTGGGCCAGCGCGCCCGGCTCGAAGGGGTCGCGGATCAGCCCGCCGGAGGGCGAGGCGCGCTTGATCTCGGCGATCAGCCCCACGCGGCCATCGGCGACGGCGGCGCAGAGCGCGCCGGTGAAGTCGCGCGGCGGGGACGCCGCATGGGCGCGCCGCTCCATCTCGGAGAGGGGCACGGCGGCCGAGCGTTCCCGCACCTCCTCGTGCTTGTCGGCGAGGATCTGGGCGAGCTTGTCGGACAGCATCGCGGTCGGGGCGTTCATGGGGCGCTCGGGGTCTCGGGTGCGGGCGGTGCGGCGATCTCGCGGAGCTTCCGCAGCACCTCCAACGCGGCCCCCCCATCCAGGCTCCGTGCGGCGAGCGCAACCCCGTCCCGCAGCGTGGCTGCCCTGCCGGCGACGATGAGCGAGGCGGCGGCATTGAGCAGCACGCAGTCACGATAGGCGCCGGGTGCGCCTTCCAGCAGCGCCTGCAGCGCGGCGGCGTTCTCCGCCGGGTCACCGCCCTTCAGCGCCTCGACCGGGGCGCGGGGCAGGCCGGCCTCCTCGGGCGTCACCTCGAAGGCGCGGATCGCCCCGCCCGATAGCTCCACCACCTGCGACGGGCCGGCCAGCGTCAGCTCGTCGAGGCCCTGGCCATGCACCAGCCAGGCGCGCTCCGTGCCGAGGCGGGCCAGCGTCTCGGCCATCGGGCGGAGCCAGTCGGGGCTGAAGGCGCCGGTCATCTGGCGCTTCACCCGGGCCGGGTTCGCCAGCGGGCCGAGCAGGTTGAAGATGGTGCGCGTGCCGAGTTCCATCCGCGGCCCTGCCGCGTGGCGGAGGGCCGCGTGATGGCGCGGCGCCATCAGGAAGCACATCCCGGCCTCGGCCAGTATCTCGGGCAGGCGGTCGATCGGCGTCTCCATCACAGGGATGCCGAGCGCGCTGAGCGCGTCCGCGGCCCCGGATCTCGAGGACAGCGCGCGGTTGCCGTGCTTGGCGACCTTCACCCCGCAGCCGGCCACGACCAGCGCGGCCGCGGTCGAGATGTTGAGCGTGCCGGCCGCGTCGCCGCCGGTGCCGACGATGTCCATCGCATCCGGCGGTGCCTCGACCGCGATCATGCGGGCGCGCATGGCGCGCACCGCGCCGGTCATCTCGGCCACCGTCTCGCCGCGCACCCGCATCGCCATCAGCAGGCCCGCGATCTGCGCCGGCGTCGCCTCGCCGGCCATGATCATGCCGAAGGCGGCCTCGGCCTCGCTCTCGGCGAGCCGCTCGCCCGCGGCGAGCCGCGCGAGGATCGCCTTCATGCGGCGTTCCTGCGCGTCTGCACGCCGCCCAAGGAGAGGAAGTTCCGCAGCAGGTCGTGGCCGTGCTCGGAGGCGATGCTCTCCGGGTGGAACTGCACGCCCCAGATCGGCAGGTCGCGATGCGCGAGGCCCATCACCAGCCCGTCCGCGGTGCGGGCGGTGGCGACCAGCGTCTCCGGCAGGTCCTCGACCACGAGCGAATGGTAGCGGGTGGCGCGGAAGGGCGAGGGCAGGCCGGCGAAGATGTCGGTGCCGGCATGCTCGACCTCCCAGACCTTGCCGTGCACGGGAGTGGGCGCGCGGACGACCTTCGCGCCGAAGGCCTGCCCGATCGCCTGGTGGCCGAGGCAGACGCCGAGCAGCGGCAGGCGTCGTGCCGCAGCGGCCTGGATCAGGTCGAGCGAGATGCCCGCCTCGTTCGGCGTGCAGGGGCCGGGCGAGAGGAGGATCGCCTCCGGCTGGAGTGCCAGCGCCTCCTCCACGCCGAGCGCGTCGTTGCGCCGGACTTCCACCACCGCCCCAAGATCACCCAGGAAGTGATAGAGATTGAAGGTAAAGCTGTCGTAGTTGTCGATCAGCAGGATCATGCGGCCGGATCGTCGCCCCGGCAGGGGCGCGAATCAAGGCTGCCGGCCGCGCGGCGCGCGAAGGCCCTGTCGTCGGCGCGCCGCATGCTGGGCCAAGGATTCTCCTTGCGTTCTAGGATCATATTCATATAACCTCCCGTGATGGACCGATCCGCGCCCCTCTGCCCCGCCACTCTTCCGCCCCGGACAGGGCAGAGGCGCCCTGCGCCGGTCCTGCGGGCGCCGCAGTCACGCGCGAGGCTCGTCCGATGAGCTACCCGCGGCTCTTCAGCCCGATCGAGCTTGCCGGCCAGCGCCTGCCGAACCGGATCGGCTTCGCCGCCGTCTCGACGCGCTACCCGGAACCCGGGCGCGTCAGCGAGCGGATGATCGCGCATCTCGAGGCCCGCGCCCGCGGCGGCGCGGCGCTCGTGCTGACCGAGGCGCTCGCCGCCTCGCCCTCCGGCGCGACGCCGGTGCGGGTCTCGGCCTTCGACGAGGGCGCGCTGCCGGGGCTTGCGAAGCTCGCCGAGGCGGTGTCGCGGCACGGCGCGCGCGCGATCGGCCAGCTCTGGCATGGCGGGTCGGCGCATCACGGCCCGCGCGGGCTGGACTCCGTCGGCGCCTCGGCGGTGCCGGATGCGATGTCCTGGACCGTCCCGCGCGTGCTCACGCCCGGCGAGATCGAGGCGCTGGTCGAGGACTACGCCGACAGCGCGCATCGCCTGCAGCGCGCCGGCTTCGCCGGGGTCGAGGTCTCGGCCGCGCATGGCTTCCTGCCGCTGCAGTTCCTCTCGCCGGCGATGAACCGGCGCGAGGACGACTGGGGCGGCGATGTCCGCGGCCGCACCCGCTTCGTCCGCAGCATCCTGCGCGCCATCCGTGCCCGCTGCGGCGCCGGCTTCATCGTCGGGCTCAAGCTTCCCGCCGATGACGGCATCGAGGGCTCGATCGGCCCGGAGGAGGCGGCGCGGCTGACGCGCGCGATCGTCGCCGACGCGCCGCCCGACTGGCTCTGCTTCAGCCAGGGCAGCCATGGCTGGTCGCTGCACCGGCACCTGCCCGACATGCACGATCCGGTGGCACCCTATCGCCATCTCTGGCGCGCGATGCGCGCGGCGGCGGGTGCGGTCCCGATCGCCGGCATCGGCCGCATCGGCGCGCCGGCGACGGCCGAGGCGATCCTCGCCGAGGGCGATGCGGATTTCGTCATGCTCGCCCGCCCGCTGCTCGCCGATCCGAACTGGCCGCGCAAGGCGCAGGAGGGCAGGGCGGCCGCCATCACGCCCTGCATCGCCTGCAACGCCTGCTGGGGCGAGATCCACCGCGGCGTCGCCACGGGCTGCAGCGTCAATCCGCATCTCGGCACGCTGCGGGACGGCGTGCCGGCGCCGCGCACCGCGACGCCTCGTCACCTCGCCGTGGTCGGCGCCGGCGTGGCCGGGCTGCAGGCCGCGGTGGCGGCGGCGGAGCGCGGGCATCGCGTGACCCTGTTCGGCA
>NZ_JAKJIB010000356.1 GCF_021864505.1 Falsiroseomonas oryziterrae
GGTATCCGCATCAATGCGCTCGGGCCCGGACCGGTCGCGACGGAGGCGCTGCGCGGCCGCGTCGCGACGCGCGCCGCGAGCGGCCTCGGCCCCTCCCCCTCCGCCGCGCTGGCGGCCTATGCCGCGGCGACGCCGCTCGGCCGCATCGCGACGGAGGAGGAGGTCGCCAAGGCCGCCCTGTTCCTGGCGAGCGACCTGTCCTCCGCCGTCACCGGGCGGCTGCTGCGCGTGGATGGCGGGCTGGCTTGACCCTCACGCGGCCTTGCCGGCGGCGAACTCGTCCATCATGCGATCGAGCTTCGCCATCAGCGCCGCGAGCACCTTCACCTTGGCGCGTCCTTCCTCCCCGAGCGAGGCGAAGGTCGTGATCGGCGGGCGGACATCGCCGACCGGATAGCCCGCCGCCGCCGCCAGCGCCTTCGAGTAGCACTGGTGGCCGTAGAGCGGGTGCCCTTCCTTGATGATGTTCGTCATCTCGTCCAGCACGTGCTGGATCGCGGTGGCCTCCCGCACGCGCCCGGCCTCGAGCAGCGGGAACAGCGCCGTGGATGCGCGCGGCGCGTAGTTGCCGTAGGGGTCGACGTAGCCGACCGCGCCGAGCTTGAAGCTCTCCACGACGCGCTCGCCGGCGAAGACGTTCATGACGCCCGCGGTCGCCTCCACGATGTCGAAGACCCGGCCGACATCCATGCTCGCTTCCTTGATGTAGCGGATGTTCGGCAGCTGCTTCGTCAGCTTCGCGACCAGGTGCGGCTTGATGTCCACATGCGTCGTGAAGGGATTGTTGTAGAGCATGATCGGGATCGAGACCGCCTCGCTGATCGCGGCGTAGTAGGCGAAGATCTCGTCCTCGGTCACGGTGTAGTAGTAGGGCGGCGCGATCATTAGCCCATCGGCGCCGAGGCGCTCGGCCATCTTCGCGTGGCGCACCGCAGTCGGCGTGTGGGCGTTGGTGGCACCGACCATCACCGTCATCCTGCCACGGCAATGCGCGACGGTCTCCGCCACGTACTGCTCGCGTTCGGCGTCGGAGACCGTCAGGAACTCGCCGGTGGTGCCGAGGATGATCACGCCCGGCACGCCGCAGGCATGCTGCCAGTCCAGGAAACGCTTCAGCGCGGGCACGTCGATCGCGCTGCCATCCTCGGTGAAGGGCGTGACTGTGACGGTGTGGCAGCCGCGGAACTGCTTGGCCATGCGAACCCCCTCTCTCAGCGCCTGGACGGCCGCTGCTCCCAGCCATGCGCGGCCAGGATGTCGTGGCTTGCCGCGAGATCGCCGTCCGGATCCGTGCCGGGCTGGCAGGCATCCGTGATGATCTCGAGCACGGTCAGGCCGGTATAGCCGATCTCCTGCAGCGCGGCAGCAGCCGGGCCGGGCTGCACCATGCCGGTGCCCAGCCGGTCGTGCTTGAACAACTCGTAGCCGCTGTCGCTGATGTGCACGTTCTTCACGCGGCTGCCGAGCATGCGGATCGCGGCCGCCGGATCCTCCTTGATGTAGGCGCTGTTGCAGACGTCGAAGTTGATCCCGACGGAGGGGTCGATGTCGTTCGCGACGTCCAGCATGTCCTTCGCGGTCGGCAGGAAGGTGAAGGGCACGTTCTCCAGGATGATCTCGGTGCGGCTGCCCTTGGCGAAGGCGACCAGCTCCTTCATGCCTTCCACGAACCACTCCCGCATCCAGGGCACGGGCGGGTTGATCAGCGAGTTCACCGGGCCGGGGATCGCGCAGACATAGGGGCAGTCGAGGTAGTCCGCCAGCTCGACCGCCTCCTTGTAGCGGTCGAGCGTGTAGCGCCGCATGATCGGGCAGGTGCTGTTCGGGTTGTTGTCGAGCAGCGGGTAGCAGAAGCTGGTGACGCGATGGCCCTCGCCCTGCAGCCAGCCGCGCAGCCCGGCCTTCGCCGCCGGTGTCATCGCGGAAGGCCAGAGATGCGGGGGGAAGATCATCAGCTCGAAGTTCCGGTAGCCCTGCGACGCGAGGTGCTTGAGCGCATCCGGCCCGGAATGCGAATAGAGGAACGGGAAGGTCGAGGCGGCGACGCGAAGCTCAGCCATGGCGGGTGACTCCTCTGCGGATCATGTCGCGCGAGAGCGCGCGGACTATGTGGTGATCGGAGGCGGGCTTGCCGGGTGCGCGGTGGCCTATCACCTGGCGCGCGACGGCGGCGCCGACGTGCTGCTGCTCGAGCGGGGCGAGCTGAACGCGGCGGCGTCCGGCAACAACTCGGGCAGCTTCCATGCGCAGATCCCCGTCGAGCCCTTCCTGAACCAGGGCGAGGGCTGGGCGCGACGCTTCGCGCCGACGCTCCACCTGATGATGGCCGGCATCGCGCGCTGGATGGAGCTGCCCGCCGAACTCGCCGCGCCGGAGCTGGAGGTGACTGCGAAGGGCGGCCTGATGGTCGCGCGCCGTCCCGCTGAGCTCGCGATGCTGCGGCGGAAGTCGGCCATCGAGAGGCAGCAAGGGCTCGAGGTGCGCCTGCTGGACCGCGGCGAGCTGCTCGCCCTCGCCCCCTATCTCGCGCCGGATTCGATCGGCGGCACCTACTGCCCGATCGAAGGCAAGGCGAACCCGCTGATGGCGGCCTTCGCCTTCGCCCGTGCCGCGCAGCGTCACGGCGCGCGCATCCTCGGCCGGACCAGGACGATCGGGATGACGCGCGACGGCGATGCGTGGCTGGTCGCGACGGATGCCGGCGTCGTGCGCGCGCGCCGGGTCGTGAACTGCGCCGGCGCCGCCGCCGGAGAGGTCGCCAGCTGGCTCGGCCTCGACCTGGCCGTGGAGGCGCATCCGATCCAGGTCACGGTGACGGAGCGCGTCGCGCCGCTGGTCCCGCACCTGGTCTATTCCGCCGCAGACCGGCTCTCGCTGAAGCAGACGGCGCAGGGCAGCGTGATCATCGGCGGCGGCTGGCCGGCGCGACTGCATCCCGTCACCGGGCTGCCCGTCGTCAGCGAGGAGTCGCTGATCCCGAACCTTCGGCTGGCCATCGCCGCGGTGCCGGCGGTGGCGCGGATGCGCGTGGTGCGGAGCTGGGCCGCGATCGTGAACGGCACGCAGGACTGGCGACCGATCCTCGGCGAGCTGCCGGGCGCGGCGGGCGTCTTCCTCTGCTTCTTCCCCTGGATGGGGTTCACGGCAGGCCCGCATGTCGCGCGCGTGATCGCGGAGCTCGCGCTCGGACGGCGCCGCGCGGACGATCCCGAGATCGCGGGCTTCGCGCCCGGAGCGCTGGCCTAGCCTCGTACGACGCGCGCGATCCACGCTTCCGGTTCTCGGGACGGACCGGCCCTTCGCCCTCCGGCGATCGCGCGCGTTCACAGCATCGCCTCGAGCCGGGTGTTGACGACCAGCTCCGCGACATTCGCCTGGTCCGGCAGGCGCAGCAGCAGGCAGACGATCTCGGCGACGGTCTCCGGCTTGAGCCGCCCCGCCGCCGGCGTCGCGCCCACCAGCCCGGCGATCAGCTCCGTGTCGATCGCGCCGGGGCAAAGGGCGGTGGCGCGCAGTCCATCCGCATGGCCCGCGAAGCGCGCCGCATGGGTCAGCGCCATCAGTGCGTGCTTGGTCATCGCGTAGCCGAGCGGCGCCGACGGATCGCGGATCCGCTTGCCGTCGGTGGAAGCGATGTTGACCAGCCGTCCATGGCCCGCGGCGCGCAGATGCGGCAGCGCGGCCTGGATGGCGCGGAACGGGCCCTTGACGTTGACCTCCCACATCGCGTCGAGGTCGTCCTCAGAGCCTTCCTCGAAGGTCACCTTGCGCAGGATTCCGGCATTGTTCACCAGCGCATCCAGCCGGCCATGCGCGCCGACCGCCTCCGCGATCCAGGACGCGGCGGTGTCGGGGCGCTGCGCGTCGTAGCGATGCCAGGTGACGCGCGGCCCTTCATCGCCGAGTGCCAGCTGCGCCGCGGCGCGCGACGGGTCGCGCGCGCCGAGCGCGAGCGCGAAGCGCTCGGCGTGGAGGCGGCG
>NZ_JAKJIB010000357.1 GCF_021864505.1 Falsiroseomonas oryziterrae
CCCGCCGCGGCCAGCGTCGCGGCGGTGGCGGCGGCCGCCGGTCTCGGCGGCGGGAGCGCGGCGAAGGCGAGCAACAGGCTCGCCAGCCCGCGGCGCGGCAGCATGGCGATGGAATCCCCCTGGTCGCGGCCCACCCCCCCGAGCGGACCGCTGGTGGCGATTTAGCACATCAGTTCCGTGGCTTGCCACACTTTGCTGCGAGCGCGTGGGAAGCTCCGCCCGGGCGACGCCCCGCCTTGCCGCCGGCCTGCCCGGCGCCGCATCGTGCCGCCCGGACCAGAGGGGGAAAAGCGATGGCGGCCGCGCCCGATCCGACGCCGGGGCGGCCGGGGCTCGGCATCGCCCTGGTGATCGGCTCCACGCTGGCCTTCGCCGTCAGCCCGGTCGCGGCGCGGCTGGCCTATGAGGATGGCAGCGGGACGCTGACGGTCGTCACCCTGCGCGGCGCCGTCGCGGCGGCGCTGATGGCGCTGCTTGTGCTGCTGCTTCGA
Source organism: Falsiroseomonas oryziterrae (assembly GCF_021864505.1). Classification (GTDB taxonomy): domain Bacteria; phylum Pseudomonadota; class Alphaproteobacteria; order Acetobacterales; family Acetobacteraceae; genus Falsiroseomonas; species Falsiroseomonas oryziterrae. The sequence goes on from NZ_JAKJIB010000357.1 coordinate 492, forward strand.
CAGGGCTTCCGGCTGGATCGCCGCGCCTGGCCGGCGACCTTCGCCTGCGGCGCGCTGCAGGGCATCGCGGTGTTCGGCTTCCTGGGCGCGGTCGCGCTGGTGCCCGTCGGCGTCGCGGTGCTGCTGTTCTTCACCCATCCGCTGCTGCTCGCCACCGTCGCGCATCTGCGGGGAACGGAGCGGCTCGACCTGCGGAAGGCGGCGCTGATGGGGGCGGTGCTGGCCGGCCTCGTGCTGGTGCTCGGGCCGGAGGCGGGCGCGCTGGACCCAACGGGCCTCGCGCTCGGGGCGCTCTCGGCGGTCGCGATCAGCGGCATGATCCTGTGCATCGGCCGGGCGCAGCGCCACGCGACGAGCACGCAGGTGAACCTCTACGCGACCGGCGTCGGCACGCTCGGGACCGGGCTTGCGATGGGGCTCCTCGGCGCCTGGGCGCCGCCGGCGGGGGCGGCGGGCTGGCTCGGCATCCTGGCCGCCGGGCTCGGGGTCGGGTTCGGCCTGCTCGGCTTCTTCGCCGCGCTGCGCCACATCGGCGTCGTGCGGGCGACGGTGCTGAGCAGCGTCGAGCCGCTCTACAGCATCCTCCTCGCCGCGGCGCTGCTCGGCCAGGGGCTGCGGCCGGCGCAATGGGCCGGCGCGCTGGTCGTCGTGCTGGCCCTGGCCCTGTTCGAGGCGCCGCGGCGGGCCAAGCCTGCCGGCTGATGGGGGGACAGGGCCCGGCGCCGGGGCGCCGGCCTGCCGGGGAGGCTGCCGGACACCGCGCTTGTGGCCTCGGGCGGCTAGACCTATGGTGCAGCGCCCCGGCGACGACGCCGTCGGCAGGAGTTCGCGCTTCGCGTGGCCGCCCGGCCCCGCCCCCGACCGCGGTCTGCGGCGAGTGGTGGTCGGGTCGGCCGCAGTCCTGGCATGGGTTCGGCACCTCGTCCGCAAGGGCGATCCGACGCCCGCGCTTCGCCAGGTGCCGCGACCGATCCCTGCCGGCGCGGAGCGCGCACGCGACATGCCCGATCCCCGGCCCTTTCCGCCCGGGCCCGAGCCATGTCCCGAGCGACCGCCGCCTGCCCACGCGCCTGCGAACGGCGCCCCGCTGCTGCCGTCACGGCGCGATGCGGGGCCGCCGCCCGGAGGGCTTCGGGGCCTCGCGAGGCGTATCCGCCGGATCCGGCGGCGCGCGACCCTGGCCCTGCCCGCGTCGCGCCCGTCCGGTCCACCGAACCCACCCAGGGCCGCGCCTCGTGCCGGCCCGCCGCGAAGAAAGGGGCCCGCCGCTTGGTGACAGACCAGCCGCGCTGCCGCTTCGCGGGCCCCGTCCTCCATCGCCGCCGCGGATGGCCATTGCGTCGCCGCGGCGCGGAGTCCCCGCTTCCATGACCAAGCGCATGCTGATCGACGCATCCCACCCGGAAGAGACCCGGGTGGCGGTGCTGGACGGCAACCGGCTCGAAGCCTTCGACATCGAGTCCGCCAACCGCCTGCCCCTGAAGGGCAACATCTACCTGGCCCGCGTCGTGCGGGTGGAACCCAGCCTGCAGGCCGCCTTCGTCGAATACGGCGGCAACCGCCACGGCTTCCTGGCCTTCGGCGAGATCCATCCCGACTACTACCAGATCCCGGTCGCCGACCGGCAGCGGCTGCTCGAGATGCAGCGCGCCGAGGCGGAGGAGGAGCGCAAGCGCGAGGAGGCGGAGGACGCCGCCCGCGCCAACGACGCCGCGCTGAACGACGCGCTCGCCGCCGCCACGGCGGAGGCGCCGGAGGGCGAGGCGACGGAGGCCGACCCGCAGGCCCGCATCGTCACCGTGGAATCCCAGGCGGCCGAGGCGACCGTGCCGCATGACGGCGTCCCCGTGCCCGAGCAGTCGCCCGAGCCGCCGGCGGAGGCCGCGTCGGCCCTCGTGTCCGAGGCGCCCCAGGGCGAGGACCACGTTCCCGGCGCCTCCGACGCCACGGCCGAGCCGGCCGAGGCCGGCGCCCAGGACGCCGCGGCGGAGGCCGAGGGCGCGAACGGCGACGACGGCCAGGGCGGCGAGGCGTCGAACGGCGCCGAGTCCGAGCCCGTGCTGCCGCCCGAGACGGTCGGCGGCACCACCGAGGACGACGTGCGCGAGCGGCGGATCCCGCCGAAGTTCATGCGCAACTACAAGATCCAGGAGGTGATCAAGCGCCGGCAGATCATGCTGGTGCAGGTGGTGAAGGAGGAGCGCGGCACGAAGGGCGCGGCGCTGACCACCTACATCTCGCTCGCCGGCCGCTTCAGCGTGCTGATGCCGAACAGCCCGCGCGGCGGCGGCGTGTCGCGCAAGATCACCTCGGCCGCGGACCGCAAGCGGCTGCGCGAGGCGATCGACGAGCTCGGCCTGCCCGACGGGATGAGCCTGATCGTGCGCACCGCCGGCGCGCAGCGGCCGAAGCCCGAGATCAAGAAGGACTGCGAATACCTGCTGCGGCTCTGGGACAACATCCGCGAGCGCACCTTCGCCTCCACCGCGCCGGCGCTGATCTACGAAGAAGCCGACCTCATCAAGCGCTCGATCCGCGACACCTACGGCAAGGACGTGGACGAGGTGATCGTCGAGGGCGAGGACGCCTACAACGACGCGCGCGAATTCATGCGCATGCTGATGCCCTCGCATGCCAGCAAGATCCGGCTGTCGCGCGAGCCGCTGCCGCTGTTCGCCAAGCACGGCGTCGATGCGCAGCTGGAGTCCATGCACAACCCGACGGTGCAGCTGAAGTCGGGCGGCTACATCGTCATCAACCAGACCGAGGCGCTGGTCGCCATCGACGTGAACTCCGGCCGCGCGACGCGCGACCGGCACATCGAGGACACGGCGCTGCGCACCAACCTGGAGGCCGCCGACGAGGTGGCGCGCCAGCTGCGCCTGCGCGACCTCGCGGGGCTCATCGTCATCGACTTCATCGACATGGAGTCGAACAAGCACGACGCGATGGTGGAGCGCCGCCTGAAGGAGGCGCTGAAGCAGGACCGCGCGCGGATCCAGGTCGGCCGGATCAGTCATTTCGGCCTGCTCGAGATGTCGCGCCAGCGGCTGCGGCCCTCGCTGGTCGAGCACAGCTTCGTCACCTGCCCGCATTGCCAGGGCCGCGGCCTGGTCCGCAGCGTGGAGAGCAGCGGGCTGGCGGTGCTGCGCGCCATCGAGGAGGAGGGCGGCCGCCGCCGCGCCGCCGAGATCGTGGTGCATGTGCACAGCCAGGTCGCCTTCTGGCTGCTGAACAAGAAGCGCGAGCGCCTCATGGAGGACGAGCAGCGCTTCAACATGCAGATCGTCATCCAGCCCGACGACAGCCTGGTGCCGCCGGCGCTGCGCATCGAGCGCACGCGCGCGCAGAGCCCGGATGCGGTCGCCGACCGCCCGGCCGCGCTCCGCATGGACTATGCGCCCGAGCCGGACCTGCCCGAGGAGGCGGAGGAGGCCGAGGCGGGCGCGGAGTCCGCGGGGCCGGCGCGCGCCGAGGGCGAGGGCCGCG
>NZ_JAKJIB010000358.1 GCF_021864505.1 Falsiroseomonas oryziterrae
CCGATCCGCGCTTCCATCCCGCCGGGCCGCCGCTGACGCTGGCGGAGGCCGCGACGCTGGCCGGCGGCGAGCTGCGCGGCGGCTCGCCGGAGCGGCTGGTGACCGGCGTCGGGCCGCTCTCGGCCGCAGGGCCTGACGACGTGTCCTTCCTCGACAACCGGCGCTACGCGCCGCAACTCGCCGGCACCCGCGCGGCAGCCGTGGTGCTGGCCGCGGACTTCGCGGGCAGCGTCCCGCCGGGCGTCGCGGCCATCGTCTCGGCGCAGCCCTATCTCGGCTTCGGTCGGATCGCCGCGCGGCTGCATCCGCCGCCGGCGCCGCGTGCCGGCATCCATCCGACCGCGGTGGTCGATCCCTCCGCGAAGCTCGGGCCAGGCTGCGAGGTCGGGCCCTACGCCGTGATCGGCGCCGGGGCGGAGATCGGGGCGGGCTGCATCCTCGGCCCGCATGCCGTGATCGGTGAGAAGGTGGTGCTCGGCGATGGCTGCCGCATCGGGCCGCATGCCTCGGTCACGCATTGCATCGCCGGCCGCGGCGTCGTGCTGCATCCGGGCGCGCGCGTGGGTCAGGAAGGGTTCGGCTTCGCCGTCACGCCCGAGGGCCGCTTCGAGACGATGCCGCAGCTCGGCCGCGTCATCCTCGGCGACTTCGTGGAGATCGGCGCGAATGCCTGCGTCGATCGCGGCAGCCAGTCCGACACCGAGCTCGGCGCCGGCACGCGCCTCGACAACCTCGTGCAGATCGGCCACAACGTGCGCGCCGGGCGCGCCTGCGTGATCGTCGCGCAGGCCGGCGTCTCGGGTTCTGCGACGCTCGGCAACGGCGTGCAGCTCGGCGGCCAGGCGGGCGTCACCGGCCATCTCAACGTCGGAGACCGCGCCCGGATCGGCGCGCAGGCCGGTGTGATGAACGACGTGCCGGCGGGCACGGATGTGGTCGGCAGCCCGGCCTGGCCGGCCAAGGACACGCTGCGCGCCATGGCGGCGCTGCGCCGCCTGGGCCAGAAGCCGGCTCGCGGCTGAGACGCGGGGGACGGAAGGGAGGACCATGGACGCGACCGCCAGCGCCGAGGCACCGGGCAGCGTCGGCGCCTATGACATCGCCCGCATCATGCAGGCGATCCCGCATCGCTTCCCCTTCCTGCTGGTCGACCGCGTCGTGGACATCGTCCCCGACCGCTCCGCCGTCGGCATCAAGAACGTCACGATCAACGAGAACTTCTTCCAGGGCCATTTCCCGACGCATCCGGTCTTCCCCGGCGTGCTGATCATCGAGAGCATGGCGCAGACCGCGGCCGTGCTGGTGGTCGAGACGCTCGGGCCGTCCGCGGCCGGCAAGCTCGTCTACTTCATGACGGTCGACGAGGCGAAGTTCCGCAAGCCGGTGGTGCCCGGCGACCAGATGCGCGTGCATGTGCAGAAGCAGAAGCAGCGCGGCAGCATCTGGAAGTTCGAGGCCGAGGCGAAGGTGGACGGCAAGGTGGTCGCCGAGGCGACCTACTCCGCGATGATCCTCGACAAGTAGCGCCCAATTGGACCACCGCCCCTCCGGCGTCGCCAGCGACGCCCTCATCCACCCGGGCGCCGTCGTGGCACCCGGTGCCCGCATCGCCCCCGGCTGCCGCATCGGCCCCGGCTGCGTCGTCGGTCCCGACTGCGTCCTCGACGAGGGCGTCGAACTCGTCGCGCATGTCGTTTTGGACGGGCGGACGCATCTCGGGCCCGGCGTGCGGGTCTCGCCCTTCGCGACCATCGGGCTTCCGCCGCAGGACCTGAAGTACAAGGGCGAGCCGACCGGCGTGGTGATCGGCGCGCGCACCCATGTGCGCGAGCACACGACGATCCATCGCGGCAGCACCGGCGGCGACGGGATCACGCGGATCGGCGCCGACTGCCTGATCATGTGCGTCGCCCATGTCGGCCATGACTGCCGGCTCGGCGACGGCGTCATCCTGGTCAACAACGTGATGCTCGCCGGACATGTGCAGATCGGCGACTTCGCGGTCATCCAGGGCGGCGCCGCGATCCAGCAATTCGTGCGCATCGGGCGCATGGCGCTGGTCGCCGGCATGTCCGGCGTCGAGCGCAACGTGCTGCCCTTCGGCCGCGTGAAGGGCTTCCGCGCGAAGCTTGCCGGGCTGAACACCATCGCGCTGCGCCGCCGGGCGGGGCTGAGCAAGGAGCAGGTGATGGTCGTGGCGCGCGCGGTGCACGACCTCTACCGCGCCGGCCGGCCGGAGGACCAGGTGGACGCCATCGCGCAGGCGCATCCGGGCAACGCGCTGGTTGCCGAGATCCTCGACTTTGTCCGCGAGCGCGGCCGCCACGGCCTCTGTCCCTTCGGCCGCGGGACGGAGGACGAGGACGCGGACGCCGCCTGATGCCAGGCGCTCCGCCCGGCCCCGCGCCGCTCGGCCTGGTCGCCGGGGGCGGACTGATGCCGCTGCGCGTCGCCGACGCCGCCGCCAAGGCCGGCCGCCCCGTCGTCTGCGTCCTGCTCGAAGGCTTCGCGCAGCCCGCCGACTACGCGGCCTATCGCCATTCCGTCCTGCCGCTCGGCCAGGTCGGGCGCATGATGGCCTTGATGCGCGAACATGGCGTGCGCGACCTCGTGCTGGCAGGGCGCGTCGCGCGGCCCTCGCTGACCTCGGCGCGCTTCGACGCGGAAGGGCTGCGGCTTGCCGCGAAGCTCGGTGCGCGGGCGCTGTTCGGCGGCGACGACACGCTGCTCTCCGCCGTGCTCGGCCTGCTGCGCGGGGAAGGCTTCAACCCGGTCGGCGCGCAGGAGATCCTGGGCGACCTGCTGGTGCCGGAGGGCCGCCTTTCCGCAGCCGCACCATCTGATGACGATCGCCGCGACATCGCGCGCGGCATCGCCGTGGTGCGGGCGCTGGGCGCCGTCGATGTCGGCCAGGGCTGCGTGGTGCAGCAGGGCCTCGTGCTCGGCGTCGAGGCGATCGAGGGAACCGACGCGCTGCTCGCGCGCTGCGCGGGATTGCGGCGCGCGGGTGCGGGCGGCGTGCTGGTCAAGCTCGTGAAGCCGCGCCAGGACGTGCGGGCCGACCTGCCGGTGATCGGGCCCGACACGGTGCGCAACGCCGCCGCGGCGGGGCTCGCCGGCATCGCGATCGAGGCGCGGTCGGGCCATGCCGGCACGCTGGTCGTGGACCGCGCCGAGACCATCGCGGCGGCGGATGCGGCGGGGCTCTTCCTCCTCGCCATCCGTCCCGACCTGTTCAGCACCGAGGAGAGCGCAGCATGAGCGGCAAGTTCCTGCACACCATGATCCGCGTCGGCGACCTGGAGCGCAGCATCGCCTTCTACACGAAGCTGCTCGGCATGAAGGAGCTGCGCCGCCGCGACGTGCCCGACGGCAAGTACACCCTCGCCTTCCTCGGCTACGGCGAGGGCAACAAGGAAGGCCAGGGCGAGATCGAGCTGACCTACAACTACGGCGTCGAGAAATACGAGCTGGGCACCGCCTTCGGGCACCTCGCCGTCGGCGTGCCGGACGTGAAGGCGGCCTGCGAGGCGGTGCGCGCGGGCGGCGGCAAGGTGACGCGGGAAGCCGGGCCGGTGAAGTTCGGCACGACGGTCATCGCCTTCGTCGAGGACCCGGACGGCTACAAGATCGAGCTGATCGAGCGGGCCTAGAGCAGTGCCCGATCAGGTGGAACCGCTTCGCTCGCGGTTCCGCTGATCGGGCATAAGCTGCTCTCGATCCGAGATTCCTGGAGCAGGAAATCCAATCTGACTGATTCAGTCGGATTGGATATTGCTCCAGGCCCCTCGCACTCGCGCCGCCCGCTCCAGCCGCGCGGCGAAGGTCGCCGCGAGCTCGCGCAGGAAGCCGGCGGCCAGCGCGTGACGGCGCGCTTCCTCCTCCCGGCGCGCGGCCCACCAGAGGTGATGCGCCTGCAGCCCCGGCTCCGCCGCCGTCCGCGCACCTGC
>NZ_JAKJIB010000359.1 GCF_021864505.1 Falsiroseomonas oryziterrae
TGATCGAGGTCCAGGAGCCCGCAGGCTCCTGGCGGGATGGGTGCGGGGAGGGCAGAGCCCTCCCCGACGTCGCCACCAGCGCACGCGCGCCCCGGCTGCGCCTAATCCGGGACGCCGGCCAGGGCGCGAACCTCGGCCGGGCTGCGACCGGCGGCGCGCAGGTCGCGCAGCGTCGCCGCGCGGTCGCGCTTGGCAAGGCGCCGTCCCGCGGCGTCGGTGAGCAGGCCGTGATGCGCATAGGCCGGCTCCGGCCAGCCCATCAGCGCCTGCAGCAGGCGGTGCAGGTCGGTGGCGGGCTTCAGGTCCTCGCCGCGCGTCACCAGCGTGACGCCCTGCAGCGCGTCGTCATGCGTGACACAGAGGTGGTAGCTCGCCGGCGCGTCCTTGCGGGCGAGCACGGCGTCGCCGAAGCGCGCCGGGTCGCAGCGCAGCCGCCCCTGCCCCTCCTCCTCGAAGGACAGCGGCGGAACCGACGACACGGCACGCGCCATGTCGAGCCGCAGCGCATGCGCCTCGCCGCGCGCGATCCGGGCCGCGCGCTCGTCCTCCGACAGGCGGCGGCAGGTGCCGGGATAGAGCGGGCCGTCCGGCCCCACGGCTGCCAGGTGCGGCGCCGCGGCGCTCGCCGCCACTTCGCGCGCGATGTCGGCGCGGGTGCAGAAGCAGGGGTAGAGCAGGCCGCGCGCGGCGAGCGCATCGAGTGCCGCTCGGTACTCCGGCAGGTGCCGCGACTGCACCCGCACCTCGCCATCCCAGTCGAGGCCGAGCCAGGCGAGGTCCTCCAGGATCGCATCGGCGAAGTCGGGGCGGCAGCGGCCCGGGTCGATGTCCTCGAGCCGCAGCAGGAAGCGCCCCCCGGCTTCCCGTGCCCGCCGCCAGCCCTGCAGCGCCGAATGGGCGTGGCCGAGATGCAGCAGCCCGGTCGGGCTCGGCGCGAAGCGGGTGACGAGAGGCGGCGTTGCGGCCATGTCCTGCTGCGGTGCCAGGAACGGGAAAGGGGGACAAGATGGCGGGACTGGACGGGCCGCGCTGGGGGCCCGCTGCGGGCGGCGCGCCGCGCAGCCTCGTGGTGCTGCTGCACGGACTCGGCGCGGATGGCTACGACCTGATCGACCTGGCCCCGGGCTGGGGCAAGGCGGTGCCGGAGGCCGCCTTCGTCGCCCCGCATGCGCCGGATGCCTGCGACATCGCACCCTATGGCCGGCAATGGTTCAGCGTGCAGGACCGCACGCCGGCGCGAATGCTGGCAGGCGTGCGCGTCGCGGCGGAGGCGCTGGACGCCTTCCTCGACGCGGAGGCGGCGCGCCTCGGGCTCGCGGCCGACCGGATCGCGCTGATGGGCTTCAGCCAGGGCGCGATGACCGCGCTCTTCGCCGGGCTGCGGCGCGCGCCAGGGCCCGCCGCGATCCTCGCCTATTCCGGGCGGCTGCTCGGGGCGGAGACGCTGGCGGGCGAGATCCGTGCGCGCCCGCCGGTCCTGCTGGTGCATGGCGAATCGGACGACGTCGTGCCGGTGCATGGCAGCCGGGAGGCCGAGCACGCGTTGCAGTCGGCAGGGGTGCCGGTCGAATCGCTGTATCGCCCCGGGCTCGCCCATGGGCTCGACGAGGTCGGGATCATGCAGGGCGCGCTGACGCTGCAACGGGAGCTTGGGTGACGGGCCCATGAAAACTGCCGCGCGCGCCGCCCGAGGTGTGTTGCGAAGCGGCACCCACACTGGCATGAAGTCTCTCGAAACGCGGCGGTGCCACAGTATCTGGGGCCAGCCTGCCGTGATCGGCCCCAGGGCTTGGGACCGCCCCTCGATACGAGGAGTGGCGCTTGCCTGATGGCGGAGCCTTCGTCGGCGACAGGTCCTATCCCGCGCTCGTCCTGAACGCGGATTTCCGGCCGCTCTCCTATTTCCCGCTCTCGGTCTGGTCCTGGCAGGATTCGGTGAAGGCGGTGTTCCTCGACCGGGTCTCGGTGCTGTCGGAATACGAGGCGATCGTGCATTCGCCCTCGCTGCGCATGCGGCTGCCGAGCGTGATCGCGCTCAAGGAATACATCCCGGCGGCGCGGCGCCCGGCCTTCACGCGCTTCAACGTGTTCCTGCGCGACAGCTTCGAGTGCCAGTATTGCGGCGAGGGGAAGCCCACGCACGACCTGACCTTCGACCACGTGATCCCGCGCTCGCGCGGCGGGCGGACCACCTGGGACAACGTCGTCACCGCCTGCGGGCCCTGCAACCTGCGCAAGGGCAGCCGCCTGCCGCGCGAATGCCACATGCATCCGCGCCAGGAACCGCGCCAGCCGACCAGCTGGGAGCTGCAGGAGAACGGCCGCAGCTTCCCGCCCAACTACCTGCACGAGAGCTGGCGCGACTACCTCTACTGGGATTCCGAGCTGGAAAGCTGACCGCGCGACGGCGCAGCCGTGATCGCGCGCGCGCAGCCGTGACCTCGCATGGCGGCCATGCCGCGCGTTCCCGCGTCCGGAACGGACCGGGAAGCAGGCCATGCAGGCATGGTGGTTCGAATTCGGCTCGCGCGTCGAGGCGACGGCGCTTCTCTACTGCCCGGAGCGCATCCGGCGCGCGATGGAGGCGCCGGCCTGGCGCATCAACCAGGACGTCGACCACCTCGGCGCCGCATTCTGTCTGCGCGACGGCTGCCTTGCCTTCGTCGCGCGGACGCGGTGCGAACTGACGACGGCGATGCAGGGCGCCAGCCGTGACGTGCGCGTCTTCTCCCGTCACGGCGACAACCTAGCCGTGCGGATCGACAGCTTCGGCGGCGCGGCGACGCCGGTCTGCGGCGAGCCCTTCGCGCGTGGCGTGGTGGCGATCGTCACGCGGCGCGCCGCCTTGCCCCTGCCGGAGCGCGGCACCATCCCGCTGCAGGACTCCAGCACGACGGTGCGGCGCCTCGGCGCGCTGATGAGCGTCATGCCCGGCTGAGCCCACCCGCTCCGGCGGCGCGGAGCGACAAGGGTTTCGCAAGGCGCGGCTTCGCCGTTCTTTCGTGTCGCGCCGGCCCCATCGCATGCCAGGATGCGCGAGTGTGGGATGCATTCCTCCAACCGCGCTGGCGTGCCCTGCTCGTGCTGGCGACGGCGCGGACGAGCATGGGATTCCAGTTCCAGTCGCTGGGCTCGGTCTCGCCGGAGCTCATGGCGGATCTCGGCCTCGGCTATGCCGAGCTCGGCACGCTGATCGGCCTCTACTTCCTGCCCGGCGTCGCGGTTGCGCTGCCGGGCGGCGCGCTCGGGCGGCGCTTCGGGGATGCGCGGATGGTGACGCTCGGGCTTGCGCTGATGGCGGGCGGCGGCGCGCTCGCGGCGGTGGCGCCGGACGGCGCGACGCTCGCCGCCGGCCGGCTCGTCTCGGGCGTGGGCGGCATCCTGCTCAATGTGCTGATGGCGAAGATGGTGACCGACTGGTTCGCCGGGCAGCGCGACCTGACGCTGGCCATGGCGGTCTTCGTGAACTCCTTCCCGGTCGGCGTCGGCCTCGCGCTGCTGACCCTCGCCCCGCTCGCCGCCGCGGCCGGGTGGGCGGCCGGGCTCGCGGCCTCCGCGCTGGTGGCGCTGGCGGCGATGCTGCTGCTGCGCCTCGCCTACGCGCCGCATCCGAATGACGGGCTGGGCGCGGTGCCAGGGAATGGACAAGGCGGCGCGCGGCTGCCGCGCGGCGTCGTCGCGCTGGTCAGCCTCGCCGGCGCGATGTGGGGCATCTACAACGGCGTCTTCGGCGTCATGTTCGGCTTCGCGCCGAGCTTCCTCGCGCAGGCCGGCTTCGCGGCGGCGATGTCCGGCGCAGTGGTCGCCGTCGCGACCTGGGCGATCGTGGTCTCCGGCATCGGCGGCGGCGTCCTCGCGCAGCGCGGCACCGCGCCGGGCCGGCTGATGGCGCTCGGCACCGCCGGCTGGGCGCTGTGCCTGGCGCTGCTCGCGGCGGGCTTGCCGGCG
>NZ_JAKJIB010000036.1 GCF_021864505.1 Falsiroseomonas oryziterrae
ATGCGCCGCGCCGACTGGGCCTACACCTTCGCCGGCCGGCTCGGCCGCGCCGACGTGGCCGCGGTGACGCAAGCAGCCCTCGGCCCGCTGGCCCGGGCCGAGACGGTGGCCGCCATGCGCAGCGCCGGCTCGGCGCGCGACGCGCTGACGCTGCTCTTCGCCAGCCCGGAGTTCATGCGCCGATGAACCCGCCGCACGCCTCCTTCTCGCCCACCCGGCGCGGCCTGCTGCTCGGCCTCGGCGCGAGCTTCGCGCTCGGCGGCGTCCGCGCCGCCTTCGCCCAGGCGCCGGGCGAGCGCCGCCTCGTCGTCATCCTGCTGCGCGGCGCACTCGACGGGCTCTACGCCGTGCAGCCCTATGGCGATCCCGCCTTCGCCGAGCTGCGCGGCCCCCTCGCCTTGCCCGAGCCGGGGCGCGACGGCGGGCTGCTCGACCTCGGCGGCTTCTTCGGCCTGCATCCGGCGCTCCCGACGCTGCACCGCCTGTATCGCACCAACGAGGCGCTGCTGATCCATGCGGTCGCTGGCCCCTACCGCTCCCGCTCGCATTTCGAGGCGCAGGACCTGCTGGAAGCCGGCACCGAGCAGCGCATGACCAGCGGCTGGCTCAACCGCGCGTTGCAGGTCATGCCGACGAATGGCCCGTCGCGCCCGGGGCTCGCCATCGGCACCGGCGTGCCGCTGCTGCTGCGCGGCGCCGCGCCGGTCGGCAGCTACGCCCCGCCGGGGCTGGAGAGGCCCTCGCCCGACCTGATCCACCGGCTCGCCGCGCTGCAGGACAGCGACCGCCGCCTCGGCCCGGTCTTCCGCGAGGGCATGCGCGCCCGTGGCTATGCCGAGACGGTCGTCGGCACGGACACCGACCCGGAGCGCGGCAACTTCCCCCGCCTTGCCACCGCCGCCGGCCGGCTGCTGGCGGAGCGCGAGGGGCCGCGCGTCGCCGCGCTCGAGATCGGCGGCTGGGACACCCATGCCGGCCAGGCCAACCGCATCATGGGCCCGCTGCGCGGCCTGGATGCCGGGATCGAAGGGCTGCGCACCGCCCTCGGCCCGGCCTGGGCGCAGACCGCCGTGCTGGTGGTGACGGAATTCGGCCGCACCGCGCGCGTCAACGGCAACCTCGGCACCGACCACGGCACCGGCGGCGTCGCGATCCTGCTCGGCGGCGCGGTGGCCGGCGGCCGCGTGCAGGCCGACTGGCCGGGCCTCGAACCCGGAAAGCTGTTCGAGAACCGCGACCTCCAGCCGACCGCCGACCTGCGCGCGGTCGCCAAGGCGCTGCTCCGCCATCACCTGCGCCTGACCGACCGCGCCGTGGCCGCCGCCTTCCCGGGCAGCGAGGCCGTCGCGCCGATGCCCCGCCTGCTGCGCGCCTGACGCCGCCCGATCGGCAGAGGGCGGAGGCCGCACCGCGGCCGAGCACCGGCGCCGTGAATCGGTCGGCAGATCGCAACGCGGCAACCACCGCCTCCGCCGCGGCGTTGCGCCCGCGGACGGAGGATCCATGCCGGAACGCTTCGACGTCTACCGCTTCGAGGTCGCGCGCGAGGGCGCAGCCCCCGAGATCCGCTATTCCCTCGCCCCCATGAAGGGCGTCCGCTACGCCGGCCGCGGCGAGCCGCTCGGCGCCGAGCCGCAGGACAACGGCCCCGACGAGACCGAGCAGCACGAGCCCGCCGGCACGGTGGAAGCTCCGGACGGCACCACCCCCGCCTCCCTCGACCCGCCCATCCTCGACATCCCCGGCCATGGGCGCGTGGACCTGCACGCGGTGATCGGCGCGACCGAAGGCAGCGCGGACGACCTCGGCCACCTGCTGCGCTGGCGCCCGCGCCGCTGAACGCCCCGCGTCGCCGGCGCATGCCGGCCCGCGGGCCCTCGCGCTGGACAATCCCCGCGCGCCCCGCCACATGCCCCGCCCATGCCCGAGGCCCCCACCCCCTCGCCGGCGGAGGCCCCCGCCCTCCGCACCGAGGATTTCGACTACGATCTGCCCGAGCGCCTGATCGCCCAGGCGCCGGCGCGGCCGCGCGATTCCGCGCGGCTGCTGGTGGTACGCGAGCAGGGGCTCGCCGATCACGGCGTGCTCGACCTGCCGTCGCTGCTCGAGCCTGGCGACGTGATGGTGGTGAACGACACCCGCGTCATCCCCGCGCGCCTCCACGCGCGCCGCGGCGAGGCGCGCGTCGAGATCATGCTGAACCGCGCCGAGGGCGGCGGCCTCTGGCAGGCGCTGGTGCGCAATGCCCGTCGCCTCCGCCCCGGCGACGTCATCGAGATCGAGGGCGCCGAGGGCTGCACCGCCAAGGTGATCGAGCGCGACGGCGGCACCGCGATGCTCGATTTCGGCCCCGACCAATCGGCGCTCGCCGCAGCCCTCGACAAGGCCGGCGAGGTGCCGCTGCCGCCCTACATCCACCGCGAGGGCGGCCCCCGCGCCGAGGATGCCGAGGACTACCAGACCATCTTCGCGCGTCGCCCCGGCGCCGTCGCCGCGCCGACCGCGAGCCTGCACTTCACCGACCGGCTGCTCGCGGCCCTCGATGCGCGGGGCGTGCAGCGCGCGACCGTCACGCTGCATGTCGGCGCCGGCACCTTCCTGCCGGTGCGCGAGGACGATCCCCGCCGCCACCACATCCATCGCGAATGGGGCGAGATCGACGACGCCGCCGCCGCGACGATCAACGCCGCCCGCGCCGCCGGGAAGCGCGTGGTCGCGATCGGCACCACCGCGATGCGCGTGACGGAGACCGCCGCGCGCGCCGACGGCACAGTCGCGCCCTTCCGCGGCCTGACCGACCTCTACATCCTGCCCGGATTCCGCTTCCGCGCGGTGGATGCGCTGCTCACCAACTTCCACCTGCCGAAATCGACGCTGCTGATGCTGGTCTCCGCCTTCGCCGGCACGCGCCGCATGCGCGCCGCCTATGCCCATGCCGTCGCGCAGGAGTACCGCTTCTTCAGCTATGGCGACGGCAGCCTGCTGTTCCGCTGCGAGCACGACCTGTGACGCTGCATTGGACGCATTCCGCGAGTGACGGCGCCGCCCGCGCCGGCACGCTGATGACCGCGCATGGCGAGGTGCCGACGCCCGTCTTCATGCCGGTCGGCACCGCCGGCACGGTCAAGGCGATGACGGCGGATGCCGTCCGCTCCACCGGCGCGCGCATGATCCTCGGCAACACCTACCACCTGATGCTGCGCCCGGGTGCGGAGCGCGTCGCGCGGCTCGGCGGGCTGCACCGGATGGTGGACTGGCAGGGCCCGATCCTGACCGATTCCGGCGGCTTCCAGGTCATGAGCCTGACCGGCCTGCGCAAGATGGACGCCGACGGCGTCACCTTCCGCAGCCATGTGGACGGCAGCTACCACCGCCTGACGCCGGAGCGCAGCGTCGAGATCCAGCACCTGCTCGGCGCCGACGTCACCATGTGCTTCGACGAATGCACGCCCTTCCCCGCGACGCATGACCAGGCCGCGGCGAGCATGCGGCTCTCGATGCGCTGGGCCGCGCGATCCCGCGAGGCCTTCGTCCCGCGCCCCGGCCACGGCCTCTTCGGCATCGTGCAGGGCAGCACCTATGACGATCTCCGCGCCGAGAGCGTCGCCGCGCTGTCCGCCATCGGCTTCGAGGGCTACGCGATCGGCGGCCTCGCCGTCGGCGAGGGCCAGGCGGAGATGCTCCGCGTCCTCGACGTCACCGTGCCCCTCCTACCCGCCGCCGCGCCACGCTACCTGATGGGCGTCGGCACGCCGCACGACCTGGTGGAGGCCGTGCGCCGCGGCGTCGACATGTTCGACTGCGTCATCCCGACGCGCTCGGGCCGCACCGGCCGCGCCTATACCAGCCGCGGCGTTCTCAACATGCGCAATGCGCGCCACGCCGAGGATCCCTCGCCGCTCGATCCCGATTGCGACTGCCCCGCCTGCACGCGGCATTCCCGCGCCTATCTCCACCACCTGATCAAGGCGGAGGAGATGCTCGGGCCGATGCTGCTGACCTGGCACAACATCCGCTACTACCAGACGCTGATGGCGCGCCTCCGTCGCGCCATCCTGGAACGCCGCTTCGAGGCCGAGGCCGCCGCGATCATCGCCGCCTGGGAGCAGGGCGAGGCCGAAAGGAAAGCCGCGTGACGACCAAGACCGATGTCTCCGGCCTCACCATGCTCGGCCAGCATGTCGAGCAGCCGCGCTCCCCGGAGGAGGCGGTGCTCGAGCGCGTGCCGAACCCGCATCCCGGCACGCGCTATTGCGTGCGCTTCGTGGCGCCGGAATTCACCTCGCTCTGCCCGCTCACCGGCCAGCCCGACTTCGCGCATCTCGTGATCGACTACGTGCCCCGCGACTGGCTGGTAGAGAGCAAGAGCCTGAAGCTCTTCCTCACCAGCTTCCGCAACCACGGTTCCTTCCACGAGGCCTGCACCATCGGCATCGCGAAGCGGCTGGTGGAGCTGCTGGATCCCGAATGGCTGCGCATCGGCGGCTACTGGTATCCGCGCGGCGGCATCCCGATCGACGTCTTTTTCCAGACCGCCGCGCCGCCCGATGGCGTCTGGATCCCCGACCAGGGCGTCGCCCCCTACCGTGGGCGCGGCTAGCACCACCCGCCCCGCAGCGCGCCTTTCTCCCTCTCCCGCGTCACGCGGAGAGCGTGCCTCCGGCACGACGCGGGAGAGGGTCGGGGTGAGGGTGGGTCCACCCGACCCCCGCCCCGAGATCCGCGCCAAGGCGCTGTCCCTCGGCTTCGACGCCATCGGCTTCGCCCGCGCGCATCTCCCCGACCAGACCCGTGAGCGCCTCGCGCAGTTCCTCGCCGACGGCCACCACGGCGGCATGGCCTGGATGGACGCGCGCGCCGACCAGCGTGCCCATCCCCGCGCGCTCTGGCCCGAGGCGGTCAGCGTGATCTCGCTCGGCCTCAACTACGCGCCCGGCACCGATCCGCTGGCCACCCTCGCGCAGCGCGACCGCGCGACGATCAGCATCTATGCCCAGGGCCGCGACTACCACGATGTGGTGAAGGGGCGCCTCAAGCAGCTCGGCCAATGGATGGCGCACCGCTTCAAGGGCACGGACCTCAAGGTCTTCGTGGACACCGCGCCGGTGATGGAGAAGCCGCTCGCGCAGTCCGCCGGCCTCGGCTGGCAAGGCAAGCACACCAACCTCGTCTCCCGCCGCCACGGCTCCTGGCTCTTCCTCGGCGAGGTGATGACGACGCTCGACCTCGAGCCCGACGGGCCCGAGACCGACCATTGCGGCTCCTGCGACGCCTGCCTCCGCATCTGCCCGACCGACGCCTTCCCCGCGCCCTACCGGCTCGATGCGCGACGCTGCATCTCCTACCTCACCATCGAGCATCACGGCCCGATCCCGGAGGATCTGCGCCCGCTGATGGGCAACCGCATCTATGGCTGCGACGACTGCCTCGCCGTCTGCCCCTGGAACAAGTTCGCCCAGGCGCACGCCGAGCCCGCCTTCGCCCCGCGCGAAACGCTGACCGCGCTGAAGCTGGCGGAACTCGCGATGCTGGACGACCCTGGCTTCCGCGCGCTGTTCAGCGGCTCGCCCATCAAGCGCATCGGCCGCAACCGCTTCGTCCGCAACGTGCTGGTCGCCATCGGCAACAGCGGCGAGCACGCGCTGCGCCCCGTCGCGCAAGGCCTCTGCGACGATCCCGACCCGGTGGTCGCCGACTGCGCGCGCTGGGCCGTGGCACAGCTCCCGACATGACCGAGAAAGCCCTCGTCCTCTTCTCCGGCGGCCAGGATTCCGCCACCTGCCTCGCCTGGGCGCTCGACCGCTTCGCCCATGTCGAGACGATCGGCTTCGACTACGGCCAGCGCCATCGCGTCGAGCTCGACACCCGCGCCACCTTCCGCGCCGGACTCCCGCGCCACGGCGTCTGGGGTCCGCGGCTCGGCGAGGACCACCTGCTCAAGCTCGACGCGCTCGGCGCGATCTCGGAAACCTCGCTGACGCGCGAGGTGGCGATCGAGATGGACACCGGCGGCCTGCCCAACACCTTCGTCCCCGGCCGCAACCTGATCTTCCTGACCTTCGCCGCGGCGCTCGCCTTCCGCCGCGGCCTGAAGCACATCGTCACCGGCGTCTGCGAGACCGACTATTCCGGCTACCCCGACTGCCGCGACGACACGATCAAGGCGCTGCAGGTCGCCCTCAACCTCGGCATGGAGCGGCGCTTCGTCCTCCACACGCCGCTGATGTGGCGCGACAAGGCCTCGACCTGGCGCCTGGCAGAGCAACTCGGCGGCGCGGCGCTGGTCGAGGCGATCCGGCGCGACACCCATTCCTGCTACCTCGGCGACCGCACGCCCAACCCGTGGGGCGCCGGCTGCGGCACCTGTCCCGCCTGCGAGCTGCGCGCCCGCGGCTGGGCCGCCTATATCGGAGAGACGCGTTGACCACCGCCCGCCGCGAGGGGCTGTTCTTCCTCCTCGCCTTCGCCCTCTGCATTCCCGCCGCGAATTGGCTGATCGGCAATGCCGGCACCTATTGCGTGCCGAACGGCCCCTGCCTGATCCCCGTCGCACCCGGCGTCATGGCGCCCTCCGGCGTGCTGATGATCGGGCTTGCGCTGGTGCTGCGCGACCTCGTCCAGCGGCGGCTCGGCCTCGGCTGGGCCTTCGGCGCGATCCTCGCCGGCACCGTGCTGTCCGCGACGCTCGCGCCGCCCGCCCTGGTGATCGCCTCGGCCTGCGCCTTCCTCTTCTCCGAGCTGGCCGACCTCGCGGTCTACACGCCGCTGCAGAAGCGCGGCCTGACGCTCGCGGTCGCGGCGAGCAGCGTCGTCGGCCTGATCGTGGACTCTGTGTTCTTCCTCTGGCTCGCCTTCGGCAGCCTGGACTTCCTCGCCGGCCAGGTGATCGGCAAGGCCTGGATGGTGCTGCTCGCGCTGCCTCTCGTGCATTGGCTGCGCCGGCGCGATGCAAGGCTCGGCATGGCATGAACATCCTCGTCGTCCGCAATTCCGAGCACGCGCCGGAAGGCGCCTTTGGCGAGTGGCTGCGCGGCCAGGGCCATGCGCTGCGCGTCACGTCCGGCGAGGCGCTGACCGACGCCGACATGGCGGGCGAGGAAGTAGTCCTGCTGCTCGGCTCGCCGCATGGCGCCTATGACACGCACATCCCCTGGGTCGCGCGCCAGCGCGCGCTGCTCGCCGCGCGGCTCGCGGCGCGGCGCCCGACCATCGGCATCTGCTTCGGCGCGCAGGTCATGGCCGCGGCGGCCGGCGGCGACTCCCGCCCGCATCCGGGCGGCACATTCCATCGCGGCTGGCTCGGCATCGAGCACGCCGCCGATCCCGTGCTGCACGGTCCCTGGCCGCGCTGGCATGGCGACGTCATCACCCCACCGCCCGATGCCGAGGTGCTGGCGCACGACGCCGGCACCGTCCAGTCCGTCGCCCTGCCGCGCGCCATCGGCGTGCAGTTCCACCCGGAAGCGACGCCGGAGATCCTGCAAGGCTGGGCGGAGCGCTTCACCCCGCCCAACGTGGTGGACACCGACGCCCTCGCCGCCGCCAGCGCCCGGCACTACCCCGCGCGCGAGGCGGCCCGCGCCGCGCTTTTCGCGTGGCTGCTGCGCAAGGCGACCGAGGCGTAGCGCCTCAGAACTGCTCCATCGCGCGCCGCACCTTCCCCAGGAACCGCACGCGCTGCGCCTCGGTCGCGCGGTTCATGTCGTAGAGCGCGTGGTAGTCCACACGCGCCCGCCCGCCGCTGATCACCTTGAAGTAGCGTGTGACGGCCTTGCGCGGCGGATCGCCCATCAGCGCCGCCGTCCAGCGCGGCCGCCCATAGGTGCTGATCCCCGCGACGCGCCTTATGTGCAGCAGGTTGGGCTTGGCGACGCCGTCCTCCAGCCGGAAGGACACGCCGGGCAGCAGCACGCGGTCCATCCAGCCCTTCAGGATCGCCGGCAGCCCGTAGCACCAGGTCGGGAAGGACAGCACCAGAGCCTCCGCCCGCTCCAGCCGCTGCACGTACTCCTCGACCGGCGCGCGGTTGCCCGGGATCTCGTGGTAGCCGCGCCGCTCCTCCGGGCTCAGCACCGGGTTGAAGCCCTCGGCGTAGAGGTCGCAGAGATCCACCTCATGCCCCGCCGCCCGCAGCCCCTCCCGCGCGGCGTCGCGGATCGCAGCGTGGAAGCTCTCCGGCAGCGGATGCGCGTAGAGATAGAGGACCTTCACGACCCGCGCCCGGTCAGCACCGCGATGTCATCGGCCGTCAGCTCGACCGGCGTGCCGTTGCGGATGAGCTCGGCGAAGCCCTCGTTCGGCGTCATCAGCGTCAGGCAATAGAGCTTCCGGTCGCTGTCGTTCACCACGACATGCTCAACGCCCGGCCGGAGCACAAAGCAATCGCCGGGACCGATCGGCATCTCCTTCCCGTCCGCATAGGCCTTGCCGGAGCCGGCGAGGACGAAGAAGCATTCCTCCGCCACGCTGTGCGAGTTCGGCGGCGTGCGGCCGCCCGGCTCGAAGATCTCCACCACCAGCGTGAAAGACACGCCGTCGGCGATGGGATCGAGCAGGCAGGCGAAGTAGTTCGTGTCGTCGGGCGCGATGCGGAAGCCGCGCAGGTCCCCCGCCCGCTTGCCGATCACCGGCGTCGCCATCATCGCAGCCTCTCCTTCCTCGGCGGCATGGCCGTTGCTAAGCCCAGCCCATGCAGGTCCTGATGATCCACGCCCATCCGCGCGCCGACAGCCTGTCGGCCGCGCTGCGCGACGCCGCGAAGGCGGCGCTGGAGGGTGCCGGCCACCGCGTCGAGCTGCGCGACCTCTATGCCGAGCGCTTCGACCCGGTGCTGAGCAGCGAGGAGCGCGACCGCTACCACGATGTCCCCGCGAACCTGGAAGGCATCGAGGACCACGTCGCCTCGCTCCGCCGGGCGGAGGCGCTGGTGCTGGTCTACCCGACCTGGTGGTACGGGCTGCCGGCGATCCTGAAGGGCTGGCTCGACCGCGTCTGGGCGCCCGGCGTCGCCTTCACCCTCGGCGCCGGCGCGATCGAGCCGGCGCTGACCAACATCCGCCGCATCGCGGTGGTGACGACCTATGGCTCGCCGACCTGGCTGCTCTGGTACATCGGCCGTCCCGACCGCAAGCTCTTCGGCCGCGCGCTGCGCCGCCTCTGCGCGAAGGACTGCACGGTGGAGTTCGTGACGCTGACCCGCATGGACCACCGCACGCGAGCGGAATGCGAGGGTTTCGTCGCGCGCGTGCGGGCCCATTTCGCGCGCTGGTAGCTCAGCCGGGAAAGCCGACCACAGCATCCAGCTCGCGCCAATGCGGCGCGCTCGCCTCCAGCACGCGGCCGTCGCGCAGCACCACGCGGTCGGATTGCGGGCGCGAGAGGAACTCCGTCATCACCCGCGCCGGGAACAGGATCAGGTCGGCCGGCTGCCCCGCCGCGATCAGGCCGCGGCCGGCCATTCCCATCGCCTCCGCCGGGTTCGCCGTGCCGGCGCGGTGCCAGTCGCCGAAGGGGTGATCCAGGTGCAGGATCCGCGTCGCCTCCCGGAACACCTCGACCATGTCGAGGTCACCATAGGCGTAGAAGGGATCGCGCGTGTTGTCGGAGGCGACGGAGACGCGCACGCCCGCCGCGCGCAGCTCATGCACCAGCGTCACGCCGCGCCAGCGCGGGGTGCGGCCGGCCACGCGGTCCTGCAGGTACATGTTGCACATCGGCAGCACGACGATGTCGATGCCGGCCTCAGCCACCGCCGCGATGGTCTCGCGCGCGAACTCCTCCGGCTGGATCGAGAGGCTGCAGCAATGGCCGCACTGGATGCGGCCCTTGAACTTCCGCCGCAGCGCGGTCAGCGCGATCTCGCGCAGCGCCCGCGCCCCGCTCTCCCCGCTCTCGTCCACATGCAGATCGAGGTCGAGGCCGCGCGCCTCTGCCAGCGAGAAGAACCAGTCCAGCTCCTCCTGGAAGCCGGCCGGCAGCGCATCGTGGATGCTGCCGCTGTGGCGCGTGACCATGCCCAGCACGCCGCCATGCGAGGCCACGAGATCGGCAAGCTCCACCCCCGCATCGCCCACGAAGCGGTCCATCGGCGCGATGGAGACCATCTGCAGCGCGACCTTGCCCGCCCAACGCTCCCGCAGCTTCGCCAGCACCCGCCAGCTGCCATGCGCGACCGGCAGGTAGGTGTCGATGTGGGTGCGGATCGCGACCGTGCCGTGCGCATAGGCGCAGCGGATCGCGAACTCCGCCCGCGCCTCGACATCCGCTTCCGACCAGGACCGGCCGCGGTCGCCCATCACCGCGTTCAGCGCGCCGAAGAAGGTGCCGTCCGGATTGCGGGTGCGCGGCCAGATATGCCCCTTGTCGAGATGCGTGTGTGCGTCGAGCGGCCCCGGCCAGACGAGGCCGCCGAGCAAATCCACGCCCTCGGCCACGCTGCCGACGGGTGCGACGCCCGCGATGCGCCCGTCCTCGATCCGGATGTCGAGCCGGACGAGCCCGTCCTCGTCGCGCTCCGCCTCGAAGCCCGGGACCAGCACGCCCGGGGCGCGCGCGTTCCGAAGCCAGTACCGCGCGCCCGCGTCCCGCAATGCAGCCTTCACCGGCGTTCCTTCATCGCGCTCTCGTGCCAGTGCCGCAGCGCCATGTGCGAGACCAGCGTCATCGCCAGGAAGATCGCGATGCCCGTGACCGAGATCAGCACCAGCGCGGCGAACATCCGCGGGATCTGCAGCTGGAACCCGGCTTCCAGGATCCGGTAGGCGAGGCCGGAGGCGCGCCCGCCCGTCCCGGCCACGAACTCCGCCACGATCGCGCCGATCAGCGCGAGCCCGCCCGAGATCTTCAGCCCGCCCAGGAAATAGGGCATCGCCGTCGGCAGCCTGAGGCGCATCAGCACCTGCCAGCGGCTCGCGCGGTACAGCCGGAACAGGTCCGTCAGGTTGTGGTCGGCGCTGTTCAGCCCGAGCGTCGTGTTCGACAGGATCGGAAAGAAGGCGACGATCCAGGCGCAGATCAGGAGTGCGATCCGCACATCGTCCACCCAGATGATGATCAGCGGCGCGATGGCGACGATCGGCGTCACCTGCAGGATCACCGCATAGGGAAACAGCGACATCTCGATGATGCGCGACTGCGCGAACAGCACCGCGAGCGCCAGCCCCAGCGCCGCGGCGACGAACAGCGCGGCGAAGGTGATCTGCAGCGTGATCCAGAGGCTGATCTGAAGGCTGTGCCAGTCGCGGATCAGCGTGCGCCCGATCTCGAGCGGGCCGGGCAGGATGTAGCTCGGCACCTCGTTCGCACGCACCGCCCATTCCCAGGCGCCGAGCGCGAGCACGCCGATCAGCAGCGGCATCAGAATCCGCGCCCAGGATTCCGGCGTGAGGCCCAGGATGGTGCGCTCGCGGATCTCCACCGGCGCATCCGCCGCCTCGCTGGCCGAGAGCTCGACGCGCGCCGTCGTGGGCGGGTCGATCGCGTTCATGCGTGCTCTCCCATCGCGGCATGCAGCGCCTGCGACACCTCGCGGCAATGCGCGGCATACTCGGCCGAGGTGCGGAACACCTCGCCGCGCGGATAGGGCTCGTTGACCTCGATGTCCTCCACCACGCGACCGGGCCGTGCCGCCATCACGACGATGCGGCGGGAGAGGTAGACGCTCTCGAACACCGAATGGGTGACGAAGATCGCGGTGAAGCGCTCCGCCTGCCAAAGCGTCAGCAGGTCGTTGTTCAGCTTGTGGCGGGTGATCTCATCGAGGGCGGCGAAGGGCTCGTCCATCAGCAGCAGCCGCGGCCGCGTCACCAGCGCGCGGGCGATGGAGACGCGCATCTTCATGCCGCCCGAAAGCGCGCGCGGATAGGATTTCTCGAAGCCCTTGAGGCCGACCTCCGCCAGCGCCGCCGCGGCCCGGTCCGCCGCCTCGCCGCGGTTCACGCCGGCCAGGCGAAGCGGCAGCATCACGTTCTTCAGCGCGTTCGACCAGGGCATCAGCGTCGGCTCCTGGAAGACGAAGCCGATATCGCCCGTCGCCTGGCCGCCTGCCGCCATGTCGATGCGCCCCGTGGTCGGCGCCATCAGCCCGGCGATCATGCGCAGCACGGTGGACTTGCCGCAGCCCGAGGGGCCGAGCAGGGAGACGAAGTCGCCCTGTCCGATCGCCAGCTCCACGCCCTGCACGGCGAGGGTGCCGTTGGCGTAGCGCTTGCCCACGCCCTCGAGCGTGACGACGGGCGGTCCCGCCGTCACCGTCGTCATCATGCTGCCGTCCATGCCGGTCTCAGGTCATCCCCACGCGGCGATTGATGAAGTCGAGGCTGTAGGCGCGTCGGAAGTCCATCCCGGCCGGGTATACGCCCGCATCGCGCATCGTCTCGTAGAAGCGCTGCCAGCGCTCATGCGTCATCGCACCGATACCAAGGCGCTGCGCATCGCCGGAATTGACGATGCCGTACTCGTTCATGATCCGGATGGCGTGCGCGATCTTCGCATCGTCCATCTCGGGGTTGTCGCGCTTGATTAGCGCGTTCGCCGCCTCGATCCCCTGGCCGGTCATGTACTGCGCCCAGCCCTCGATCGTGGCGTTGACGAAGCGCTGCACGACGTCGCGCCGCTCGTTCACCATGCGCTGCGAGATGTCGATCGTCGTCTGGTAGTTCTCGAACCCGGCATCGGCGATCAGGAAGATGCGGGGGTTGGCGCCGGCCTGTCGCGCCGCATAGGGCTCGGAAGACAGGAAGCCCTGCTGGATCGCGTTGCGGTCCGCCAGGAAGGGGCCGACGTTGAAGGTGTAGGGGCGGATCTGCTCGTCGGTGAAGCCGAAGCGACGACGCAGGAACGGCCAGTAGGAGACGCGCCCGGCCGCACCGATCAGGATCGGCCGCCCGCGCATGTCCTCGAAGCTGTTGATGCCGTTCCCCTCATGGGTCATCAGCACCTGCGGATCCTTCTGCATGACGGAGGCGATGCAGAGGAAGGGCAGGTTCTCGCGCACATAGTTGAGCGCCTGGAAGGCGTTGGACATGATCATGTCCACGCGGCCGGCCAGCAGAAGCTGGGCCGGGTTCTGCTGCGGCCCGCCCATGCGCAGGTCCACCTCGAGCCCGTGGCGGCGATAGATGCCGGCCGCGACCGCCTGGTAGTAGCCGCCGTGCTCGGCCTGGGCGCGCCAGTTGGTCTGGAAGGACACGCGGTCGAGGCTCTGCGCCACCGGCACGCGCGCGCCGGCGACGGCGGTCAGCGCGAAGGCGGCGCCGCCGAGCAGCGCGCGGCGTTCGATACGGTAGCGGGTGCGGTTCGGGGCGTCGGCCATGATCCCTGCTCCTCCTTGATGAGCCGCGCCGAGCGGCGCGTCGCAACAGGGCATGGCTGTCCCGGCAGCACCCCGCGTTGCGGCGGGAAAGGCAGCAAGACCCATGCCACGCCAGGGTCCCCTCACCGGGCGCGCCGGTCACATAGCGCGAAGCGGTCGCGCCGCGAAAGCGGGCAGTCGCGGAAAGTTTGGGCAGGACCGTCGGGTGCGTCCCTCGCTCACCGGCTCGGATCGGTGATCACGGCCGGCGCGACGGCGCCGGGGTCCCCGCAAGCCTGCGAAGCGGTCTTGCGGGGAATGATCAGAAGGCCAGTTGCACCTTCATCGCGCGCCGCCGGTCGCTCGCCAGTTCGAAGGCGCGCAGCGCCTCCGCGGCCGGCACGACCTCGGTCAGCATCGGCGTGGGGTCGAGCCGCCCGCTCGCCAGCACCTCCACCGCATGGCCGAACTCGGCATGGAAGCGAAAGCTGCCGCGCAGCGTCACCTCGCGCGCCACCAGCGCCGAGAGCGGCAGCGCCGCCTCGCCGCCCACGCCCACCTGCACCACGACGCCGCCCGGCCGGATCGCCGGCAGCGCGCCGACCAGCGCCGCCCCGCTGCCGGAGCATTCGAAGGCGACGTCGAAATGCCCCTTCCCGGCCGCGTAGCCTGCCAGCGCCTCGGGCGCCTCGCCCAGCGCATGGGTGCGGTCAGCCCCCATCGCCTCCGCGATCGCGAGCGGCGGCGCGACGAGATCCGTCACCACCACCTCCCGCGCCCCGCCAAGCCGCGCGACCGCGGCGCAGAGCACGCCGATCGGCCCCGATCCCGTCACCAGCACCCGCGCGCCGAGCAGCGGCCCCGCCTCCGCCGCCGCATGCAGGCAGACGGAGAGCGGCTCCGCGAAGGCCGCGCGCTCCACGGTCAGTCCAACCGGCAGCTTCACCGCCCGCGCCGCCTCGCAGGTGAAGCGCGCGCGGAAGGCGCCCTGCACATGCGGCATGCGCATCGCGCTGCCGAGGAAGCGCATCTCCGTGCAGTGGATCGGCCGGCCGGCAAGGCATTGCGCGCAGGCGCCGCAGGGCAGGCTTGGGTTCACCGCCACCGCATCGCCGGCCGCGACATGCGTGACGCCGGCGCCGACCGCCTCGACGACGCCCGCCGCCTCATGCCCCAGCACCATCGGTTCGCGCACCCTGACCGTGCCGAAGCCGCCGGCATGGAAGTAGTGCAGGTCAGACCCGCAGATGCCGCCGCGTCCGATACGGATGCGGACTTCGCCAATGCCAGGGTCCGGCGCCGCGCGATCCTCGACGCGCAGATCGTGCGCGGCGTGGATGACGACGGCCGTCACTGGTCCACCGGCGTCGGCAGCGGCTTGCCGTCCATCTGCGCCTCGAGGTTCTCCCGCATCAGCGCGCCCATCGCCTTGCGCGTCTCGACGGTACCCGACGCCGCATGCGGCTGCAGCACGACGTTCGGGAAGGCCAGGAAGGCCGGGTCGATATCCGGCTCGTTGAGGAACACGTCGAGCCCGGCCGCGCCGATCCGTCCCGCGCGCAGCGCGTCCAGCAGCGCCGCCTCGTCCACCACCGTCCCGCGGCTGACGTTGCAGAAGATCGCCCCCTCCGGCAGCGCCTCGATCGTCGCGCGGTCCACCAGGCCGCGCGTCGCAGCACCCCCGGCAGCCGAGACCATCAGGATGTCCACATGCGGCGCCATCTCGGCCGGCGTCGCATACCAGTCATAGGCCGGCACGCCGCCCTTGCGGGCCCGCGAACTGTAGGAGATCGGCATCCGGAACGCCGCCGCGCGGCGCGCGATCGCGCTGCCGATGCGCCCCAGCCCGACGATGCCGAGCCGCTTGCCCCAGACGCGCGTGGTCAGCGGGAAGCTGCCCTTGGACTTCCAGGACCCGTCGCGCACCCAGGCATCGCCGTGC
This sequence comes from Falsiroseomonas oryziterrae, assembly GCF_021864505.1. Lineage (GTDB taxonomy): Bacteria > Pseudomonadota > Alphaproteobacteria > Acetobacterales > Acetobacteraceae > Falsiroseomonas > Falsiroseomonas oryziterrae. The sequence goes on from NZ_JAKJIB010000036.1 coordinate 15,234, forward strand.
GGGATGCGCCGCGCCGCCGCCAGCATCAGGCCGATGGCCATGTCGGCGACCTCCTCGGTCAGCACGTCGGGCGTGTTCGTCACGCGGATGCCGCGCGCCTTGGCCGCCGGCACGTCGATCAGGTCGTAGCCCACGCCGTAGCAGGCGATGATCTCGACCTTCGGAAGCGCATCCATCAGCGCCGCATCCGCGCCGACCTCGCCCTTGGTCGCGATGGCGCGGATCGTCTCGCGCCCCGCCGCCAGCATCGCCTGCTTCGCCGCCGCATCGGGGGCGGCGTAGTAGAGATGCAGGTCGAAGCGCTCGCTCAGCGCCTCCAGGTCCCAGGCGGGCAGCTCGCCGGCAATGAGCAGGCCGGGCTTCATGCGACCCTCCCGCCCAGCTCGTCCTCGACATGGGCGCGGATGATCTCGTCGAACGTCTTCTCCGCCTTGAAGCCGAGCGCTTCAGCCCGCTTCGCCTCGAAGCGCCGCGGCCAGCCCGCGACGATGCGCGCGACGGTCTCGTCCGGCTCGCGCCGGATCAGCGCGACGGCCTTGTCGCCCGCGACGCGGCGCAGCGCCTCGATCTGCTCGGCGACCGTCGCGGCCAGCCCCGGCATCGTCAGGTTGCGCCGCGCCCCGAGCGGCTGGGTGTCGAGGGTCGCGGCATGCACCAGGAACCCCACCGCCGCGCGCGGGCTCGCATGCCAGTGCATCACCGTGTCGGGCACCGGCAGCACCGCCGGCTGCCCCGCCAGCGGCTCGCGCAGGATCGAGGAGAAGAAGCCGCTCGCCGCCTTGTTCGGCGTGCCGGGCCGGATGCAGATCGTCGGCAGCCTGATCCCGATGCCGTCGAAGAAGCCGCGGCGCGAGTAGTCCGCCAGCAGCAGCTCGCCGATCGCCTTCTGCGTGCCGTAGCTGGTCAGCGGCGTGGTGAAGAACTCGTCTCCGATCGCCTCCGGGAAAGGCGCGCCGAACACGGCGATGGAGGAGGTGAAGACGACGCGCGGCGCATAGCCGGGGTTGCGGAGGCCCTCCTGCCGGATCGCCTCGAACAGGAAGCGCGTGCCGTCGAGGTTGATGCGGTAGCCCTTGTCGAAATCCGCCTCGGCCTCGCCCGAGACGATGGCGGCGAGGTGGAAGATCACGTCGGGCCGAGTGCCGACCATGCAGGCCGCCTCACCCGACGCCGAGAGGTCCGCCGCCCAGGCGCGGCCCTCGATCCCGGTCGGCATCTCCGGCGCGACCACGTCCACCAGGCTGAGCCGCCCGAGTTTCCGCCCGCCGAGCCCGCCATCCGCGACCAGCCGCGCGACGAGCTTGCGGCCGATCATCCCCGCCGCGCCGATGACGAGCACATGCATTGCTGGACCCTCCCGAAGCGTGCGGGAGGCTAGGGCAGGCACGGCCTCGGCGTCACCCCTGCCCCACCCTCGGGCGAAAGCCCTGGACCGTTGCACCTATCGCCTGTTTTCTCGGCAACACCGGTCTACAATCTGCGAATCAACCTCAATCCGCACATGATTTCCTCACCCCTCGCCTGTAGGTAGTAATGGCAAGGGGGCTACGCGAGCGCAGGGCCGGTCAGGCTTTCCGAAGCCGAGATGCAGAAGGGCGCGCGCCATGCCAATCCGGACTCCCACGGTCACAACGCCTTCCACCCGCCTGTCGCGACGCCTGCTGCTCGGCGGCGCCCTCGCGCTTCCCACCCTCGCCACCGCCCGCGCCTCCGGCCCCGAGCCGGTGGATGTCGAGCTCGTCCTCGCCGTCGACGTCTCCCGCTCGGTGGACCAGGAGGAGCAGGAGCTGCAGTTCCGCGGCTACGCCGCCGCCTTCCGCGACCCCAAGCTGATCGAGGGCATCGCCGGCGGCCCGCTCGGCCAGATCGCCGTCACCCTCTTCACCTGGTCCGACTGGCACATCCAGGAACACCTCGTGCCGTGGATGAGGATCGGCGACGCGGCGAGTGCCGAGCGCGTCGCCGCCGCGATCGACGCCGCCCCGCGCCGCACCTGGCTCTACACCTCGATCTCCGGCGCGATGGACTTCGCCTCGAACCTCTTCGGCCGCGGCTACGAGGGCACGCGTCGCGTCGTCGACATCTCCGGCGACGGCGTGAACAATTCCGGCCGCCCGCTCGGCGATGCGCGCCGCGACGCGCTGGAGAAGGGCATCGTGCTGAACGGCCTCGCGGTGCTCGACCGCACGCCGCAGCCCTGGTCCGCGGGCCTTCCGCCGCTCGACGACTACTACCGCAGCGAGGTGATCGGCGGCCCCGGCGCCTTCCTGATGGTGGCCGAGGGCTTCGACGCCTTCGAGAACGCCGTGAAGCGCAAGATCATCCGCGAGATCGCCGCCGCGCCGCCCCCAGGCCCCCTGGTCGAGCGCGCCTACGCATAGGTTTGCTGGCGCGCGGCCTCCGGCCGCTTGCCCGCGCCGCAGACATGACGTCCCGGGCCGTGCGGTCGGTCGCCGCGCGGGCCGCCTTTCGGCGGCCGAGGACAGCGAGGCCCCTGGTCCGCCGCCTGCCCACAAGATGGGCAACCCGTAACCTGCATGCTACGCCACCGGCGTCTATATGATGCGTTGCAGCATTCGACTCCGACGCACCCGAGCCGCAGGATCCGCCATCCCGTGAACGCCGTGCCTCCCCTCCCCGGCCAGGAGCTGCTGGCCAAGGGCGCCGAGACCATGTCCCGCGCCCTCGACCAAGCCCGCAGCCTCGCCGAGGTCGCCGCCCGCCAGGCCGAAGCCCTCGCCCCGAAGCCGCCGCGCCCGCCCGCCGCCCTCGGCTTCCTCGGCCTCGACCCGCTGCGCCTCACCCAGGCGGCGATGGAATACACGCTCGACGCCACCCAGCGCGGCATCCTGTTCTGGGACACGATGCGGCGCGCCGGGAACGCCTTCGTCGAGCACGAGAAGGCAGGCTGCCCGCCCGTCCTCGTCTTCGAGTGGGAGATGCTGGTCGACGGCCGCACCCTGCCGCGCCGCTGCAACTACGCCCTCGTCCGCATCAAGCCACCCGAGGGATACAAGCCGACCGACCCGAAGGCGCGGCCCTTCGTCATCATCGACCCGCGCGCCGGCCACGGCGCCGGCATCGGCGGCTTCAAGTCCGACAGCCAGGTCGGCGTCGCGCTGCGCCGCGGCCACCCGGTCTACTTCGTCATCTTCTTCAAGGACCCCGAGCCCGGCCAGACCATCCTCGACATCACCGCGGCCGAGCGCGCCTTCCTCCGCAAGGTGCACGACCTGCACCCCGACGCGCCGAAGCCCGTCGTCATCGGCAATTGCCAGGGCGGCTGGGCGGTCATGATGCTCGGCGCCTCCGACCCGGAGCTGATGGGCCCGCTGGTGCTGAACGGCGCGCCGCTCTCCTATTGGGCGGGCGAGAAGGGCCGCAACCCGATGCGCTACACCGGTGGCCTCGCGGGCGGCTCCTGGCCCGCCGCGCTGCTCGCCGACCTCGGCAACGGCCGCTTCGACGGCGCCAACCTCGTCCTGAACTTCGAAGGCCTCTCCCCCGGCAACACCTGGTTCAAGAAGTACTGGACCGTCTACGAGCGCGCCGACAGCGAGCCCGAGCGCTTCCTGGAATTTGAGCGCTGGTGGGGCGGCTACTACCTGATGAACCGCGACGAGATCCGCTGGATCGTCGAGAACCTGTTCATCGGCGACCGCTTCGCGCGCGGCGAGATCAGCGCGGGTCCCTCGTCCCGCGGCGGCGCGACCTTCAACATGCGCTCGATCAAGTCGCCGATCATCGTCTTCGCCTCCGCCGGCGACAACATCACCCCGCCCGGCCAGGCGCTGCGCTGGATCGCCGACGTCTATCGCGACGAGGCCGAGATCAAGCGCCTCGGCCAGACCATCGTCTATCTCGTCCACGACGAAATCGGCCATCTCGGCATCTTCGTCTCGGGCAAGGTTGCCAACCGCGAGCACACCGAGATCGCCAACACCCTCGACATGATCGAGGCGGTCGCCCCCGGCCTCTACGAGATGCGCATCACCGACGTCGCCGGCAGCGGCACCAACACCGGCTACCAGGTGGAGCTCGTCGCCCGCACCATCGCCGACATCCGCGCCGTCTCCGGCGAGGCCGCGAACGAGGCCTTCCCGGCGGTCGCCAAGATCTCGGCCGCCAACCAGACCATCTACGACCTCGTCATGGGTCCCGCGATCCGCCACATGACGACGGAGCGCAGCGCGGAACTCCGCCGCCAGCTCCATCCGATGCGCGCGCGGCGCTACATGGTCTCCGATCTCAACCCATTCATGGCGCCCTTCGCCGCGGCCGCCGAGCAGGTGCGCGCGCGCCGCGCCCCGGCCTCGCCCGACAACCCCTTCCTCGAAGCAGAGCGCGCGGTGGCCGAGCGCATCGAAGGCGCGCTCGACAGCTGGGCCGATTGGCGCGACGCCTGGACCGAGGCCGCCTTCCACGCCGTCTACGGCACCCTCGCCGCGCTCGGCGTCGCCGAGGGCACTCCGGAGGAGCAGGTGGCCGAGAGCGCCGATGCCCTCGCCGACGCGCCGGAGATGCGCCACGCCCTCGCCCGCATCGCCGCCGGCGGCTACGCCGAGGCCGTGATCCGCATGATGATCCTGCTGGCGCGCGCGCGCGGCGGGGTCCGCCGCTCGCGTCTCGCGCGCAGCCAGGCGGTGCTGACGGGCGAGGCGCCCTTCGCTGACATGACCGCCGCCGCACGCCAGGCGCTGATCCGCGAGCAGACGCTGATCGTCGAACTGTCGCCGGAGGAGGCGCTGGCCGCCCTGCCGAAGCTGCTCCCCACCAAGGCCGAGCGCCGCCGCGCCCTCGACACGGTGGAGGAGGTCGCGGGGCCCGAGGACGAGCTCGGCGATGCCGCGCTCGGCATGCTGCGCCGGCTGCGCGAGGTGCTGGCGGCGGGCTGAAGGCGGCGGCGCGCGGCGCGGCGGTCGCCCGATCCGGGCACGACGCCGGGACGCGCCGCGTCTTTTCGGGATGCGGGCGCCTTGCCCGGCCCGCCGGCGCCCCGCA
>NZ_JAKJIB010000360.1 GCF_021864505.1 Falsiroseomonas oryziterrae
CGCTGCAGGCCAGCCCGGTCGGTCCGGACGCCATGCCGGGCTTCGGCCCGAGCCAGCGCGTCGGCACCGACATGACGACCGCGCCGGTGCCGGCGGTGCCGCTGCGCCAGCTGCGCTGACGCCGGCGCGGCTTTCACGCGCCGGTCGCCGGCCCTTCATTGCCTTGCCATGCGCGCCAGGGTTAATGGCGCGCCATGGAAGCCCGCCTGACGACGCCCGAGGCCCTGCGCCCGCCGCGCCTGCGGCGGCGCAAGGTCATCAGCTTCTCGTCCTCCGACCCGGACTCGCTCTGGGGCGACGTGCTCGGCTTCCGCCCGCTCGGCGGACGGGTGCGCGCGGTGCGGCGGATCGCGACCATCCTGATCTGGACGCTGATCGCCATCCCGATCCAGGCGCTGCTGATGGTGCTGCCGGGCCGCGGCAACATCGCCTTCGGGAAGTTCTATTTCCGGGCGCTGGCCTGGCTGATGGGGCTGAAGATCCGGGTGGTGGGCGATGCCGCGCCCGGGCGCTCCGTCCTCTTCGTCTCCAACCATTCCTCCTGGCTCGACATCGTCGTGCTCGGTGGCACGCTTGATGCCTGCTTCATCGCCAAGCGCGAGATCGGCGAATGGCCGCTGATCAACATCGTCGCCAAGCTCGGCCGCACCGTCTTCGTCAGCCGCAGCCGCACCCAGACCAAGGGCGAGGCCGGTGTGATCCGTGAGAAGCTCGGCCAGGGCGAGCGCATCATCCTGTTCCCCGAAGGCACCACCAGCGACGGCACGCGGGTGCTGCCCTTCCGTAGCGCCTTCCTGTCGGTCGCCGACCACGCGACGCTGGTGCAGCCGGTCTCGGTGGTGTTCGACCGGCTCGGCGGGCTGCCCGCCTGCCGGCGCGACCGGCCACTGTTCGCCTGGTACGGCGACATGGACATCGGCAGCCATTTCTGGCGGCTCGCCCGGCGGTCCAAGACGCGCGCCACGGTGGTGCTGCACGCCGCGGTGGACCCGGCCACCTACCCGGACCGCAAGGTGCTGACGGCCGCCTGCGCCGAGGTGGTGACCGAGGCCTGCGCCACACTCCGGCAGAACCGCACGCCGGAGCCGCTCACGCCGCGGCTTCCCGCTTGACCCGGCTCGGCGCGCCCCCGCAACGTTCCCTCGTGCCGATTCGCACGCCCCTGATGCGACGCGACACCCGCGCTTGACCGCGACCGGGCGGACCCGCATCTCCCCGCCTTCCCCCTGCCGGCGCTCCGGCGGGGCGGCGGAGTTCTCCCTGCGATGACCGGCCCCGTCTCCCCTGGCCCCAGGAAGCGTCTCTTCGTGAAGACCTGGGGCTGCCAGATGAACGTCTACGACAGCGCCCGCATGGCGGATGTGCTGGCGCCGCTCGGCTACGCCCCGGCCGAGGCGCCGGAGGGCGCCGACATGGTGATCCTCAACACCTGTCACATCCGCGAGAAGGCGTCGGAGAAGCTGTTCTCCGAGCTCGGCCGGCTGCGCGGCGCGAAGCAGGCAAAGGAGGCCGAGGGCGGGCGCATGGTGCTGGCGGTGGCCGGCTGCGTCGCCCAGGCCGAGGGCGCCGAGATCACGGCACGGGCGCCCTACGTGGACATCGTGCTCGGCCCGCAGAGCTACCACCGCCTGCCGGAGATGGTCGCCCGCGCGACACGCGCCGCCGGCCATGTGATCGAGACCGACTTCCCGGCCGAGGACAAGTTCGACCACCTGCCGGAAGCCGCCGCGCCGCAGGGCCCGATCGCCTTCCTGACCATCCAGGAAGGCTGCGACAAGTTCTGCTCCTTCTGCGTGGTCCCCTACACGCGCGGCGCCGAATACTCGCGCCCCGCCGCGGCGGTGATCGCGGAGGCGAAGCGGCTGGTGGCACAGGGCGCGCGGGAGATCGCGCTGCTCGGCCAGAACGTGAACGCCTATCACGGGGACGGGCCTGATGGAGCGACCTGGGGCCTGGCGCGGCTGCTGCGCGAACTGGCGGAGATCCCGGACCTCGCGCGGCTTCGCTACACCACCTCCCATCCCCGCGACATGGATGACGAGCTGATCCGCGCGCATGGCGAGATCCCGGCGCTGATGCCCTTCCTGCACCTGCCCGTGCAGTCGGGCAGCGACCGCGTGCTGAAGGCGATGAACCGCGGCCACACCGCGGCCGACTTCCTGCGCATCGTCGAGAAGCTGCGCGCCGCGCGGCCGGACCTCGCGCTGTCGTCCGACTTCATCGCCGGCCACCCCGGCGAGACGGAGCAGGACCACCAGGACACGCTGCGGCTGATCCGCGAGGTCGGCTTCGCGCAGGCCTTCTCGTTCAAGTATTCGCCGCGGCCTGGAACCCCGGCCGCCGGCGCCCCACTTCAGGTCGCGGAGCCCGAGAAGGACCGGCGCCTGCACGAGATCCAGGAGTTGCTGCGGGAACAGCAGCTGGACTTCAACCGTTCCAGGCTCGGCCTGCGCATGGACATCCTCTTCACCGGACCCGGCCGCCACCCCGGGCAGCTCGCCGGGCGTTCGCCCTGGCTGCAGCCCGTCCATGCGGAGGGGCCACTTTCCCTCGTCGGGCAGGTCCTGCCCTGCGAGGTCACCGCCACCCATCCCAATTCCCTCGCGGCACGCATCCTGTCTTCCCCAGGGGCCGCCGAGGCCACCGGAGACCCGCCAAACCAGGAGAAGGCCGCCGCTTGAGCACCACCACCCTCGCGATCCGCCCCGATCCCCGCGCCCCGCGTGGGGACCTTCCCGCCAGCCGCAGCGTCACGCTGAACTTCGACGACAACGCGCTGCTGCCGCTGCTGTACGGGGAGCATGACCGGAACCTGGCCCGCATCGAGATGCGGCTGGGGGTCAGGCTCGGCAGCCGGGGCAACCGGCTGACCATCACCGGGACGCCGGAACGCACCGAGGTGGCGGAAGCGGCACTGGCCGATCTCTGGCGGCGATTGCAGAAAGGCGAGCACGTGGGCACCGCCGAGGTCGAGGCCGCCATGCGCATGGCCGAAGGCGAGCAGGAAGGCGACCCGCGCCTGCCGCTGCAGGACATCCCGGCGATCCGCACCCGCAAGGGCGCGATCGCGCCGCGCAGCCCCGCCCAGGCCGCCTACATGGAGATGCTGGCCCGGTCGGAGATGGTCTTCGGCATCGGCCCCGCCGGCACCGGCAAGACCTATCTCGCCGTCGCGCAGGGCGTCGCACTCCTGCAGGCCGGCCGGGTGGACCGGATCGTGCTCTCGCGGCCGGCGGTCGAGGCCGGCGAGCGCCTCGGCTTCCTGCCGGGCGACCTGAAGGAGAAGGTCGATCCCTATCTCCGCCCGCTCTACGACGCGCTGCACGACATGATGCCGGCCGAGCAGGTCGCCCGCCGCATGGCGGCCGGCGAGATCGAGGTCGCGCCGCTCGCCTTCATGCGCGGCCGGACGCTGGCACATTGCTACGCCATCCTGGACGAGGCCCAGAACACCACCCCGGCCCAGATGAAGATGTTCCTGACCCGTATGGGCGAGGGCAGCCGGATGGTCGTCACCGGCGACCCGACCCAGGTGGACCTGCCGCCCGGCCAGGCCTCCGGCCTGCACGAGGCCCTGAACATCCTCGACGGGGTGGACGGCATCGCGGTGGCGAGATTTGCCGAGCGGGATGTGGTAAGGCATCCCCTCGTGGCCCGGATCGTCGCGGCATATGGCCGCGCCGATGCCGGGTCCGCTTATGGTCGCGCGGACGCCGCCCCTTCCCGACCGCGGGACGGCCGCGGACGCGCAGGCGTGGAGAAGGATGGAACCGGGAAGTAGTCGTCCCGGCCGCAAGGGGAGCACCCCCTCGGCCGGGCTCCGTGAGGGGGATGTCACTGTCCTCCTGGCCGCGCCGGGGTGGCGCTCGGCCGTTCCGCGCCCCGAGGCGCTCGCCCGCCGGGCCGCCGCCGCGGCGCTGGCCGAGGCCGGGGAGATCGGAAGAGC
>NZ_JAKJIB010000361.1 GCF_021864505.1 Falsiroseomonas oryziterrae
GCCGAGGTCGCGCGCGGCACGGTCGGCTTCCTGCTCGTCCTCGGAGCTCACGATCAACGCGGCGAGGCGCCCGAACGGCGGCCAGTGGCCCGGGCGCCGGCCCGCCGCTTCCTCCGCCATGAAGGCGGCGACGTCGCCGGAAACCAGCGCGCGCATCACGGGATGGTCCGGCGAGAAGGTCTGCAGCAGCACCTTGCCCGGCGCCTCGGCGCGTCCCGCGCGGCCGCTCACCTGGTGCAGCAACTGCAGCGTGCGCTCCGCCGCGCGCAAATCGCCGCCCGCCAGACCCAGATCGGCATCCACCACGCCGACCAGCGTCAGGTGCGGGAAGTGCCAGCCCTTGGCGACGATCTGCGTGCCGATGATCAGGTCCACCTGGCGCGCGGCGATCGCCTCCGCCGCCGCCGTCGCAGCCGCCGGGCCGGGGATGGTGTCGGAGGCCATGACGATGCGCCGCGCGTCGGGGAACAGCGCCTCCACCTCTTCCAGCACGCGCTCCACGCCGGGGCCGACCGGCGTCAACGAGCCTTCGGCGTTGCACTCCGGGCAGAAGCGCGGCAGCGGCTCGGCATGGCCGCAATGGTGGCATTGCAGCCGCCGCTGCGCCCGGTGCTCCACCAGCCAGGAGGTGCAGTTCGGGCAGCGCAGCCGGTGGCCGCAGGCGCGGCAGAGCGTGAGCGGCGCGTAGCCGCGGCGATTGAGGAACAGCATCGCCTGCTCGCCGCGCGCGAGCGTGTCCTTCACCGCCTCGATCAACTTCGGCGAGAGGAAGCGCCCGCGCTCCGGCGTGTCGCGCCGCAGGTCGATTGTCTCCACCGCCGGCAGGCCGGCGCTGCCGTGGCGTTCCTTCAGGTGCAGGTGGTCGTAGCGCCCGGTCTCCGCATTCGTCAGCGTCTCGAGCGAGGGCGTGGCGGAGACCAGCACGCAGGCGGCCTGCGCCAGGCGCGCGCGCACCACCGCCATGTCGCGCGCGTGGTAGATCACGCCGTCCTCCTGCTTGAAGGCAGTCTCGTGCTCCTCGTCCACGACCAGCAGGCCGAGATCGGGGAAGGGCAGGAACAGCGCGCTGCGCGCGCCGACCACCACCGGCGCCTCGCCCTCCGCCACGGCGCGCCAGGTGTCGCGGCGGGTGCGCGAGGAGAGCTCCGAATGCCACAGCGCGGGATCCACGCCGAAGCGGCGCCGGAAGCGCTCCAGCCATTGCGCCGACAGCGCGATCTCCGGCAGCAGCACCAGCGCCTGCCGCCCTTCGCGCAGCGCCTGCGCGACGGCGTCCAGATAGACCTCGGTCTTGCCCGACCCCGTGACGCCGGTCAGCAGCGTGACGCCGAAGGCATGCGCGGCGACCTTCGCGCGCAGCGCCTCCGCCGCCGCGGCCTGGTCGGCGGCCAGCGTCGGGCCCGGATGATCCGGGTCGGGCAGCGGGAAGGCGGCACCCTTGGGCAGCAGCGCAGGAACCAGGATCCCGGCATCGGCCAGGCCGCGCACGACGCCGGGCGACACGCCCGCCGCTTCCGCGAGATCGCTGCCCGAGCGGACATCGCCGGGACCGAGCAGGTCGAGCACCGCGCGGCGCGCCGGCGTCAGCCTGAGATCCTCGCGAATCGCGCCGGGCGCCAGTTGCCAGCCGGCCTTGGCCGGCGCGGGTTCGAGCGCGGCGGGCGCGCTCATCGCCATCCGAAGCACCGCGCCGGGCGGCGTCACGGTGTAGGCGCCGACCCATTCGACGAAGCGCCGCAGGCTCTCCGTCATCGGCGGCGCGTCGAGCACGGCCTGCACGTTCTTCAGCCGCCGCGCCGGCAGCGCCGGGTCGGGCTCGCCGTCCCAGACGACGCCGATCGCCTCGCGCGGGCCGAGCGGCACGACGACGAAATGACCCGGCTCCGCACGCATCCCTTCCGGTACGCGGTAGTCGTAGGTGCCGGCCTCGAGCGGCAGCGGCAGCATCACGCGCACCCGTGTCCCGGAAGCCACGCCCAGGGGTTGGTTCGGTGCCGGCGACTTCCGCCTCGCTTCAGCCATCCTGTATGTTCGCCTCGTTCACGGCGTTCGAACGCCATGTCCCCTTCGGGGGCAAGATGTCCGGGTAGGATATAGGATGAAATTCTTTGTGGACACCGCCGAGGTGTCCGAAATCCGCGCGCTCGCCGAAGCCGGCCTGGTGGACGGCGTCACCACGAATCCGAGCCTCATCGCCAAGTCCGGCCGCAACATGGCCGAAGTGATCGCCGAGATCTGCGCGATCACGCCCGGCCCCGTCAGCGCGGAGGTCACGGCGACCGACTTCGAGACGATGCTGGCCGAGGGCCGGTATCTCCGCGGCATCGCGAAGAACGTGGCGGTCAAGGTGCCGCTGACGGAAGCCGGGCTGCGCACCTGCCGCGTGCTGGCCGGCGAAGGCACGCCGGTGAACGTGACGCTGTGCTTCTCGCCGGCGCAGGCGCTGCTCGCGGCCAAGGCCGGCGCGGCCTTCATCTCGCCCTTCGTCGGGCGGCTCGACGACATCTCGACCGACGGCATGTCGCTGATCGCCGATATCGTGCAGATCTACCGGAACTATCCGGCGCTGAAGACCGAGGTGCTGGTCGCCTCGGTGCGTCATCCGATCCACCTGGTGCAGGCGGCGAAGCTCGGCGCGCATGTCGCCACGCTTCCGCCCCAGGTGATCCGCCAACTGCTGAAGCATCCGCTGACCGACAGCGGCCTGGCGGCCTTCCTCGCCGACTGGAAGAAGACGGGGCAGAGCATCCTGTGAAGACCACGGCCGCGACACGCCTCGACCACGATACGCTGGCCGAGGAGGTTGCGGCCTACCTCGTTGCGAACCCGGATTTCCTGGCGCGCCGCCCGGAACTCTACCGCGCGCTGACGCCACCGAAGCGCGTGCATGGCGAGAACCTGGCCGACCACATGGCCGCGATGGTCGCGGCCGAGCGCGCGCGGCTGCGCGCCATCGAAGGCGAGGTGCAGGGCGCGCTGGCCGATGGCCGGGCCGGCGCGGGCCTCGCGCTGCGCGTGCGGCTCGCCGTGCTCGCGCTGATGCGCTCGCGCGACGTGGCGGAGACGGTCAGCCAGGAATGGCCGCCGCTGCTGCGCGTCGAATCCTGCATGCTGCTGGCCGAGCCGCGCGCCGCGCGCGCCGTCATCAACGGCAGTGCGGACAGCAGCCTGCCGCGGCACGGCGTTCGCGCGATGCCGGAAGGCACGGTGGCGCGCCTCGTCGGCCCCGGACGGGACGCACGCGTGCGGCACGAAGTGACGGAGGCCGAGTTGCTGCACGCCGAGGCCGCGCCGCTCGTCGCCTGCGACGCGCTGGTGAAGGTGCCGCTCTGGTGCGGCACGCCCTGCCTGCTGGCGCTCGGCGCGCGCGAGGCCTCGGCGCTGCCGGCGCGGCAATCGGCGCAGACCCTCGCCTTCCTCGGCCGCGCCATCGCAGCCGCCATCGCAAGATGATGCCCTCAGGCGCGTCGTGCCAGAGGCACGCCTTCGGCGTGACGCGCAGCCTCCGGCTGCTTGGCGTCGTGCCGAAGGCACGCCTTCGGCGTGACGCGGCACTTGCCGCGGCGGCCGTTCGGGCGCGTCGCGCCGCAGGCGCGCTTTCCGCGCGACGCCTGCCTGAACAGCGGCAGGCCGCTTAAGGGCATGGACGGGGCGGCCGCCCTTTCGGCCTGGCTCGACACGCTGGCGCGCGAGCGCCGCGCCAGCGCCAACACGATCGAGGCCTACCGCTCGGACCTCTCCCTCTTCCTCGGCTTCATGACGCGGCATCTGGGCGAGGAGCCGGACCTCGCGGCGCTCGCCGCGCTGCGCCCGCTCGACATCCGCGCCTTCCTGGCGGAGCGCGCGCGCGAGGGCGACGGCAACGCGACACGGGCGCGGCGGCTGGCGGCGGTGCGGGGCTTCCTGCGCCACTTGGCGCGCCGCCACGGCGGCGGGACGG
>NZ_JAKJIB010000362.1 GCF_021864505.1 Falsiroseomonas oryziterrae
CGCCGCACAAGGACCCGCCGCGGCACCCGCCCCCGGGGCCGCCCCCGGGGCCGCCCAGGGGGCCGAGCCTGTCCGCATCGTGAACCGCACCGGGGTGGACGCGACGGCGCTGCACGCCGTGCGCAGCGGCCGGCCCGACTGGGGGTCGAACCTGCTGAACCGCGGCCCGCTGCCCACCGGCCAGTCCTTCGCGATGCGCCCGAACCCCGAGGCCGGCTGCCGCTTCGACATCCGCCTGGTGCTCGCCGACGGGCGGGAGAGCGTCAGCCGCGACCGCGACATCTGCGCCGACCAGCGGGTGGAGATGGCCGCCGCCGCCGCGCCGCCGCCTGCCGTGGCGCAGGCGCGCCCGAACCAGACTGCGCGCCGCGTCTCCTCCGGCACCGGCTTCGTCGTGGCGCCGGACCGGGTGATGACCAACCAGCATGTGGTGGATGGCTGCGACCGCATCCTGGCGCGCACCGCCGACGGCCGCTGGCTGGCCGCGACGCCGCCGGCCTCGGTCGATGCCGCGCTGGATCTCGCGGTGCTGACCATCCCCGGCAATCCCGGCCCGGCGCTGGCGTTCCGCACCGCGCCCGGCGTCCGCCGCGGCGAGGACGTGATCGTCTACGGCTTCCCGCTGGCCGGGCTGCTGTCCGCCGATCCGAAGCTGACGCGCGGCGTGATCAACGCGCTTGCCGGCGTGCGCAACGACCCGAACAACTTCCAGATCAGCGCCGAGGTGCAGCCGGGCAATTCCGGCGGGCCGATGGTGGATCTGCAGGGCAACGTCGTGGGCGTGGTGGTGTCGAAGCTCGATAACCGCCGCGTCCAGAACGTGGACAATGTGAACTTCGCGGTGAAGGGCGAGGTCGCGCAGGCCTTCCTGCGCCGTGCGAACGTGCCGTTCCGCACGGCCGAGTCCCGCGGCGCCGACCGCAGCGCGGCCGATATCGGGGAGCAGGTGCACCGGAGCACGGTGATGCTCCGCTGCGAAAAATAGAACGCGGCTTCGACGCAGGGCGGAGAGCGGTCCTCCGCCCGCCTTGGAGCAGGGGAACGACAAGCATGCAGAGGCTGAGCGGGAAGATCTGCGTCATCACTGGCGCCGCGCGGGGCATCGGCCGCGCCATTGCCTGTCGCTTCCAAGCGGAAGGCGGGAATGTCATCGTCACCGACCGCGACGAGACGAGCGGATTGGCCTTGGCTGCGGAAATCGGCGCGCGCTTCATCAAGCTCGACGTCGGGGAGGAAGCTGACTGGCTGCGGCTGGCCGATCTCGTTCCCAGAGTGGACGTGATGGTCAACAATGCCGGCGTCACCGGCTTCGAGGACGGCGCGGTCGCGCATGATCCGGAGCACGCCCGCCTGGAGGATTGGCGCGCGGTACACCGCGTGAACCTCGATGGGACGTTCCTTGGCTGCCGCTACGCGATCGGGGCGATGAAGGCAGCCGGCAGGGGATCGATCATCAACATCTCCTCACGGTCCGGACTGGTCGGCATTCCGGCGGCTGCCGCCTACGCCTCCTCCAAGGCCGCCATCCGCAACCACACCAAGACCGTTGCCCTCTACTGTGCGCAGCAGCGATGGACGATCCGCTGCAACTCGATCCATCCGGCGGCGATCCTCACGCCGATGTGGGAACCCATGCTCGGGGATGGTTCGGACCGCGAGGCGCGCATGGCGGCACTGGTGGCGGACACGCCGCTCCGGCGTTTCGGGATGCCAGAGGAGGTCGCGGCGATCGCGGCGATGCTGGCCTCCGACGAGGCCGCATACATGACGGGAGCGGAGATCAACGTCGACGGTGGGCTGCTGGCTGGATCGGCAGCAACGCCGGAATAGCGGCGCGGACACGCTGCAGGGCCGCTCGGGTCAAAGCGGACGCCCTGCTCGCTCATCGACAGGGCGTTCCTCCGGATCAGGCCCCGATGAACCGCCCTGCGAAGAGCCTGTCCACCCCACCACGCTCCCCCCACGTGTCCGGCCGCGCGCGATAGATGCGCCTGGCGCGCTCCGCCTGCGGCGCGCGGGGGGCCAGAACCAGCCGCTCGCCGCGCTCAGTGCCCGGCGACGCGCGACGGCGTGTTGAAGACCTTGCTCTTGATGTGCGCGATGCCGGCTTCGTCCAGCACCTTGATGATGAAGTCCGCGCAGTTCACGCCGCGCACCTTCGGCGCCGTGGTCAGGCGCCCGATCACGCCGCCCGCGATCCGGTAGGTGTAGCGACCCTTGGCGTTCTTCGCGATGAACCGCCGGATCGCGGCGTCCAGCGAGGCGCGCTGCGCATCCGTCATCGGATAGGCGGTGTAGTAGTAGTCGTCGGACCGGTCCTCCTCCGGCGCGTCCTTGCTGCCCGGGTGGAAGACCCCCTTCTCCTCGTCGAGGATCTCGATCTCGTTGGCGCCGAAGCCGCTGGCGCTCGACCCGGAGCCGACCGCTTCGGCCCGCTGCGATCCGCCGAGCCCCGCAACGAGATGCACCTTCCGCGTCACCAGGAAGCCCATCTCGTCCAGGTATTCCAGGTACATCATCGCGTGGCCGCCGGTGAGCGACTTGTAGGACGCGACCGTCGCCTGGCCGCGGTTCTTGACGATGGGTGCGCGCGTGCCCTTGCTGTCCGGGAACGCGGAATGCCAGACGTTACCAACCTTGATCATGCCTGCCCCCCTTCGGCCGTCGCGCGCCGCGATCAGCCGCGGTGACGCAGGCCTCGATGCGATACGGCCGCCGCAACCGCGCGTTGAACATAGCCGGGCGAAGAGGCGCTCGCAACGATTTGGCCAGCGCGGGGCGGCTTCGCGGACCGCGACGCAGCGCTTCGCGTAGCGGCGCTCAGGGCGCCGGCCTGACGAACCGCGCCGCGAAGAACCCGTCCAGCCCGCCGCGCTCACCCCACAGATCCGGCCGCGTGCGCAGCGTGCCGCGTTCCGTCAGCGCCTCCGCCAGCCCAGGCAGTTCCTCCGCGCGGATCGGGTCGAGCGTCAGACCGAGTGATGTCGCACGTGAAACATGCGCCTCGCCCTCCTCCGGCTGCAGCGAGCAGGTGGCCAGCACCAGCCGCCCGCCTGGCCGCAGGAGCTTCACCGCGTTCCCGAGCAGCCGCGCCTGCGCCTCCGCCATCTGCAGCACGTCGCCGGCCCGCTTCAGGTGCGGGATGTCGGGATGGCGGCGGATGATGCCCGTCGCGGTGCAGGGCGCATCCAGCAGCACCGCGTCGAACGCGGCCTCGCCCGGCGCCCAGGACGCCGCATCGGCCTCCACCAGCTCGGCCTCGAGCCCGAGCCGCGCCAGATTCTCGCGCAGCCGGCCGAGCCGCCGCGCATCGCGCTCCACCGCCACCACCTGCGCGCCGGCGGCCACCAGCTGCGCCGTCTTCCCGCCCGGTGCGGCGCAGAGATCGGCGACGCGCTCCCCCGGCTTCACGCCGAGCAGCCGCGCCGGCAGCGCCGCAGCTGCGTCCTGCACCCAGAAGCGGCCCTCGGCGAAGCCCGGCAGCTCCGTCACCCGCGTCCCCGCCGGCAGGCGGGCCGTGCCGGTCGGCAGGATCTCCGCCCCCTCCGGCGGCGCGGCCCCCGGCGCGAGGGTCAGGTCGAGCGGCGCCGGCTCCCGGTGCGCCCGCGCGATGGCGCGCACCGCCGGACCATAGGCCGCATGCCAGGCGGTCCAGAGCCAGGGCGGCGTGTCCAGCCGCTCGGCGTCCAGCCCCTCCAGCGCCGCGGGTCCCTCGACCGCGACCTTCCGCAGCACGGCGTTGACCAGTCCGGCGAAGGGCTTCGGCACCACCGCGACCGTCGCCGCGACCGCGGCATGGGCGGGCGTGCCGAGCAGCAGCAACTCGGCCGCGCCGGCCCGCAGCGCCGCACGCACCTCGGCCGGCGGCTCCCGCCGCAGGAAGGGCTCCAGCACCGCGTCCAGGCTGCCG
>NZ_JAKJIB010000363.1 GCF_021864505.1 Falsiroseomonas oryziterrae
GAGCCCCTTGGCTCCCCGGCGGGGGGTCGGGGGCAGCGCCCCCGCCCACCCTACTCCGCAGCCGCCGCACCCTCGCCCGCCCGCAGCAGCGACTGGCCCGTCATCGCCGCCGGCTGCGGCAGGCCGAGCAGCGCCAGCAGTGTCGGCGCGATGTCGGCGAGCCGGCCCTCGGCCAGCGTCGCGCCGGCCGGGGCGTTGTGCAGCAGCACGGGCACCGGGTTGGTGGTGTGCGCGGTGTGCGGGCCGCCGGTGGCCGGGTCGCGCATCAGCTCCGCATTGCCGTGGTCGGCGGTGACGAGCAGTGCGCCGCCGGCTGCCGTGATCGCCTCCGCGATGCGGCCGAGGCCGGCATCCACCGCCTCACACGCCTTGATCGCGGCCTGCAGGCTTCCGGTGTGGCCGACCATGTCGGGGTTGGCGAAGTTCAGCACGATGAGATCGTAGCGCCCCGAGCGGATCGCCTGCACGGCCTTCTCGGTCAGGTCCGGCGCCGACATCTCCGGCTGCAGGTCATAGGTCGCGACCTTGGGCGAGGGGACCATGATGCGCTCTTCGCCCGCGAAGGGCGTCTCCTCGCCGCCGTTCAGGAAGTAGGTGACGTGCGGATACTTCTCGGTCTCCGCCATGCGCAGCTGCTTGCGGCCCGCCTTGCTCACCGTCTCGCCCAGGATGTCCGCCATGGATTGCGGCGGGAAGAGCGTGAGCAGGAAGGGGTTCAGCGCCGCGCTATACTCCGTCATGCCGGCGGCGGCGGCGAAGCGGATGGTGGGATCCGCGGCGAAGCCGTCGAAGGACGGGTCGAGCAGTGCCGCCAGGATCTGGCGCACGCGGTCGGCGCGGAAGTTGAAGCAGAGCAGCCCGTCGCCGTGCTGCATGCCGGCGTAGTCGCCGATCGCGGCGGCGGGCACGAACTCGTCGAATTTTCCCGAATCATGCGCGGTGCGGACCGCTTCCTGCGCGGTGCCGAAGCGGGCGCCTTTCGGGTTGACCATCACGTCGTAGGCGAGTTGCACGCGCTCCCACCGCTTGTCGCGGTCCATGGCGAAGTAGCGGCCGCAGATGGTGGCGATGCGCGCGCCGCGCGGCAGGGCGGCTTCGAAGGCGGCGAGGAACTCGGGCGCGGCCTGCGGCGCGGTGTCGCGGCCGTCGGTCCAGGCATGCACCAGCACCTCGAGCCCGGCGGCGGTGGCGGCGCGGGCGAGCGCGACGGCATGGTCCTGGTGGCTGTGCACGCCGCCGGGCGACAGCAGGCCGCACAGATGCAGCCGCCCGCCCGCGGCCCTGGTGCGCTCGACGACGGTCGCGAAGGCGGGCAGTGCGCCGATGGAGCCGTCTTCGACTGCGGCGTCGATGCGCACGAGGTCCTGCATCACCACGCGCCCCGCGCCGATGTTGAGATGGCCCACCTCGGAATTGCCCATCTGGCCGTCGGGCAGGCCGACATCGCGGCCGGAGGTGCGCAGGAAGGCGCGCGGCCCCTTGGCCCAGAGCGCGTCGAAGGCCGGCGTGCGCGCCTGCTTCACGGCATTGTCCGCCGCCTCCTCGCGCCAGCCCCAGCCGTCGAGGATGACCAGCATGACGGGGCGGGGGGCGTGCATGGGCGGGATCCTCTAGCGGAGCGCCCCGGATGTAGCCCGCGCAGCGCCAGGCTCCAACGCGCCCTCCAGGCACAGATACGCCACCGCGACGGCCGGGAGGATCAGGAGGGGGGCGGGGCCGAAGCCGGTCCAGACCGAGATGAAGGGCGCGACGAGGGCGCAGAGGATCAGCGGCGCGCTGGCGGCCCAGACGAAGGGGCGTCGCGGGTCCCCCTCCGGCAAAGACGCCAGCAACCAGAGCGGCACGAAGCCGGCCAGCACCAGGTCGTAGACCTGGACATAGGGCGTCGCGAGCAGGGTGCCGAGCACCAGCATCGCGTCGCGTGCCGGCTGCGGCGCCGGGCGGCGCCAGGCGATCCAGACCAGCGCCGCGGCGGCGAGCGCGGTGACACCCTGCGCGGCATAGGCCGTGCCGACCTCGGTCGGCAGGTGGCGCACCGTGGCGAAGACCGAGGTGAAGAGCTGTTGGACGCCGGTGCCGTCCTCGAGGATCCAGCCGCGCAGGTGGTCGGCGCGCTGCAGATAGGCCTGCCAGGACTCCACCCCGAACAGCAGCGCCGAGGCGAGCAACAGCGCGGCGGCGGTGCCGGCACAGGCGAACAGCGCGGCCCAGCGCCGCCCGGCGAGCAGCGCGACCGGAAGGAGCACGGCGAGTTGCGGCTTGACCACCAGCAGGCCGAGCAGCGCGCCGGCCAGGACAGGCCGGCGCGGCAGCAGCAGCAGCGCGCCGCCGATCAGCGCCGCGATCCAGGTGCCGGTCTGGCCCGTCCAGATGTTCATCGTGACGGCGGGCGCTGCCAGCCCGAGCAACAGTGCGTCCAACGTCCGGAATGGACCGGGCGGCCAGGCGCGATGCAGGACGAACAGGAACAGCGCGATCCCGCCGAAGATCCAGACCGCCCAGGCGGCCAGGTAGGGCAGCAGGCCGAGCGGCCAGGTCAGCAGCAGCGCCACCGGCGGGTAGCTGTAGTGGTAGAGGTGGATCGGTCCGTTGAGGACCGCGATTTGGAAGGCGTGGTAGCGGTCGAAGTCGTAGATGACGTCGAGCCGGCCTTCGAGCGCGAGCCGTGCACCGGACCAGAAGTTGATGCTGTCGCCGCCGAACGCGGCCTTGCCGTCGCCCGCCGTCAGCCCGACGGCGGTGTGCGTCCGGAAATGATCGAGCAACAGCGCAGCCGCGAGCGCGATCCAGAGCACCGCGACGGTACGCAGCAGCCAGGGCCACGAACGACCCCAAAGGCCGGTCACCCTCCGCTCCGTCCGCACCGACGGCTCGGCCGTCATGCGCCACCGGTCCGCTCGGCGCGCAGCGCCTGCACCTCCGCGCGCAGGGCGCGGATCTCGGCGAGCAGAACCTGGGAGTCGAGATGCGCCTCGGAGCGTGCGGCATCCGCCGCCGCCTGCAGGGTCGCGGCGGATGCGCCGCCGCGCTGCTCGCGCAGCGTCTGGATGCTCTCCACGATCACGCCGATGAAGAGGTTAAGGACGACGAAGGTGGCGACGACGGAGAAAGGGATGAAGAACAGCCAGGCGAGCGGCTGGTGCTCCATCGCCTGGCGGACGAGGTTGCCGAAATCGTCCATCGCCATCAGCTGGAACAGCGTGAAGAAGGCGGCGCCGAGGGTCGCGAATTCCTCCATCGCGCTGCCGAACAGCTTCACCGCCATCACGGCCGCCACGTAGAAGACAAGGGCCATCAGCAGCACGATCGAGCCCATGCCGGGCAGTGCCGCGAGCATCGCCTCCACCACGTTGCGCAAGGACGGCACGACGCTGATCAGCCGCAGCACGCGAAGCACGCGCAGCGCGCGCAGCACGGCCAGCGGCCCGCTGTCCGGCGCCCAGGAGATCGCGACGATCAGGAAATCGAAGAGCCCCCAGGGATCGCGGAAGAAGCGCCCACGGAAGGCGTAGATCCTGAGGGCCAGCTCGATGGTGAAGGCGACGAGGACGATGCGGTCGAGCGTGTGCAGCAGCCCGCCCCAGGACTCCATGATCGAGCCCGACGTCTCGAGCCCCAGCGTGACGGCGTTGAACAGGATCAGGCCGATGACGACGCGCTGGAAGGGCGCGGACAGCACAAGCCGCGCGATGCGGGCGCGCGGCGTGTCGTCCATGTCGTCGCGCGTCAGGACTTCCTGCATGACCCCCGCTTCCCGGCCTCGGCGCGGCAGGGTTTGGCGCGGGGCGCGCGGGAGTTCAAGCGGCGCGCCCCCGACGGGCCAGCGTGCCCGCAGAGGACGGGGCGCCACCACCAAGGATGCGGCCGCAACGCGGCCGGCGCGCC
>NZ_JAKJIB010000364.1 GCF_021864505.1 Falsiroseomonas oryziterrae
ACCAAGGGCCGGTGGGCCCTTGGAACCCATGAGTTTATGGCCAGGGCGGAGGGGGCCACGGCCCCCTCCGCCCTGGCCATGACTGATCGAGGTCCAGGAGCCCGCTGGCTCCTGGCGGGAGGGGTTCGGGGAGGGCAGCGCCCTCCCCGCGATCATCCGTGCCGCGCCGGACACGCCCTCAGCGCCGGAAGCGCAGGGCGAGGCCGGCGCGGGCCCAGCGCGCCTCGATCGCGTCCATGTCGGTGTTGCCCGAGGGGCGTGTCTTGCTCGGCTGTTCGTGCAGCAGCGGCGCCCGCTCGCGCAGCCAGATCCCGTAGAGGCGGCGGAGTTCGACCAGCGGTGCGGCGTGGTCGTCCACGCGGATCGAGAGGTCGGGGAAGTCCTCCGTCGTGACCGTCACCAGCGCCGCCGATTGCCGCCCGCGCTTGTCGCCGCCTGCCGCCTCGCCGGCGTCGAGCGCGGCGAGCAGACGCTCAGGCAGCGGCAGGTCCGTGCGGGCGCTCCAGGCTGCGCGCGTCTCGGCCAGCACCGCCGGGCCGGCCAGCATGTTGCCGGCGAAGGAAGCGTGCTCGCCCGCGAGGTCGCCGCACCATTCGACGCAGTTCGCGCCGGTCCAGGCGGCGCTGCGGCCGTGCCGGTCCACCGCATGCACCTGGCGGAGCCCCTTGCCCTCGTCGCCGGCCAGCGCGCCCTCGATCGCCGCGGCGGGCGACAGGCCGCGCGCCATCCCGTCCAGCACGGCCGGGCCGAGGTAGCGGTTGGTCATGGATTGGGTCGAGACCGCGCCGACCCCGGCACGGACGAAGGGGCAGGAGGCGCCGACCGCGAAGGCGCAGGTGGCGACCGCGACGGCGAAGGCGCCGGTCGCGGGATCCTGCGCGACGATGGACCAGGTCATGGGCGTTCCCCTGCTGCGGGCGCAGTCTCGGCGCGGCCGGCATGGACGGCAAGGCGGCCACGGCCCATCTTCGGCGCAACGACTCGCCCGGAGGAACCGCCCATGACCCGCACGCTCACGCGCCGGCTCGTCCTGACGCTCGCCGGCACGCTCGCCGCCCCGGCCGTCGCGCGCGCGCAATCGCCCTGGCCCGATCGCCCGATCCGGCTGATCGTGCCCTTCGGCGCGGGCGGCGCGATCGACACGCTCTCGCGCACCGTCGCTGCCCGCTTCCCCGAGGTGACGGGCGGCCAGACGCTCGTGGTGGAGAACCGCGCCGGCGCCGGCGGCACCATCGCCGGGCTCGCCGTTGCGCGGGAACGGGCGGACGGGCTCACCTTGATGATGGCCGATATCGGGGCGAATGCGATCGGCAAGGAGCTGAACCCGCAGCTCGCCTACGACCCGCCCACTTCCTTCACGCCGATCATCCATCTGGTGAACCTGCCGGCAGTGCTGATGGCGCATCCCTCCGTCACCGCGCGCAGCATCCGCGAGGTGATCGAGCAGGCGCGCGCGCGGCCCGACGGCTTCACCTATTCTTCGGCCGGCAACGGCAATGGCAGCCACCTCTTCATGGCGCTGTTCCTGAAGGAGGCCGGAATCCGCATGGTGCACGTGCCCTATCGCAGCGGCGCTGAGATGGTGACGGCGCTGGTGCGCGGCGACGCGCAGTTCGGCTTCCCGACCGTCTCGTCCGGCATCGGCCAGATCCGCGCCGGCAATGCGCGCGCGCTTGGCATCGGCACGAGCGCGGGCACGCCGCTGCTGCCCGACGTGCCGGCGGTCTCCACCGTGCTGCCCGGCTTCGAATGCGCGGTCTGGCACGGCATCGTCGCGCCGGCGGGGATGGATCCGGCGCTGGCGGCGCGGATCAACGAGGTGTTCGGCCGCATCGCCGCCATGCCGGAGGTGCAGCAGCGGATCTTCGAGACTCAGGCCGGCGCGGTGGTCGGCGGCACGCCGGAGGATTTCGCCAACCACATCCGGCGCGAGGTGGCCCGCTGGACGCCGATCATCCGCGA
Organism: Falsiroseomonas oryziterrae; assembly: GCF_021864505.1. GTDB lineage: Bacteria > Pseudomonadota > Alphaproteobacteria > Acetobacterales > Acetobacteraceae > Falsiroseomonas > Falsiroseomonas oryziterrae. Next base: position 1,963 of record NZ_JAKJIB010000364.1, read on the forward strand.
GGGCGGGATCCGCAGCGAATAGTCAGGCGCAGCCCAGCCGGTCGGCGAGGTCGTTGAAGTCCGTCGCGACGACGTCCCATCGCTCGGCCGGGGCGAGATCCGTCGTCTGTGACGGCCCGTGCTCGGTCGGGCGCGCGACGAAGGCCGTGGCGAGTCCGCAGCGTCCTGCCGCGGCGAGATCGTCGTTGTGGGCCGCGACCATCATGCAGGCGGAGGGCGGGAGGCCGAGGATCTCGGCGGTGCGGAGATAGGCCTCCGGCTGCGGCTTGTAGGCCTGTGCGACCTCGGCGCCGAGGATCGCGTCCCAGGGCAGGCCGGCGCGCTTGGCCATGTTCAGCAGCAGCGCGACGTTGCCGTTCGACAGCGGCGCAATCACGAAGCGGGACTTGAGGCGGGTGAGCCCGGCGACGGAATCCGGCCAGGGATCCAGCCGGTGCCAGGCACGGTTCAGCGCATCGAGTTCGGCCACCGGGATGCGCGCGGGATCGGCGCCCGCGTCGCGCAGCACGGCGTCGAGGTTCTCCCGGTGCAGCGTGTCGAGCCGCGCGAAGGGCCGCGCGCCGGAACGCACGGCCTGCATCGCCGGCTGGTAGCGCGCACGCCACGCATCGGCGAAGACGTGCGGGTCCATCGCGATGCCGTGGCGGGCGAGGAAGGGCGCGGCCTCCCGCGCGATGCCGCCGCGCCAATCCACGACGGTGCCGAAGACGTCGAAGAGAAGAGCGCGGATGTCGCTCATTCGGCCGCCTTCTGCGGCGGCAGGTTGCCGGCGATCTCCGCCCATTTCCGGTCGAACTCCCACACCTCCGGGAAGCCCATCAGCTCGCACATCTTGCCGAAGCTGTAGGCGGCGTTGACGCCCATGTTGTTCGAATGGCCGTCGGCCTTCAGCTGCGCATAAGCCTTCTCGAGCGCTGCCGCCGCCGTCAGGAAGCCGAGCGCGGGGTAGATCGCGATGCGATAGCCCATCGCGTGCAGCTTCTCGGCCGGCAGGATCGGCGTGCGCCCGCCCTCCACCATGTTGGCGAAGAGCGGCTTCGCGATCTGCCTGCCGATCTCCGCCATCTCGGCCTCGCTCTCCGGGCTCTCGATGAAGATCACGTCGGCGCCGGCCTCGGCATAGATCTTCCCGCGCCGGATCGCCTCCTCGAGCCCGAGCGAGGTGCGGGCATCGGTGCGTGCGATGATCAGGAAGTCGGGGCTCTTCCGCGTCTCGACGGCGACGCGGATCTTGAGCGCCATCTCCTCGGCCGGGATGACTCGGCGGCCCGGCGTGTGGCCGCACTTCTTCGGCGTCTCCTGGTCCTCGAGCTGGACGGCGGTGACGCCCGCTGCCTCGTAGCCCGCGACGGTGTGGCGCACGTTGAGCAGGCCGCCATAGCCCGTGTCGGCATCGGCCATCAGCGGCGTGCGGCATCCGCGCGCGATGGTGCCCATGCGGCTGACCATGTCGGTGTAGGTCGCGATCCCCGCATCGGCGACGCCGAGATAGGACGCGACCGTGCCGAAGCCGGTGGCGTAGAGCGCCTTGAAGCCGAGGCCGTCGGCGACCTTGGCGGAGATCATGTCGAAGACGCCTGGCGCGAGGATGAAGTCCCCGGCTTCCAGGGCGCGTCGCAGCGCGGGATCGGCCATGTCGTCTCCTCCTGTCGTCTCGGGCGTGTCGCGCGGCAGGGGTGACGCGCGGCGCGCGCCGCGTCAACGTGCGCCCCGGCAAGGGAGGAATGCGTGATGACGGGGCGGCCCGTGATGGTGATCACCGGGGCGGGGAAGGGGATTGGCGCGGCCGTCGCACGCCTCGCGGCGGCGCGCGGCCACGACCTGCTGCTGACCTGGGGCAGCGACCGTGCGGCGGCGGAAGCGACGGCCGCTGCGTGCCGCGCCGCCGGCGCATCGGTCCAGCTTGC
>NZ_JAKJIB010000365.1 GCF_021864505.1 Falsiroseomonas oryziterrae
ACCTGCGCCGGCAGCCGCGCCACCGCGGCCTCGAGCGTCGGCGCCGCGCCGCCGAACATCGGCCCACCCTCCTGCGGCGCGCAGGCCGCCATCGCGCCGAGCGCGAGCAGAAGCGCGGCGCGGCGCATCAGCGGTTCCTCCGCAGCAGTTGCAGCGTCAGGTCCGCGACCACCGTCGCCACCGCAACCAGGAAGACCACCTGGAACACGGTCGCGAACAGCCAGAGCCCCATCGGGAAGGTCGCCGCGCCGCCCGGGATCGCCATCCAGCCGAGCGGCAGCAGGAGATAGCCGTAGGCGTGCGGCACGTTCTCGGCGATCTGGAAGGTGCCCTCGTAGATCATCGAGCCCGCGACGTAGAGGATCACCAGCAGGCCGATCCAGGCGATCCAGCGATGCTTGTCGAGCAGCTTGGCGATGAAGGTCGCCGCCACGCCCATCAGCACGACGGAGACGGCCAGGCCGAAGATCAGGATGTAGGGATGGTCCTTCGCCGCGCCCGCCACCGCGAGCACGTTGTCGAGACTCATCGACACGTCGGCGACCAGGATCTGCGTGATCGCCTGGCGCAGCGTCTTCTTCGGCGCGCCGGGCTCGGTGCCCTCCAGCGCCTCGACGCCCTCGTGCTGCTCGGTGGTGTCGGCATGGTCGTGCCCGCCGCCGTCGCGCAGCTCGCGGTACATCTTCCAGCACACCCACAGCAGCAGCACGCCGCCGGCGAAGACGATGCCGACGATGGAAAGCAGCTGCACGGTGATGGAGGCGAAGGCGATGCGCATGATCGTCGCCGCCGCGATGCCCCAGAAGATCGCCTTGCGCCGCTGGTCGGGCGGCAGGCCCGCCGCCGCCATGCCGACCACGATCGCATTGTCGCCGGCCAGCACGATGTCGATGAAGAGAACCTGGCCAAGCGCAACCAGCGCCTCGCTGGTCAAGTATGAAGAGAAGTCCATTTTTCTTGGCGCCCGCCTTCCGGAATTCGGAGGATAATCGGCTGCGCCGGCGCAGGCTTGTCAACTGCCGCCGCGGCGGGCCAAACCCCCGCCCTGCACACGACCGCGCGCCGCAACGCGGCGCTGCGAAGGGAAGCACGCGATGATCCCGCGCTACAGCCGCCCCGAGATGGCGGCCATCTGGTCGCCCGAGAACCGCTTTCGCATCTGGTTCGAGATCGAGGCGCTCGCCGCGGAGGCGATGGCCGAGCTCGGCACCATCCCGCGTGATGCCGCGGCCGCGATCCGCACGCAGGGCGCCCCGCGCGTGGCGAACATCACGCAGGCGGATCTCGACCGCATCGACGCGATCGAGCGCGAGACGCGCCACGACGTGATCGCCTTCCTCACCTGGCTCGGCGAGGGGATCGGACCGGAGGCGCGCTACATGCACCAGGGGCTCACCAGCTCCGACGTGCTCGACACCTGCCTCGCGGTGCAGCTGACGCAGGCGGCCGACCTGCTGATCGCCGACCTCGACTCGCTGCTCGATGCGCTGCGCGCGCGCGCCATCGAGTTCAAGCGCACACCCACCATCGGCCGCAGCCACGGCATCCATGCCGAGCCCACCACCTTCGGCCTCAAGCTGCTCGGCCACTGGGCGGAGTTCCGCCGCAACCGCGACCGTCTCGTCGCCGCCCGCGCCGAGGTCGCGACCTGCGCGATCAGCGGCCCGGTCGGCACCTTCGCCAGCGTCGACCCGCGCGTCGAGGCGCATGTCGCGCGGCATCTCGGCCTCGCGGTGGAGCCGGTCAGCACGCAGGTCATCCCGCGCGACCGCCACGCCGCCTTCTTCGCCGCCCTCGGCGTGGTGGCGAGCAGCCTCGAGCGCCTCGCGGTCGAGGTGCGCCACCTGCAGCGCAGCGAGGTGCGCGAGGCGGAGGAGTTCTTCCACCCGGGCCAGAAGGGCAGTTCCGCCATGCCCCACAAGCGCAACCCGGTGCTCAGCGAGAACCTGACCGGACTCGCCCGCATCGTGCGCGGCTATGTGGTGCCGGCGATGGAGAACGTCGCGCTCTGGCACGAGCGCGACATCAGCCATTCCTCGGTCGAGCGGATGATCGGCCCTGACGCGACCGTCACGCTCGACTTCGCGCTGGTGCGCGCGGCGGGGATGATGGCGAAGCTCACCGTCTACCCGGACCGGATGCAGGCGAACCTCGAATCGCTCGGCGGCGTGGTGCACAGCCAGAAGGTGCTGCTGGCCCTCACCCAGGCCGGTATGAGCCGCGAGGACGCCTATGCCGCGGTGCAGCGCGCGGCGATGGCGACCTGGACGGCGCTCGGGACGGCGGGCGCGCGCGACTTCGCCGCCAACCTCCTCGCCGATCCGGCGGTCGCGGCACGCCTCGACGCGGCGGCGCTCGCCGCGGCAATGGATCCGGCGCGGGACTTCGGGGCCGTCGATGCTATCTTCGCGCGTGTGCTCGGGACCTGACCTCGTTCCGGTTCTGACTTGCCCAGGTCTTGCCACAGGGGGAGACTATATGCCGGTCCTCAAGAGGAGGTCGGGCACCATGCGGGTCCTGATGAGGCTGTTGCCGCTCGCGGCGCTGGCGATCGGAGCCGGGTTGGCCGGCACGCAATCCGCCGAAGCGAAGGGGCCGGGCTACGCCGCCCCGCAGGGCGCCGTCATGGTCGTGCCGGTGGATGGACGGCGCTGGGACTACTACGACCGCTGGGAGCGGCGCGGCCCTCCGCCCGGACGCGGCTGGCGCCGCGACTACCCGGCCTACGGCTACTGGGCGCCGCCGCCGCGCTACTACTACGCGCCGCCGCCGCGCGTGTATGTGGCCCCCCCGCCGCGCGTCTGGGTGCCGGCGCCGCGCTACTACTACGCGCCGCCGCCGCCGCCGGGCATCGGCCTCTACTTCCGCTTCTGAGGCCCGCACCCCCGGCTTGTGCACCGTCGTGATCTTGCGGCGGCCGGGACATGCTTGGCCGCTCCTGCTCGCCGCCAACCGCGACGAGCGGATCGACCGCGCCTGGGACCCGCCCGCCGCGCATTGGCCCGACCGGCCGGGACTCGTCGCCGGGCGTGACCGCAGCGCCGGCGGCACCTGGATGGGGCTGCGCGGCGGCGTCGTCGCCGGCGTGCTGAACCGCCCGGGCAGCCTCGGCCCCGCGCCCGGCAAGCGCTCGCGCGGCGAACTTCCGCTGCTCGCGCTGGAGGCGGACAGCGCCGCAGAGGCGGCATCGCGGATCGCAGCCCTCGACGCCGGCGCCTGGCGTCCCTTCAACATGGTCGTGGCCGATGCCGCGCAGGCCTTCTTTCTCCGCGGGCTGGGGACCGGCCGCCCCGAGGCGGTGGCGCTGTCCGAAGGCCTGTCCATGGTCACGGCGCATGAGCCCAACGACCTGGCAAGCCCACGCATCGCGCGCCACCTGCCCCGCTTCCGCGCCGCCGCGCCCCCCGACCCGGCGCGCGACGCCTGGGCGGAATGGGAGGCGCTGCTGGCCGACGGCGATACGGCAGAAGGGATCGGCGCCGCCCTGAGTGTTCCGCCGGTTGACGGCTTCGGGACGGTCTGCAGCACAATGGTTACGCTGGGAGCCGGCCGGGTGTGGCGATTCTGCGCCGGCCGGCCCGCGCCCGGTTTCTTTGTCCCGCTGCCCCTGGAGGCCGCATGACCCGCCGCACCGCCCTGCTGCTCGCCGCCGCCTTCCTCCCCCTGCCCGCCTGGGCCCAGGGCGGGGGTGGTGGCGGTGGCGGCCAGGGACGCGGTGGCGGCGGCCAGGGTGGTGGTGGCCAGGGTGGCGGCGGCGGCCAGGGACGGGGCGGCGGCCAAGGCGGAGGTGGCCAGGGCGGAGGTGGCCAGGGCGGTGGAGGCCAGGGCCGCGGCGGTGGGAATGCCGAGCGCGGCG
>NZ_JAKJIB010000366.1 GCF_021864505.1 Falsiroseomonas oryziterrae
CGCGGCCGGGCCTCAGCCCCGACCACGCCCGTTTCGTCGCGCTGGCGACCGAGCGGCTGCGCGCGGCGATGGCCACGGGCGACGTGCATACGGCGGTGATCCGTGCGCTGATCTGGGTGCGGCTGCCGACGGCCAACGCTGATGAGCGCGCCTTCGCCATCATTCGCCGCATCCGCACTGCGGTCGGGCGGGAGAAGCTGCCGCTGGCGGAGTTCAAGCGGATCGTTCGCCACCAGTTCTTCATGCTGCTGATCGACGAGGCACGGGCGATCGAGACCCTGCCGGCGATGCTGCCCGACGATCCCGCGGTGCGCGCCGAGGCGCTGGCGGTGCTGCGGAGCATCGTGGAGGCGACCGGCGACCTGCCGCCCGAGGTGGCGCGACGCATGGGCGAGCTGGAGCGGATCTTCGGGAGCCAGCCGCCCGCCTTACGCGACGAGACGCTGTCGGCCGAACGCTACGGCCTGCCGCCGGGCGCCACGGGGGCAGAGCGGGCCGCGGCGCCCCGGACTGGCCGGTCTGCCTGGGCCGCGGGGTCGCGGGGCCAGAAGGGCAGGCCGCAGCGTCCCTCCTGACCCCGCCCGATCCTGGCGCGGGTGGCTACCGCGTCAGGCCGAGCCCCTGCGGATCCTCCTGCCGGGCCGCGGCGCGGTCTCGCTCGTCGAAGGCCGAATGCTCGATCACGGCGTCCACGTGCTCGAGATAGCGCTGGACGACGGCTGCGCGCTCACTGTCGCCGAGCAGTTCCGCCAGGCCGCGGAGCGCGGAGCGCAGCCGCCGCATCACCTGCACCGATGTCGCGCCGAAGACCCGGATCTCGTCGAAGGCCAGGGCGAGGTAGTCGTCCCAGCCGGGCGTCGGGAAGACGACGCGCAGCACGCCCGCTGAGTCTGCCAGGCGGCCATCCTCGAGGTCATGGCGGGCCAGCCGGCGCAGCAGGTCCTCGATCTGATCGAGCGCCTGCACCGCTGTCGTCGGGTCGTTGATCGCCGGCGAGAGCGCCTTGATCGCGATGTCGACGAGCAGGCGGATCGGGTATTTCGGATCCTGCTCGAAGGTCCGATCGGCGCCGAGCCTGACCGCCTGCCGCAGCGCGGCTTCCGGCACCGGCGCCGTGCCGCCGAGCACGCGCAGCATGACGCTGCCGTCCATCATCATGTCGCCCACCGCGCATTCCACCTTGATGCGCGCGCCCGCCGCCCGCGCGAGCCCGATCAGGGCGGGCATGTCGTAGCGCTGCACGTAGCCGGGCGGCCCGGCATGGCGCAGGGTCTGCGTGACCGGGCCGGGCGGCGGCGGCGCGGTTGCGGGGCTGACGCCGCGCCCTGCCGCGGCGGACGTCAGGCTCTGGGCGATGATGGCCCGGCCCTGGTCGCCGATGTAGCTGAGCGTGCTGGTGATCTGCAGGTCGCCCAGCCGCCGCATCAGCAGCCCGAAGGCCATGAGGCTCAGGAACAGCAGCGCGACCGCGGTCAGCGCCGAGATGGCGGGCACCTGGCCCGAGCCGCCGCGGTCGGACCATGCAGCGGCGGCAAGCGCATAGGTGAAGGTCGCGAAGAAGATCCCGAGCGCGTGGAACAGGATGGGATCGCGCGCGAAGCGGTTGGCGAAGCGCGGCGAGTAGGTCACGGCGCTGAACTGCAGCATCACGAAGGCGATGGAGAAGACGATGCCGGTCAGCGCCATCATCCCCGACGCGATGGAGGACAGCACGGCCAGCGCGGCCGCGGCCGAGATGCCGAGGTCGATGGGCAGGGCCAGCGCGTGCTCGACGCGCGGCAGCACGAGCGCGCAGACGAGGCTGACCGCGGTGTAGACCATCGGAATGAGCCAGACCGGCATGCGGCGTGTCCTTCAGGGCGGCGCGCGGGTCGCGTCGCGGGCGAACCAGGCGGCGGCGGCGAGGCTGCAGAGGATCTGCACCGGCACGCCGAGCACCACCATGACGATCGCGCGCGGGTCCATGCCTGGCGCGGCGAGCAGGGGCGCCACCGCGGCGCCGACGTTCCGCGTGCAGATGCCGAGGCCGAGCACGCTGCGCTGCGCCTGCGGAAGCCCGCGCGAGAGGCGGTAGCTCGCCGCCGTCAGCAGGCCGAGGAACAGGACCTGCGTCGCGATGGCGAAGCTGCCGACCGTGCTCAGGAAGCCGCGGCCGTACATCACCAGGCACACCGCGAGGAGCGCGACGGCGGCGATCCCCGTCAGGCGCTTGATCCCGGGCCGGATGGTCGCGGCGAAGGCCGGCGCGGCGCGGAACACCGCGAGGCCGATCAGAAGCGGCAGCAGCACCATCAGGAGCAGCGGGCGGGCGATGGTCCACGCATCGACGGCGACGCCCGGAAGCAGCAGGGGCACGGCAGCGGGCATCAGCAGCAGCGTGCCCGCGGCCGACAGGAGCAGCATCGCCGGCGTGTAGCCGATGTCGCCCCGCGCCCGGTCCACCATGGTCGGCAGGAAGGGCGCGGCGGGCGCCATCCCCAGCAGCAGCAATCCGATGGCGTAGGACCGGTCGAGGGGAATCAGCGCGGTCAGTGCCCAGGCGAGGAGCGGGCCCATCACGAAGGCGAAGAACACGCCGTAGCCGAGGAAGCGCGGACTGCGCAGGCCCTTCAGCGCCTGCGTCACGCTCAGCCCGAGGCCCATCTCGAGCAGCGAGCCCGCCATGAAGATCACCAGCAGGACCTTCAGCGCGAGCGCGAGGGCGCCATCGCTGACATCCATCGGCGTCAGGATCGCCGCGGCGCCGCCGGCGCCCCAGTTGCATCGCGGCGGGTTGCCGGCACGGGCGCGGCGCCGGGTCGGACGCGTCTCATCTCGCCCATGCGGTCAGCATCCCATGTTTCCAAGAAGCATGCCTGCGCCCCGTCGGCGCCGCAGTACGTTACGGTAAACCCGACGCCCGCGCCGCGCCCGGGGGCAGGGGAAGCCGGGCAGGGCCCGATGTCACCGTAACTTACGCCTCGCGCAGCCGCCGCGTCCGGCCGGTGATGTCCCGGCGGTGCTAGCATTCCGTCTGGGTCATGGCGCCGGCCTGCATCGAACTTGCAGGGATGCCGCCGGCCAGGGAACACGCGATGAAGCGCCGCCCGCCTTCCGCCGAAGCAGCCATCCCCGGACGATCGCCGGTCGCCGGGGATCGGCCCGATCGGGGCGTCCGCGGTCGCCGCGCCGCGTGCAGGCGAGCCGCAGGCATCCGCACCACGCCGTCCGCAGCAGCCGGACCAGCCAGGAGCACCCTCCATGCACGTCGCGGAATTGCCGGAGGGTCTCGAGGCCGCGGTCATGGCTGCGGCGTCCTGGCTCAAGCTCGCGATCGAAGCGGTCAGCGTCGCGATCATCCTCGCGGCCATGCTGGTGGCGCTCGGCAGGCTGCTCGCCCAGGCGGTCGGCCGACGGACCGGCGACGTGCGGATGGGCCTCGCACGCGGCCTCTCGCTCGCGCTGGAGTTCCAGCTTGCCGCCGACATCGTGGGCACGGCGATCTCGCCCGACTGGGACCAGATCGGCAAGCTCGCCGCGGTCGCCGCCATCCGCACCTTCCTCAACTTCTTCCTCCAGCGCGAACTCGCGGAGGAGCACGGTCCGCGGCTGACCACGCGCGCCTGACGCGGAGGTCCCGGCCGCGCTGGGCGGCAGAACCGGGTGGCGCCTGGGAGGGGCGGGACTGAGATGGCGAAGACGTCCAACGGCAAGAACGGAGCGACCCGCGACAAGGCAGCGGGGAAGGCGGCCGGCGCCGCCGCGGCCCAGGCCGGTGCGGTGCCGCCGCAGACCGCGCCCGTGCGGGACCGCCAGGCCGCCGGCCGCGAACTCGCGAAGC
>NZ_JAKJIB010000367.1 GCF_021864505.1 Falsiroseomonas oryziterrae
GTCGAGCTTGTCCAGGCCGACGCCGCCGACGCCGCGGCGACGCGCGGCGCCTTCGCCGCGCTCGACGCCCGCTTCGGCCGGCTCGACGCCTTCGTCGCCAATGCCGGCACCACCGGCCCGGCCTCGACCTTCCTCGACAGCAGCGACGAGGCCTGGCGGCGGGTCTTCGAGATCAATGTGCTCGGGCTCGCCACCGCCTGCCGCGAGGCGGCGCGGCGGATGGCGACCTCGCGCGGCGGGCATGGGGGTGCGATCGTCTGCATCGGCTCGCGCGCGCCCGCCTTCGGCTCGCCCTTCGAATTCGTGCACTACGCCGCGAGCAAGGGCGCGGTGGACCCGCTGGTGCGCGGACTGGCGAAGGAACTCGCGCTCGAGGGCGTGCGGGTCAACGCGGTCGCGCCCGGCATGATCGACACCGCCATCCATGCGAGCGCCGGCATCCCGGAGCGGGTCGGGCGCATCGTGCCGACCGTGCCCATGCAGCGACTCGGATCGCCGGAGGAGGTGGCCGAGGCGGTGCTCTGGCTGGCCTCCGGCGCGGCGTCCTATGTCACCGGGGCGGTGCTGGATGTGAGCGGCGGCCGCTGAGGCCTGCCGTTCCGGCTTGGCAAGGCCTCCGACCGGCCTGTATTTCGCATTCATGCGATCAGCCCGCCGACCCCTGCTTGCCGCCGCCCTCGGCCTTGCCGCGGGCCGCTTCGTATCGCCGGCCGGCGCCGTCTCGGCCGCACCGGCGCTCGCGGCTGACGCCACCGCCGCGGCGCGGCTGGCCGAACGGCTCGGGCGGCTCGACGAGGACGGGCTGGACCCTCGCCATTACGGGATCCCCGAGGTGGCGCTGGCCGCGTCGGACCCATCCGCCTATCGCGCCGGGCTGCACCGCGCGGCCGCCCAGGCCCTCAGCGACCTGCTCGTCGGGCGCGTGCCGGAGCTGCGCGGCCGGCCCGACATCCGCCGCGACGCGGCCTCGGTCGGGGTGGAGCGCTGGCAGGCGGAGCTCGCCGAATCCGCCGACCCCGCCGCGGTGCTCGACCGCGCCGCGCTGCTGCCCCGCGACGCTGCCGCCCTCAAGGCCGAGTTGGCGCGCGCCAAGGCGATCGCCCGGCGCGGCTGGGGCACCATCCCGGGCGAGGCGACGATCGAGCCGGGCAGCACCGACGCGGTCCGCGTTCCTGCGCTGCGGGCGCGGCTGGCGGTCGAGGATCCGGTGCTGGCCGCCGCCCCCGACCGCGGCGCCTTCTACGACCCGGCGCTGGAGGCGGCGGTGCGGCGCTGGCAGCAGGCCAATGGGCTCGAGGTGGATGGCCGCGTCGGGCGCATCTCGATCGGCCTGCTGAACCGGCCCGCATCGGCGCGGGTGGACCAGCTCCGCGTGGCACTCGACATGCGCCGCGCCGCGCTGGCGGAACCCGCCGAGCGCCGCATCGAGGTCAATGTCCCCGACTACCGCCTCTCGGTGACGGAGGACGGGCGCGAGATCCTCGGCATGGCGGTGATCGTCGGCCGGCGCGACCGGCAGACGCCGATGCTGCGCGTTCGGATGACGGCCATACAGTTCAATCCACCCTGGGGCGTGCCGGAGCGCAACGCGCGCGAGGACATCCTGCCGCGGCTGCGGCGCGACCCGCAGGCGGTGATGGAACGCGGCTTCCGCATCTTCCAGTTCGTGAACGGCGAGCGGGTTGAAGTCGATCCGCGGACCGTGGATTGGTCGCAGTTCAACGCCCAGCGCTTCCCCTTCGTGGTCCGCCAGGATGCGGGGGACGCGAATGCGCTCGGCCGCATCAAGTTCATCATGCCGAACGGCGACGACATCTTCATGCACGACACGCCCGACCGGCACCTGTTCCGCCGGCCCGACCGCGCCTTCTCCTCCGGCTGCATCCGGCTCGAGCGGCCGAACGACCTCATGGCGCTGCTGCTCGAGGGCACGCCGGGCTGGGACCTGGCGCGGGCGCAGCGTGCGATCGACAGCCGCGCGACCAGCGCCACCACCATCCGCCGGCAGCTTCCCGTGCTGCTCTCCTATCGAACCGTCACCGTGGAGGAAGGACGCGTGCGCGTCAGGCCCGACATCTACGACCTCGACATGGCCTATGCCCGTGCGATGGCGAACCCGCCGCGCGCGCAGATGGCCGCTGTCGCGGGGACGCGCTGATGCGGCTGTTCCACGACGCCGCCTGCCCCTGCTGCGGGTCCGAGCAGGTGGCGCCGCGCGGTGGGTTCGGCGCGACCACGGGACGACGCGGCTTCCTGGCCGCGGCCGTCGGCGGTGCGGCGCTCGTCACCTCGCCCGTGCTGGCGCAGGGCACCGCGACGCGCAGCCTGCGCGTCCGCCGGCAGGTGACCAACGAAGGCTTCGACGGCGTCTACTGGCGAAATGGCCGCTACGACCGCGACGCGCTGCGGCAGCTCGACATCGTGTTCCGCGACCTCTCGGCGGCGGAGCCGACGCCGATGGATCCGCGCCTGTTCGACGTGATGGCGGCGGTGGCGCAGGCGGTGGACAGCAGCGAGACCTGGGAGGTCGTCAGCGGCTACCGCACGCCGGAGACCAACGCCGCGCGCTCTCGCCAGAGCCGCCGTGTCTCGACCGTGTCGCTGCACATGTCGGGCATGGCGGCGGATTGCCGGCTGCCGGACCGCAGCAGCCTGGAGGTCGCGCGCCGCGCCGCGGATCTGCAACTGGGCGGCGTCGGCCTCTATCGGCGCAGCGGGTTCATGCATCTCGACTGCGGCCCCGTGCGGCGCTGGTAGCGCCGCGCGGCAAGCAAAAGGTGCGGCGCTGGTAGCGCCGCGAGGCTGACGAAGAGTGCGGCGCTGGTGGCGACGCGTGCCTCTCCCTCTCCCGCGGAGCGGGAGAGGGTCGGGGTGGGGGCCGCAGCCTCACCCGCGCCGGAATGCCCTCAACGCCAGCGCTGCGCCGAGCATGCACAGCAGGCTCCCCGCCAGCCCCGTCCAGGCGAGCCCTGCGGTGGCGATCACTGCCCCGCCATAGGCGGCCCCGATGCCCTGTCCGCCGAGCGCGACCGCCCCGTTCAGGCCGAGCGCCACCGCGCGGTCCTCGGGCGCGAGCGTCATCAGCCGAGTCTGGATCAGCGGCGCGAGCGCGAACAGCGCGACGGCGCCCGTGAAGACGAGCGCTGCGAGAGGCGCGGCGTGCGAGGCTGCGGCGTCGAGGCCGAGCAGCACCGAATAGCCGGCCAGCGCCGCGGCCAGCAGCAGCAGGAGTGCCACGGGCAGGCGCGGCGTCGCGATCTCCCGCCCGCCGAGCCAGATGCCGACGATGCTGCCGAAGCCCACGAAGGCCTGGATCGCGCCGATGCCCGCGCCGGCGATCCCCGTGCTCGCGGTGACGATCGGGCCGAGATAGGCGGCGATGCAGAAGAGCCCGCTGAAGGCCAGCATGTTCGTCCCGAGCACGAAGAGCACGGGCCGCGTCAGCACCCGCCGCGCCGAGCCGGCGCCGCTGCGGTCGGTGGAGGGCAGGGGCGGCAGCCCGATCCGCACGGCGACCGCCGCGGCCAGCGCGAGCACGCCGCCGAAGACGAAGCAGGCGCGCCAGCCGAAGGCGCCGCCGATCGCCGTCCCGAGCGGGATCCCGAAGGAAAAGGCGACGGTGAGCCCCGCCAGCACGAGCGCCAGCGCCCGCGCCCGCTGCGACGCCGGGACCAGCATCGAGGCCCGGTGGAGGCGCTGTCGGCGCGCACCGACCTGCCGCTCGCCGCCCGGCGCGACGCCGGCGTCCTGCTCTCCTGCACGGTGATCGAGTCCGGCCCCGAGAGCCTGACTCGCCTCAGCTTCGACG
>NZ_JAKJIB010000368.1 GCF_021864505.1 Falsiroseomonas oryziterrae
GCTGGGCGGCGCGCGCCGCCGTGGCGGCGTCGCGCAGCGCCGCGACCGCGCGCCCGATCTCGCCCAACTCGTCCCCGCGACCCGTGCAGGGCACATCGGTGTCGAGCTTGCCCGCGCCGATCTCGCGCAGCGCCGCGGCGAGGCCGCCGAGCGGATGCAGCATGCGCCGCAGAAGCCACCACAGCGCGAGCCCGACCACCGCCGCGATGCCGAGGGCGAGCACGATGCCGCGCGACGCGTCCCGCCAGGCCCGCGCCTCGATCGGAAAGAGGTCCTCGCCGACGAAGAGGATGCCCACCTGACGCCCGCTTTCGTCGCGCACCGGCTGGTAGACCGACAGATGCCGGCGGCCGAGGATCATCGCCTCGCCGCGGTAGGTCTCGCCACGGCGGACCGCGTCGCGCGCCGGACCCTCGCCGAGCGTCGTGCCGACCGCGCGCGTGCCGTCCGGCCGCCTGATGTTGGTGGCGATCCGCGTCTCGCCCGCGAAGATCGTGACCACGCCCCCGCCGATGCCCTGCACGCGGTCGGGCAGCTCGTTGAAGTCGTTCAGCTGCAGGCTGCCGACGAACAGCCGGTTGCCTGCCTCGAGCCGCCAGCCGCGGCCGTAGTCGTCGAGCAGCGTCGTCAGCAGCAGCAGGTTGCGTTCGATCCGCTCGGCGGCCGCGACGTGGTCGGCGGCGACCTCATCCAGGGTCTGCTTCGCCACGAGCCCGGCCATGCCGAGCACCAGCGCCAGAAGGGCGGCGCACAGGATCCGCGTGCGGATGCCGATGGAGGCGAGATGGGCGGCAAAGCGGCGGGAGGCGGCAGGCATGGGGGCCCTCGGCGGTTCGGGCCCAGCCATGCCAGGGAAGGGTGAATGCGGGATGAAACCTGTCTCGCAGACGGGTCAGAGCGTGCCAGTCGTATCACGCCGATGACATGCCGCGTCGGAAGCGGACGCCCGGCGCGGAGTCAGCCCGCGCCGAGCGCCCACAGCAGCACGCCCTTCTGCGCGTGCAGCCGGTTCTCCGCCTCGTCGAAGACCACGCTCTGCGGCCCGTCCATCACCTCGTCGGTGATCTCCTCGCCGCGATGCGCCGGCAGGCAGTGCATGACGATCGCATCCGGCGCGGCATGGCGCAGCAGTGCGGCGTTCAGCTGGTAGGGCGCGAGCAGGTTGTGGCGGCTGATCGTCGCGGCGTCGGGCTTCTCGTCCGACATGCTGACCCAGGTGTCGGTCACCACGCAGCGCGCGCCCTGCACCGCGGCGACGGGATCGGACGTCAGTTCCACCTCGGCGCCCTCGCGCCGCGCCCACTCCACCAGCGCGGCCGGCGGCGCCAACTCCGGCGGCGTGGCAAGCCGGAGCCTGAAGGAAAAGCGCGCGGCAGCCTGAAGAAAGCTCTGCGCCACGTTGTTGCCGTCGCCCGTCCAGGCGACCGTCTGCCCCGCGATCGGGCCGCGATGTTCCTCGAAGGTCATCACGTCGGCCATGATCTGGCAGGGATGCGACACGTCGGTCAGGCCGTTGATCACCGGCACCGTCGCATGCGCAGCCAGCTCGCGGATCTTCGCCACGTTGTCGGTGCGCAGCATGATCGCGTCCACGTAGCGCGACAGCACGCGCGCCGTGTCGGCCGGCGTCTCGCCGCGGCCGAGCTGCATGTCGCGCGACGACAGCACGATCGCGTGGCCGCCGAGCTGGTGGATGCCCACCTCGAAGGACACTCGGGTGCGGGTCGAGGGCTTCTCGAAGATCAGCGCGACGGTCTTGCCGGCCAGCGGCTTGCCGGCGACGGCGCCGCGCTTGGCCTGCACGCCGAGGTCCAGCATCCGCCGCAGCGTCGCCGCGTCATGGTCCATGATCTCGAGGAAGTGGCGGGGGGCGTCGCGCCCCCCGCCCGCCACCTTGAGCGCCGCGCTCACTTGGCGGCGACCTTCACCGCCTCGAAGCGGCGGCAGGCGCGGCCGAGCAGTTCCACCGCCTCGTCCGCATCGGCCTCGGTGATGATGAGCGGCGGCGCGAGCCGCAGCACGTTCATCCCCGCCGCGACCGTCAGCAGGCCTTCCTGCACCGCGGCTTCCTGCAGCGCGCCGTTGCTCACCTGCTCGTGCAGCTTGAGGCCGAGCAGCAGCCCCGCCCCCTGCACGCCGGCGATCACCGCGGGATGCCGATCCGCCAAGCCGAGCAGCCCGCGCCAGAGATGCCGCGCCACGCGGTCCACGCCGTCAAGGAAGCCAGGCGCGAGCACGACGTCCAGCACCGCGTTGCCCGCCGCGCAGGCCAGCGGGTTGCCGCCATAGGTCGTGCCATGCGTGCCGGGCTTCAGGTGCTTCGCGACATGCTCCTTCGCGAAGACCGCGCCGAGCGGGAAGCCGCCGCCGATCCCCTTGGCGGAGGACATCACGTCCGGCTCGATCCCGGCCCATTGATGCGCCCAGAGGCGCCCCGAACGGCCCATGCCGGTCTGCACCTCGTCGAGCGCGAGCAGCAGGCCGAACTCGTCGCAGGTCGCGCGCAGGTCGCGCAGGAACTGCAGGTCGGCCGGGCGCACGCCGCCCTCGCCCTGCACCGGCTCGATCATGATCGCCGCCGTCTCCTTCGTGATCGCGGCGCGGACCGCGTTCATGTTGCCGAAGGGGACGTGGTCGAAGCCCTCGACCGGCGGGCCGAAGCCCGCGAGGTACTTCGGGTTGCCGGTGGCCGAGATCATCGCGAGGGTCCGGCCATGGAAGGCGCCCTCGAAGCAGATGGTGCGGAAGCGCTCTGGGTGGCCGTTCTCGGCGTGGAACTTCCGCACTGCCTTCACCATGCCCTCGTTCGCCTCGGCGCCCGAGTTGCAGAAGAACACGCTGTCCGCGAACGAGGCGGCGACGTGGCGCGCCGCCAGCGTCTCGGCCTGCGGCACGCGATAGAGGTTGGAGACGTGCATCACGCGCGCCGCCTGCTCGGCGATCGCCTGCACCAGGTGCGGATGGCCGTGGCCGAGTGAGGAGGTCGCGATGCCCGCGCCGAAGTCGAGGTATCGTCGCCCGTCACTGGCCCACAGGCGCGCGCCCTCGCCCCGCTCGAAGGCGAGGTCGGCGCGGTTGTAGGTCGGCATCAGGGCGGGGATCACGGTGTCCTCGCTTCCTCCGGTCTCCGCGCGGCCTTGGGCGACATGCCCCAGCAGGCGCGGAAGTCGGCGAAAATGCCCGAAACGTCCTGAAGGGTCAAAACGATGCGGGCCGGGGAGGCCTGCGCGCTCCTCCGGCCCGCCATGCGATCGGCGCGGATGCGCCTCAGCGCAGCGGCGCGCCGCCGCTGTTCGCCGGATAGGCGCCGGAGGTGTTCGACCCCGTCGCGCGATCCCAGGCGCGCTCGGCCGCGGTGCCCGGCGGGTTTGCGGGCGTGCCGTCGCGCTGCGACGGATAGGCGCCGGAGGTGTTGGTGCCCGCCGCGCGGTCGAAGGCGCGCGTCGCCGCGGTGCCGGAGGGGTTGTTGCCGGTGCCGTCGGCGCTGGTGCGCGGGCTGTCCGTCGCACGGTCATAGGCGCGCTGCGTGGCGGTGGAAGGCGGGTTGCCGCGCGTGCCGTCGTTCGGGTTGGCGCAGGCGAAGAGCGGCAGCGCGAACAGCGCCGCCAGTGCGAAGCGGGTCATCCTGTCGGGTTCCTTCCGTGTCGCGCGGCCTCGCGGCCGCGGCACGCGGGCAGAACGTCCCGCGACGGCGGAAGGTTGCCGCCGCGGGACGATGCCCGCCGCCCGGTCGCGACGCCCGCCTGTGGCGGGCGCCGGCCGGCGTTCAGCCGCGG
>NZ_JAKJIB010000369.1 GCF_021864505.1 Falsiroseomonas oryziterrae
CGGCCCATCCCGACCCGGTCGCCTACTACGCCGAGGTCGCGACGGCGGCGCGGGAGGCGGCGCGCGCCGCCGGCCTCGGCCGGCTCGTCCTGCTCTCGTCGGAGGGCGCGCATCTCGCCGCGGGCACCGGCCCGATCCTCGGCCTGCATCGCGCCGAGGCAGTGCTGGCGGATGCCGCGCCGCACGTGACGCGGCTGCGCCCGAGCTACTTCCAGGAGAACTGGCGGAGCGTGTTCGGCATCGCCGCGGCGCAGGGGATCCTGCCGACGATGCTGGCCGCGCTCGATGCGCGCCGGCCGATGGTCGCCACCGCCGATATCGGGCGCGTGGCCGCCGAGCTGCTGGCCGACCCCTCGGCGCCTGCGCTGGTCGAGCTGGCCGGGCCGGCCGAGTATTCCGCGCGCGACGCGGCGGCCGCGATGGC
Organism: Falsiroseomonas oryziterrae; assembly: GCF_021864505.1. GTDB lineage: Bacteria > Pseudomonadota > Alphaproteobacteria > Acetobacterales > Acetobacteraceae > Falsiroseomonas > Falsiroseomonas oryziterrae. The sequence goes on from NZ_JAKJIB010000369.1 coordinate 425, forward strand.
GAAGGCGCTCGGGCGCGACGTCGTGCCGGTGCAGCCGCCGCGCGCCGCCTGGGAGGGCATCCTGCGCGAGGCCGGCCTGGGCGACGCCTATGCCCGGCTGATCGCCGAGATGTACGACGGCATCAACAGCGGCCACATCCGCTTCTCGGGCGCAGGCGAGCAGCGCCGCGGCCGCGTGACGCTGGAGGAGACCGTCGCCGCCTGGAGCCGCGAGACGGTGCCGGCCTGAACGGCGGCGCGAGGACCGCGCGCGCGGTCCTCACGCGATGCGGCAGGTCGCGCCCGGCCCGGCGGCGTCACGGGATGACGCCGGCGGCACGGCGACCTGCGCGTCGCGCTCCGCCGTCAGCAGCGCGATGTCGGCGCCGAGGACGAGGTCCTCGACATGGCCGAACGCCTGGCGTCGCAGGCGGCCGGCGCGATCGATGAGCAGCAGCGTCGGCGTGCCCTCCATCGCATAGGCGGCCATGGTGCGCGGCAGCGCGCCGCCGGCCCGGTCCGGGGCGTCGATCCCGATCGGGATGTCGAGCCTGTATTCATGCGCGAAGGCCTCCAGCGTCGCGCGCGAATTCGCGGCGTGGTGCTCGAACACCGTGTGCAGCGCGAGCACCGCGACGTGGTCGCGATGGAAGGCGCGGCGGACGCGCAGCAGCTGCGGCAGCGCGTATTGCACGCAGCCGGGACACAGCATCTGGAATGCGAGCGCGACGACGACGCGGCCGCGCAGCGCGGCGAGCGTCGGCGGTTCGGGCGCATGGAGCCAGGCGGAGACCTGGAATTCCGGCGCGGGGCGTGGGTCTTGATGCATGAGCGGATCCTTCGTCGCCCCGGGGCGGATGCCCCGGGGCCCCTCCGTTCGGGTCAGGCTGCGCGGCGCCGCGGCGTTGCGGCGGTGTCCTCGATCGGGTTCATTCGGAGCATCGTTGCTCTCCTCTGGTCTCTCGCAGGGTCGGTTGGGGGTGGCGACGCGGACGCGCTGGGTTGGCCGCCTCAGCGCGTCCCACCGCCGGGTGCCACGCGCCCGGGCAGGGACAGGTTGCCGGACGCGACGTCGAAGACCTGCGCCACGCAGAGCAGCGGGGCGTGCAGGTTGCCGTTGACCTTGAGGCCCGCCGTCACGCCGTCGAAGCGCGCCTCGCGCAGGCCGGGAAGTTCGGCCATCGGCACGCGGACCTCGATCGTGTCGCCGGAGAAGGTCGGCGGCAGGTCGGGGCTCGAGATCATCAGCGGCACGCCGGGCCAGTCGCCGGGCACGCGCGGATGGCGGTCGCGCGGCAGGTCCTGCACCTTCAGCGCGGCATCGCCGCAGGCGGCATCGGGGCCGAGCACGACCCAGTGGCTGTGCCAGACATGCCGGTTGCGCTCGCGCCCCGGCGCGCCGTCGTCGAAATCCGGGTGGAAGGTGACGGCGAGCGCCAGGACGCCCTGCCCGGGATCGAAGCCGACGATTCCGCTGTCGAGCGTGGTCGGCCAGACATAGGCGTGCACGTCGCTGCCGGCGAAGCGGCCGGTTTCCTGCGGGCGCGTCGCGCCGGCCTGGCCCGCGACCTGGATCCGGAAGACGGCCTGGTCGCGCTCGACGGCGATCGAGGCCTGCACGATGTCGAAGTCGGCGAGCGCCGCGCTGCCGCGCGGCGCGGCGATGCCGGCGCCGTGGTGGGGCTGCGCCGCAAGCGGCGCCGCCAGCGACAGGGCAAGCGCCCCCGTTGCCGCGGCGAGCATGCCGCGGGTGATCTCGAAGCTCATCCGTGTGGGTTCCGGCTAGGGTGGCGTGGCGGCTGGCGGTCCGCTGACGAAGCGGGTCCAGACGACCTCGGCCTCGTCATCCGGCAGGGGATCCTGCTCGGCGCAGTCGAGGCGGAGGTGGCGGTCGCCGAAGGGCGCATCCACGAAGCTGCAGTGATGCGGCGTGGCGGCGTCGGCGGGATGGGCGTAGGGGCGGAAGAAGCGGCAGGTGGCGCACATCCGCGCCGGCGCGATGGCGCCGCGCAGCTGCAGGCCGCGGATCAGCTTCGTCACCAGGCGCAGCAGCGCCTCCTGCTCGGGGGGCGGCAGGTCGGCGGCGACGTCGAGCAGCGTCGCGGGCCAGTCCCCGGCCTCTCGCGCCAGGGCCGTGCCGGCCTCCGTCAGGACGAGCCCGGTGGCGCGGGCATCGCGCGGATCGGGCTGGCGGCGGATCAGGCCCTTGCGTTCGAGCGCCGTGACGGCGTCGCTGGCGGTCGGGCGGGTGATGGCGAGGTGCTCGGCGATGTCGGAGACGCGCAGCGCGGGGCGGGCCGCGCCGCTGCGTGCCGCCAGAAGCGCGAGCGCCTGGGCCTGGGTCGGCGTCAGGCCGTGCGCTTCCGCCAGCCGCCACTGGCCGGCGCGCAGCGCGACCGAGAGGCGCGACAGCCCGGCCGCGAGGCGGCGGGGCAATGGGTCGGACAGGCTGTCGAAGACGGCGGTCATGGCGGCGATTATATGTAGGACTCCTACTCAATCAAGCCCGTTTTGCCCCTATCGGCCGGCCCGCAAGTAGCGCCGCTTCGCCATCGGCCGCGCCACGGCCTCCCCGAGACAGGCGGCTTCGCGCCCCGCCGGTGCGCTGCCGATGTCGGGGGCGATCCTTTCCTCGCGCCTGGGACCGGAATGGCACCGTCTCTCCGACACGACCGATAGGAAGTATTTACTTCTTTCGTTCGTTGATTTCTTGACTCGACATCTGATGCGCGTGGAAATGACCTCGCTCCGTCGGGATTGGCCTCGGCGGTGCGGAGCACAGGCCCATGCCCATCACGGCGCCGCGCAGCGCAGCCATCGCGGGGTTCCGGCGTCGCGCCGGCCTCTGTCCGGGCATGCGATGCCGCCGGCCGATGATGCGTCCGGCACGCGCCCTGCCTGCGTTCAGCCCCCTGCCCGAGGCCAGATCATGATCCAGTCCCGTCCCATCGAGATCGAGGGCCGCTTCGTCGGCGTCGCCGTCAACGCCTCCGCCGACTGGCACTTCGTCGCCATGGATCCCGTGCTCGAGGATCTCGACGGCGTGCATTTCCCGGACCCGCAGGAGATGGCGCGCGTCGCCCGTCTCGTGCTGGCCCGCGCCCGCGGTGCGCGCCAGCTGCCGCTGCCCTTCGCCAGCGCGGCCTGAGGTGCTGCGATGAGCGCGGCCCTCGCCTTTGCGCCGGACCCGTCGGGCCCGGCGCCGCACCGTCTGCACGCGCTGTTCGGCGCCGAGATCGAGCGGCCGCGCCTGCTCCGCGCCGCCGATGCTGGGACGCCCGCCGCGCTCCGCGCGATGCTCGCGGCACACCAGGTGATCCTTCTCCGCGGCGCGCAGCTGGATGCCGAC